>NZ_JBHYPE010000056.1:0-43710 GCF_042746015.1 Streptomyces sp. NPDC058773
GGTCCGGACGTAAAGCGAAGCAGTCCGGACACCCCCACCCGCGCAGGCCCGTCACCGCACCCGACAGCCCCGCGCAGCGGCACCGCCCGCCGCAGGCGCAACGGCGGCGGGGCACCGCGAAGCGGGCCACAAACGGCGAGCAACCACCACGGCGGGTAAGCCAAAAACGTGGGCCGAGTCCACATCGTGGAACGCCGGCGTCCAAGAAATTGAGACTTTCGGCGGGCGGGCGAAGCCCCACGCAGGGCCGCCGGCCGGGGCCCCGCCCAAGGGGCCCGTGGCCGCTTCACATGGGGGATTCGGGGGTGTGCGCGCCCCCGGCCAAGCTGCGGGCCGCGGTCAACGACGGCCCCGTTCCGCCACTCGAAGTGATCGGCGGAATACAAAAAGCTGCAAAAGCGGCCTCGGGTCAGAAGGCCGGTTGAGCTATCCTGCTGGGCAAGAAGGATCCGGGCAGCGTAGCCCCCGGGTCCTTTTGTGCTTTCAGCCGCCCCCGTCGCGCGGCTGGAGGAACCGTACGAAGCAGTGCCGCAGACTCCCCCGGCCAGGGCCGGGTGGTGCCCCCGTCGCAGGGACCGAGGAGGAACCAGACGTCATGGGCGAGCGAAGCAGGCAGGACCGCACGCAACGGAGGACACAGAGCCCCGGGAACCGGGTAGGTGGTCGGGAATGAGTTCGCTCCTGCTGCTGACCAACGCACTCCAGCCGTCGACGGAGGTGCTCCCGGCGCTGGGCCTGCTGCTGCACAGCGTGCGGGTGGCGCCCGCCGAGGGCCCGGCCCTGATCGACACCCCGGGGGCCGACGTCATACTGATCGACGGCCGCCGTGATCTTCCGCATGTGCGGTCCCTGTGCCAGCTGCTGCGGTCCACCGGGCCCGGCTGTCCGCTGGTGCTGGTGGTGACCGAGGGCGGGCTCGCCGCCGTCACCGCGGACTGGGGCGTCGACGACGTCATGCTGGACACCGCGGGCCCCGCCGAGGTCGAGGCGCGGCTGCGGCTGGCGATGGGCCGCCAGCAGATCACGACCGACGACAGCCCGATGGAGATCCGCAACGGTGATCTCTCGGTGGACGAGGCGACGTACAGCGCGAAGCTGAAGGGGCGGGTCCTGGACCTGACCTTCAAGGAGTTCGAGCTGCTGAAGTACCTGGCGCAGCACCCCGGCCGGGTCTTCACCCGTGCCCAGCTTCTGCAGGAGGTGTGGGGCTACGACTACTTCGGCGGTACGCGGACGGTCGACGTCCACGTCCGGCGGCTGCGCGCCAAGCTCGGCCCCGAGCACGAGGCGCTGATCGGCACGGTCCGCAACGTCGGCTACCGCTTCGTGACGCCGGAGAAGGTGGAGCGGGCGGCGGAGGCCGCCCAGGCCAAGGAGGACGCGGCGAAGGCGGCGAAGTCCGGCGCCGGCGCGCAGCGGACCGAGGGCGGCGCGCACGGGGACGGTGACGGCTCCGGGAAGGCGGTCACCGCGGGCGCGGACTCCCGGAGCGCACGGCCTGCCCGCCGGTAGCACCACCCGCGTAGACTGCCGCGCGTGGCCAAGGTGACGCGGGATGATGTGGCAAGACTGGCGGGTACGTCCACCGCCGTTGTCAGCTACGTCATCAACAACGGACCAAGGCCGGTCGCCCCGGCCACGCGCGAGCGGGTGCTCGCCGCCATCAAGGAGCTCGGCTACCGGCCGGACCGTGTCGCGCAGGCGATGGCGTCCCGCCGTACCGACCTCATAGGCCTGATCGTGCCGGACACCCGGCAGCCGTTCTTCGCGGAGATGGCGCACGCCGTCGAACAGGCCGCCGCCGAGCGCGGAAAGATGGTGCTGGTCGGCAACGCCAACTATCTCGACGAGCGCGAGGTGCACTACCTGCGCGCGTTCCTCGGGATGCGGGTGGCCGGGCTGATCCTGATCAGCCAGGGCCCCAGTGAGCACGCCGCCGCCGAGATCGATGCGTGGGACGCGCGTGTGGTGCTGCTGCACCGGCGGCCGGACGCCATCGACGATGTCGCGGTGATGACGGACGACGTGTGGGGTGCCCAGCTGGCGACCCGGCATCTGCTGGAGCACGGCCATCCGTACGTCGCCTTCCTGGGCGGTACGGAGGAGACCCCGAAGTCCGGCGACCCGGTCACCGATCACGTCGAGGGCTGGCGGCGGGCGATGCTGGAGTCCGGGCGGTCGCCGGAGGGCTACTACTTCCAGTCCCCGTACAACCGCTATGACGCCTACCAGGTCGCGCTGAAGCTGCTGGCCGGCCCGGAGCGGCCGCCGGCCATCATGTGCGCGACGGACGACCAGGCGATCGGTGTGCTGCGCGCGGCCCGTGAGCTGCGTATCGATGTGCCCGGTGAGCTGGCGGTCGCGGGCTTCGACGACGTGAAGGAAGCCGCGCTGACCGACCCGCCGCTGACCACGGTCGCCTCGGACCGCGAGGCGATGGCGCGGGCGGCGGTGGACCTGGTGCTGGACGACGGCCTGCGGGTGGCCGGCTCCCGGCGGGAGCGGCTGCGGCAGTTCCCGTCGCGGCTGGTGGTGCGGCGCTCCTGCGGCTGCGGCGGCTGAGCGCGCCCGGTCCGCGCCGAGGGTCCGGGCCGTCCTTATACCGGGCATACCTACTTCTGTCGGGTCTCTCAGGGCATTCTCAGGCAGCTCTCATGCAGCGGCCGCAGAGTCATCTCCATGACCCAGAGCTACCGCCGAAGCGGCGATGAGATGCCACAGGACCGCTCGTACTCCGCGTACGGGGACGACGGCCAGGGACACGGCCACGGGCAGGGGTACGGCTACGGCCCCGACCACGGCCAGGAGACGTACGGGGGTGCCGCGGGCTCCTCGTCGTACGCCGGCTTCGGCGGGCAGGCGGTTCCGCCGCCCCCGGCCGCGCCCGAGCCGCGGCGCCGGGCCCGGCGGCCGGTGGCACTGATCGCGGCGGTGGCGCTCGCGTCCGGTCTCATCGGCGGGGGCAGCGCGATGCTGCTGGCCGACGCCACCGGCCGGTCGGCACCGCAGACGTCCTCCACGCCGCTGGTCAACGCGGGCAAGACCAGCGGCAGCGGGGTCTCGGCGGTGGCCAAGGCGGTCAGCCCGGCGATCGTGGAGATCAAGGCGCGGACCGACGGCGGTGAGTCCACCGGCTCCGGGGTGGTCATCACCAGCGACGGTGAGATCGTCACCAACAACCATGTGGTGGCCGGCGCGGACACGGTCACCGTGACCTTCAGCGACGGCAGCCGGAAGACGGCCAAGGTCGTGGGCACCGACCCCGACAAGGACCTGGCGCTGGTCAAGGTGCGCGGCGGCAAGAACCTCACCGCGGCCTCGCTCGGCGACTCCGACAAGATCACGGTCGGCGACCAGGTGGTGGCGATCGGCTCGCCCGAGGGCCTCACCGGCTCCGTGACCAGCGGTATCGTCTCCGCCCTCAACCGGGACGTGACCGTCCCCAAGGAGGAGGGGCAGGGGCAGCAGGGCGGTCCGGGCGGCCGCGGCGGCTGGCCGTTCGAGTTCGGCGGCAACCGGTACAACGGCGACACCGGCTCGTCGAAGACCTCCTACAAGGCCATACAGACCGACGCTTCGCTCAACCCCGGCAACTCCGGTGGCGCCCTGATCAATATGCAGGGGCAGATCATCGGCATCAACTCCGCGATGTACTCGCCGAGTTCGGCGTCGAGCAGCAGCGCGGGCAGCGTCGGCCTGGGCTTCGCGATCCCGATCAACACCGTCAAGGACGACCTCGACGCGTTGCGCGGCGGCGGCAACGGCGGTGTCTGACCGCCCGCCCCGCCCGTCGCCCGGCACCACCCCGGCAGGAGACGCCCGGCGTCTCCCCTCTCGGATCGCCCGCCGTCATGCAAGGCTGAAGACCAGCCGCCCGCAGCCACCCGAGGTCCGAGGTATCCACGCACATGAGCCCCGCCGAGCACGGTGACCACCCCGCCCGCATCCTGATCGTCGACGACGAGCCCGCGGTCCGCGAGGCCCTCCAGCGCTCGCTGGTCTTCGAGGGATATGTGACCGATCAGGCGGTCGACGGTCTGGACGCGGTCGAGAAGGTCGCGGCCTACGACCCGGAACTGATCGTGCTGGACGTCCTCATGCCCCGTATGGACGGCCTGACCGCCGCCCGCAGGCTGCGGGCGAGCGGGGTGACCGTGCCGATCCTGATGCTGACCGCACGGGACACGGTCGGCGACCGGGTCACGGGGCTGGACGCCGGCGCCGACGACTACCTCGTCAAGCCCTTCGAGCTGGACGAGCTGCTCGCCCGCATCCGGGCCCTGCTGCGCCGCAGTTCGTACGCGGCGGCGGCCGGTGCGCCGCCCGAGGAGGGCGAGGTGCTGAGCTTTGCCGATCTGCGGATGGACCTGGCGACCCGTGAGGTGACCCGGGGCGGCCGGCAGGTCGAGCTGACCCGTACCGAATTCACCCTGCTGGAGATGTTCCTCGCCCATCCGCGGCAGGTGCTCACCCGGGAGCAGATCCTGAAGGCCGTATGGGGCTTCGACTTCGAACCCACCTCCAACTCCCTCGACGTGTACGTGATGTATCTGCGCCGCAAGACGGAAGCGGGCGGCGAACCGCGGCTGGTGCACACCGTGCGGGGGGTCGGCTACGTCCTGCGGACGGACGGCGGGGCGGAATGACCACGACGATCACCCACGGGGGAGCGGCGGCGGACGGCACGTACAGCCGGCTCGGCGCACGGTTCGCGCGGCTGCCGCTGCGCTCGCGGCTGACCCTGCTCACGGCGGCCGCGGTGGCGGTGGCGGTGGCGGTCTCCGCGCTGGCCTGCTGGCTGCTCACCCGGGCCCAGCTGCGCGACGAGGTGGACAGCTCGCTGCAGAACGTCAGCGTCCCCGCCGACTACCTCCAGCTGACCTACGCCAACTGCCAGCCCACCGACCCGACCGAGAGCAAGAACGCCCCGCCCTCGTACTACAACGTCCAGATCGTCCAGGTCGACGGCTCGCGCTGCATCGGGCCCAACTCCCAGCCGGTGCAGGTGCAGCGCGCGGATGTCGCGGTGGCGCAGGGCGTGGCCCGGGACACCCTGCATGACGCGGTCACCACCGGCGGCGCGGACGTCCGGGTGCTGACCAAGCACATCGGCGTCCAGGGCGTGCAGTTCGCGGTGTCCATCTCGCGTCCGCTGACCGAGGTCGACAGCGCGCTGAACCGCCTCGCGCTGCTGCTGGCGGCGGTCGCGGGGCTGGGTGTGGTCGGCGCGGGCACCGCCGGTCTGGTCATCGCGCGCTCCGGCCTCAAGCCGGTGGACCGGCTGACCGACGCGGTCGAACATGTCGCCCGCACCGAGGACCTGGCCATCCGCATCCCGGCCGACGGCGAGGACGAGATCGCCCGGCTCTCCCGCTCGTTCAACTCCATGACCGCGGCGCTGGCCGCCTCCCGCGACCTGCAGCAGCAGCTGATCGCGGACGCGGGCCATGAGCTGCGGACGCCGCTGACCTCGCTGCGTACCAACATCGATCTGCTGGTGCGCAGCGAGCGGTCCGGCCGGCCGATCCCGCCCGCCGACAAAGAGGCGCTGCTGACCTCGGTGAAGGCGCAGATGGGGGAGCTGGCGGCGCTGATCGGCGATCTCCAGGAGCTGTCCCGGCCGCCGGGGCCGGGGCAGAGCGCCGTCGCGGTGGTGGCGCTGCACGAGATCGTCGGCGCGGCGCTGGAGCGGGCCCGGCTGCGCGGCCCGTCGCTGACCATCGCGGCGGACCTCGACCCCTGGTACGTCCGGGCCGAGCCGGCCCCGCTGGAGCGGGCGGTGGTCAACCTGCTCGACAACGCGGTGAAGTTCAGCCCGGCCGGCGGGACCGTCGAGGTGCGGCTGACCGGCGGCGAGCTGACCGTACGCGATCACGGCCCCGGCATTCCGCAGGACGAACTGCCGCATGTCTTCGAACGGTTCTGGCGCTCGCCGTCCGCCCGCAGCCTGCCGGGCAGTGGCCTGGGGCTGTCGATCGTGGCGCGGACCGCGGAGCAGGCGGGCGGCGCGGTACGGCTGCGCTCCGCGGACCTCGGCGGCACGGAGGCGGTGCTGACACTGCCGGGCGCGGCCACGCCGCCGCCGGGGATGCCGGGGCCGGGGGCGGAGCCCGGGACGCCGGACGCCCCGTAGGGGATAGCCCGGCCGGGCTATCCCCTACGGGCCCGGGCGACGACCCGCCCGGCCCCCCTCACGCTCAGGGGCCGCAGTCCCGGATCGCCCCCTACGGCGTCCGGAGCTGCGGCCCCTGTCGTGCGTCCCCGCTTCTGAACCACATCCTCTTCGCCGGCTGCTACTTCTTCTTCGCCGCGTCCCCGAACGGCAGCTCCGACCCCGTGATGTCGGCGCGGATGCCGTCCTCCTCGACGGAGATGTTGCGCAGCCGGACGTTCCCCGGCGTCTTGGGCAGCTGGAAGGACAGCGAGAGCTGGTCCGCGAGCTGCGGCTTGGTGAGCCCGGTCAGCGCGCCGAGGATCTTCGGGTCGATGCCGACCTTCTGCAGCAGCCACGGGTGGTCGGCCACCACATCGACCAGATTGACCTTCATCAGCTTGTCGATGAAGCGCGGCGAGCCGGTCAGCTCGTGCAGCTTCTGCTCGTTGTGCAGCGCCTCCTGGATGTACGCATGGGGGATGCCGATCCGGTCGGCGATCGCCGGGATGCTCAGCATCGACTTGACCTTGGCGGCCTGCCGGCTCAGCTCGGCGGCGGTCTTGCGGGTCAGCCGCAGGCCCTCTTCCTTGCCGGTGCCGGGGCGGTAGACGGCGATGTCGCCGATGTCCAGGCGCATCCGGCTGATGTCGGTGGAGACACCGCGGTCACCGGCCCGCTTGATGCGTGCCTCGGCCCGCACCCGCAGCTCGTGGCCGGCGATCGGCAACTGCCCGACGGCGCGGACCGCGTTGGGCCCCATTTCGCTGAACTTGACCTGCGAGGCACCCAGTTCGCGATTCATGTCGTCGAAGGCGAGCAGCACGCTGCCGTTCATGGTGCCGATCGTGGCGCCCTTGATGGAGCTGGGCAGATCCCCCTCGATCCGCACATCGTTCGCGGTGGCCTCGAATTTCGCCAGCGAAACGCGGTCCGCCGCCAGGTCGGGAATCGTGACTTTTACCTGGTCAACGTGCTTGTCCAGGACCTGGGTGAGGAACGGGAATCCCTTGATGTCGACCTCGGGAGTCGCGTTCAGATGCAGCGCGTCCTTCACCTTTTCCGCGGCCGCGTTCTGTGCGTACAGCACCGCGAAGCGGTCGAAGAGTCCCAGGAATGCCGTGCCGACCAGCACTGCTACCAGCAGTTTCAGCGTGAGCGACATGGCGGCGAACCGGCTGAGGCCGCGCTTCTTGCGGCGGTTCTTCCGACGGTGGTTCGGCGGTTTCCAGGACTCGTCCCGCTCGTCGTCCGAGCGCAGCCCGAGACCGAGCGGATCGTCGCTGTCGTCGCGCTCGTTGAGGTAGGAACGGCGGTGGGGAGCGGTGTCGGACGAGCCGAATTCCGGCCCGGGTTCCGGCTCCGGCTCGGGGTCGGCGAGGGCCGCCAGGTCCGCGTAGGGATTGATCGCGTCGAGCTTTCTGGTGTCCCCGGTGGTGTCGTCCGGGGCGCCCGGCGCAAGGGATTCGGCGTGCGCGGCAGGCGGGGGCGAGGGTGAAGATATGCGTGTGGGGGTTCGCATCCGATTATTTCATCACGAGCGGGGCCCGGGCATGCAAGCCGCATCGGAAGTAAGTCGGATACATGCGGGTTGTCCCGGCACTCTTGGCAAGAAATTGCCGTACATCTGCGGCGACTTGAACTACCGTCACATCTCTTGGTGACCCATGCAACACGGTGCGGCTTGTCGCGCCATTGATCCGTACCAATGATCCATAGCAAGCCGTTCGGCGCCATTGCCCGGCTTTCTTGTTTCCTTGCTCACATTCAGCGCATTCACTCAACTAACGGAAGACGGTTGTCATCCCATGAAGTCGCAGGAAGCTGCCCCCATGATCGTTGTGACCGGCGCAACCGGCAATATCGGCCGCGGACTTGTCGGCCGGCTCCTCGCGGACGGCGCCGCGGTCCGCGCGCTGACCCGCGATCCGGTGCGCGCCGGGCTGCCGGCCGCGGCCGAGACCGTCCGCGCCGACCTCACCGCCGCGGACGAGCTCGCGCCGCTGCTGACCGGCGCCGACGCGCTGTTCCTCAATCTCGCGGCCGGCGGCGACCGGGCCGCGGCGGCGCTGGCCGAGGCCGCCGTCCGGGCCGGGGTCCGCCGGATCGTTCTCAACTCCTCGCTGGCGGTGACCGATACGCCGGCCGACGACGCGCACCACATCGCCCGGCTGCACGCCGGTCTGGAGCGCGTGGTCCGGGACTCCGGCCTGGAGTGGACCTTTGTCCGCGGCGGCAACTACGCCACCAACGCGCTCGCCTGGGCCCCGGCGATCCGTGCGACCGGCGTGGTCCGCGACGCGCACCCGGGCGCCCGCGGCGTCCCCGTCCACGAGGCCGACCTCGCGGACGTCGCGGCCACCGCCCTGCTGGACCGCAGCGGTACGCACCTCGGCCAGGCGTATGTCGTCACCGGCCCGGAGGAGCTGACGGTGGCTCAGCAGGTCGCCGAGATCGGACGGGCGACCGGCAGGGAGACCCGGGTCGAGCAGATCACCGAGGAGGAGGCGGCCGAGGCGATGGCCGGGCCGCACCTCCCCAAGGAGGCCGCGCTGGAGCTGGTCCGGATGTTCGGCCGCTCGGTCGACGCGCCGGCGTTCCCCGTCGCGGACGCCGTGGAGCGGGTCACCGGCCGCCCGGCCCGCACGTTCGCCCAGTGGGCCCGGGATCACGCCGCCGACTTCTCCTGACCGGACGGGCCGCCGGCGCGCCCGGCGGCCCGCAGGCCCCGGTGATGGAGCAGGGCCGGCGGCAGCATCACCACCGCGCCCACGAAGAAGTACGTATTGATCGCCATCTCCGTCCAGAACTCCCCGGTCGCCGGGTCGGCGGGCTGCCCGTCCAGCCCCAGCAGCCGGTAAGGGGTGAGCCCGGTGGCCGTGGTGACGTTCTCGACCAGCCCCGGCACACCCCGTACGAGCAGCAGCACCGCCCCGAACCGGAGCGGCGGCAGCACCGTCCACGGCGGCAGCCGGCGCCCCCACGGCCGGACCGTCGCGAGCGGACCGCCGACTCCCCTACGGGTAGCCCCAACTGCCTTACGGGTAGCCCCAACTCTCCGACAGGCAACGCCCATGTCCCCTACGGTTGTCCCAACTCCCCTACGGGTGACCCCACTCCTCATACGGCCGGTCCCTGTCACTCGGGGCCCCGAAAACCCTTTGCCGTCCCTCCGCCCACCGCCTTACCGTCCGCGCATGCTGCCTCGCGTGGACACGGACGACGAGTGGGACGCGATCGTCCCCGACGAAGCGGTGATGCGGCCCGGCGCCGCCGCGCTCTGCACCCGGCTCGGTATCCGCGCCGACCCCCTCACCCGCTATCCGACCGGCTCCCGGCCCGTCTACGCCGCCGGGAGCCGCTACGTCCTCAAGCTCTTCCCCGCCATCGCGGCCGAGGACGGGGTGACCGAGGCCCGGGTCCTCACCCACCTCCAGGGGCGGCTCCCGGTCCCCACCCCGTACGTCCACGACGCCGGTGCGTACGAGAACGGCTGGCGCTACGTCCTGATGTCCCGGCTGCGCGGCACCGATCTGGCCGTCACCTGGCCCCGTGTCCCCGCTGCCGACCAGGACCGGATCGCCACCGAGGCCGGCGAGACCCTGGCCGCCCTGCACGCCCTGGACCCGGCACCGCTCGCCGGAGCCCTCGGCCCCGGCGACTGGGGCGACTTCCTCGGCCGGCAGCGCGCCACGGCGGTCGGGCGGCAGCGAGCCCGCGGCCTCCCCGAACCCTGGCTGGAGCAGCTCCCCGACTTCCTCGCGTCCGTGCCGCTGCCCGACGACGAGCCCGGCGTCCTGCTCCACACCGAGTTCATGCGGCAGCATCTGACCGTCGACGAGCACGACGACTGGCGGCTGACCGGCCTCCTCGACTTCGAACCCGCGATGATCGGGCACCGCGCCTACGACTTCGTCGCCGTGGGCCTCTACGTCTCCCGCGCCGACCCCCGCCTCCTGTCGCGCGTCTTCCGCGCCTACGGCGAGTCCTTCGCCCCCGACGAACTCCTCGCCCTCACCCTCCTGCACGTCTACGGCAATCTCCCCCGCTACCTCCGCGAACTCCCCGCCCCACCCGCCCCGACCCTGAAGTCCCTTGCGGAGACATGGTTCGGGGTGGAGTGAGGGGTGGGGGGAAGCCGGAGGCCGGGCGGGGGAGTGCGCGGGCGGGCGTCAGGGGCGGCCGGTGCGCTGCCGGCCGCCCCTCAGGGGGCTGCCGCCTACTTCACCACCGTGATCCGGTCAGCCTTCGGCGGCGTGAGGGGCTTGTCCGCCGAGGAGTGGGCGGTCAGGTAGGCGGTGAAAGCGTCGAGGTCGGAGGGGCCGACGTACTTGTTCCTGGCGTCCTTGAAGGCGGGGAAGCCGTCGCCGCCGCCGGCCAGGAACTCGTTCATCGCGACGCGGTAGGTCTTGGCCGGGTCGAGGGCCACCCCGTTCAGCTTCACCGAGTCCTTGACGACGCGGTCGGCGCCGGACTTGGTCATGTCCAGGGTGTAGGTCAGCCCCTGGGACACCTGGAGGATCTTGGGGGAGGCCGCGTTGGGGCCGCTGACCTGCTGCTGGAGCCCGCTGAGGAGCTGGGCGCCGGTGAGGTCGACGACGTTCAGCATGTTGGTGAACGGCTGGACGGTGAACGCCTCCCCGTAGGTGACCACCCCGTCCCCCTCCGGGCCGGACGCCTTGAAGGCGAGGTCGGAGCGCACCCCGCCGGGGTTCATCAGGGCCAGCTGCGCGCCGCCCTTGCCGTCGGCCTTGGTGGCCTCCAGCTGGGCGTCGGCGATGACGTCGCCGAGCGGTGACTCGGGGGTGGTGGCGCCGCGGCCCGCGATGTCGGCGGAGATATGGCCGACGGGGCGGCCCGCGACCGGCGCGGCCAGCTTGTTCCAGCGGGTGATCAGCGACGTCAGGTCCGCGGCCTTGGGCTGGGTGCGGTCGACGACGTGGTTCGCTGAGTGGGGCGCCTTGACGGTGGTCCGCACGATGTCGCGGGTGCGGCGGTCGTAGGTGAGCGTGGTGTCGGTGTAGAGCCTGCCGTACGACGCGGCGGAGGTGACGGTGCGCGGCCTCCCGGACGGGTCCGGAACGGTGCAGGCGTAGGCCTGGTGGGTGTGGCCGGTGACCAGCGCGTCGACCCGGGGCGTGACGTGCTCGGCGATCTCGGTGATCGGCCCGGAGATGCCGTCGCCAGGGCCCGGGCTGTCGCAGTTGTAGTTGTACGAGGTGGAGGCCGGCATGCCGCCCTCGTGGATGAGGGCGACGATCGCCTTGACGCCCTGGCGGTTCAGCACCTTGGCGTACTTGTTGATCGTCTCGACCTCGTCGTGGAACTTCAGGCCCTTGATGCCCTCGGCGTTGACGATGTCCGGGGTCCCCTCCAGGGTCACCCCGATGAAGCCGATCTTGACGCCCTTGCGCTTCCAGACGGAGTACGGCTTGAGCAGCGGCTTGCCGGTCTTGTCGTCGGTGACATTGGCGGTGACGTACGGGAAGCCGGCGCCCCGGAACTTCCTGCCGTCCTCGTAGCAGCCGTCCTTCGGGTGACAGCCGCCCTGCTGAAGTCGGGTCAGTTCCGACCGGCCCTCGTCGAATTCGTGGTTGCCGACGGAGGTGACGTCGAGGCCGAGCTTGTTCATCGCCTCGACGGTCGGCTCGTCGTGGAACAGCCCGGACAGCAGCGGGCTGGCCCCGACCAGGTCGCCGGCCGCGGCGGTCACCGAGTAGGGGTGGCCCTTACGGGCCGTCCGCAGCGACTGCGCGAGGTACTCGGCGCCGCCCGCCGGGACGCTCTTCTTGCTGCCGTCCGGCTGCACCTCCTCGACCGTGCCGGAGGACCCCTGCGGCGGCTCCAGGTTGCCGTGGAAGTCGTTGAAGGAGAGCAGCTGGACGTCGACGGTGCGGCCGGTGCCGTCGGTGCGGGCGCCCTGGCCGGTGTCGGCGCCGGCCGGCAGGGCGGTGGCGGCGATTCCGGCGGCGGCCAGTACGGCGGCGCCGATCGTCAATCTTCGTACGGCGCGGCGCCGTTGCGGTGTCGCTGGCATGGTTCCCCTCCTGGATGTTCCTGAGCGGACGGCAGCTTATTGTCGACGCGCGTAGTGCAACAGGGGTGCACGGGTGACGAGCCGGGTGGCCGGGGAGGGGACGGCGTGCGGGTGGTGCCCCTACGGGAGCCCGGCGGGGTCGTACGCTTCACACATGAATGACGCGGGACAGGAGATGGGCCGGGCCGGCCGCAGGATCCAGGTGGTCGACGAGCTGGCGCCGGAGGCGGGCGCGGCCGTCCTCGAACTGATCGAGCGGGCCGCGCGTACGGACGGGCAGCCCGCCGTGTCCGAGCAGGGGCGGCTGCAGCTGCGCGGCGGCGGGCGCGAAGGCGTGCGCCATGTGCTGGTGTACGCGCGCGTCGACGAGGCCGACGAGCTGGTCGCCTACGGGCAGCTGGAGGACACCGACCCGGTGGAGGCACCGGCCGCCGAGCTGGTGGTCCACCCGGGGCACCGCGGCCGCGGGCACGGCCGGGCGCTGGGCGGCGAGCTGCTGGAGCAGTCCGGGCGCCGGCTGCGGGTCTGGGCGCACGGCGGGCATCCGGCCGCCCGGCACCTCGCGCAGACCCTGGGGCTGACGATGTTCCGGGAGCTGCGGCAGATGCGGCGCCGGCTGACGGACCTGGAGCTGCCGGAGCCGGTGCTCCCGGCCGGGGTGTCCGTACGGACCTTCCAGCCGGGCACCGATGACGCGGCCTGGCTGGAGGTGAATGCCGAGGCGTTCGCGCACCACCCGGAGCAGGGCTCGCTGATCCAGCGCGACCTGGACGACCGCAAGGCCGAGGCGTGGTTCGACCCCAAGGGCTTCTTCCTGGCGGAGAAGGACGGCCGCCTGATCGGCTTCCACTGGACCAAGGTGCACGCCGACGAGGGCCTCGGGGAGGTCTATGTGCTCGGGGTGCGGCCGGGCGCCCAGGGCGGCGGCCTCGGCAAGGCCCTGACCTCGATCGGGCTGCGCCACCTGGCCGGTCAGGGGCTGCCGACGGCGATGCTCTACGTGGACGCGGACAACAAGGCGGCGGTGACCGTGTACGAGCGGATGGGCTTCGCCACGCACGAGACGGATCTGATGTACCGGTCGGAGACGTGAGGCGGCCGCAGGCGTAAGCGGGCCTGAGGGGGCGGGATCGATCCATGAGGGTCCCGTTCCCTACGGCTGTCCCCGTACGGCCCGTTCCCTACGGCTGTCCCCGTACGGCCCGCCCCCTACGCCTGTTCCCCCAGCGCCCGCCACTCGCGCGCCAGCATCGCGTAGATGACCTCGTCGCTCCACTCCCCGTCGAGGAACTCGTTCTCCCGCAGATGGCCCTCCCGGCGCATCCCCAGCCGTTCGAGCAGCCGGGCCGAGGCGGTGTTGCGGCCATCCAACTCGGCCTGGATGCGGTGGAGTTGCAGCTCCTCGAAGCCCAGCTTCAGCAGCGCCCGGCTCGCCTCGGTGGCGTAGCCGTGGCCGGCGTGCCCGGGGTGGAAGACATAGCCGATGCGGCCCTGGCGGTGCTCGCGGCTCTTCCAGACGAAGGTGACATCGCCGACCAGGGTGCCGCCGTCGCGGACGACGACGGCGAGCTGGAGGCCGTCGCCGGACTCGCGCAGCGCCGTGCGGCTGGACGTGGAGGCGACGAAGTCCCGGGACGCGGCCTCGTCGAAGGGCTCCGAGCGGAGGTAGCGGTTGACCTCGGGGCGGCTCCGGTAGGCGTGGATCGCCGCGAAGTCGTCGAGGGTGACCGGGCGCAGATCCAGGCGTTCGGTGCGGATCGGGTAGTCGGGGGTGTACGGCAGCGGCGGTGTCGCGGGTGCGGGAGAAGTGGCCACGCGGGAAGCGTAGGCGGCCGAGGTTGACAGGTGCAGCCCGCTTCCCCCACCCTTTCACTACTTAATTAGTGGAATGGGTCAGGGGGGGCGATGCGGTCGATGGCCAGGCATCAGATGACCGGCCGGGCCTCGGGGCGTACCGCCATCGAGGCGGTCGGTCTCGGCAAGCGCTACCGCCGCCACTGGGCGCTGCGCGACTGCACCTTCCGGCTGCCGGCCGGCCGTATCTGCGCGCTGGTCGGGCCGAGCGGCGCGGGGAAGAGCACCCTGCTCTCGCTCGTCTCCGGGCTGGCCCGCCCCCGTGAAGGGGCCGTACGGGTCTGGGGCGAGGCCCCGGCCGGCGCCGCGGCCCACGGCGCGGTCGCCCACCTCGCCCAGGGCAAGCCCCGCCACCCCCGGCTGACGGTCGCCGAGCGCCTGCGGCTGGGCGGCGAGCTCCACCCCGGCCGCTGGAGCCGGCGGCGCGCCGAGCGGATCGTCCAGGACGGCCGCATCCCCCTCGACGCCCGGGTCGGCGCTCTCACCATCGAGCAGCGCACCCGTCTCGGGCTGGCCCTCGCCTTCGCCAGGAGCCCTGAACTCCTGCTGCTCGACGAACCGTTGGCCGGTGTCGACCCGCTCGTACGGCACCGGATCGCCGCGCTGCTGCTGGCCCAGGCCGCGGAGCACGGCACCACCGTCGTGCTGTCGTCGGACCTGCTCGCCGAGCTCGACGGGGTCTGTGACTACCTGCTGGTGCTGGGCGGCGGCCGGGTGCGGCTCGCGGGCGAGGTCGATGACGTCATCGGGGCGCACGCCCTGGTCATGGGGCAGCGCCCCGGCGAGGCGCTGCCGCCCGAGATCGCCGCGCACCCGGTCGTCGAGGCGCAGCTGGCGGGGCGTCACTTCGCCGCGGTCGTACGGCGGAAGGGCCCGGTGGCGGCGGGGGCGTGGGAGGCCGTGGAGCCGTCCCTGGAGGAACTCCTGCTCGCCTATCTGCGCGCGCCCGACGCCCCCGATCTGATCGCGCCGAGCGCGGAACCGGTCTCGGCGTCCTTCTGCCGCCGGCCCGGCAACAAGCCCGGCATCCCCGGTCTGCCGCGCAACGGGACCCCCGGCCCGGCAGGCCTGCGAAGCACCTGGAAGAACCCGCCGGACAGCGCACCCCGCGCACGGCACACCCAACACAGCGGCAAGGGAGCGGCGGCATGACCACCACAGCACACCTCGGGGCGGACGGTGCCAAACCCGCCGCGGGCGACGGGCGCGGCACCCGGGCGTCCGGCCGGTCCGGACCGCTGGGCGGCATCGGCTGGCTGGTCTGGCGGCAGCACCGGCTGTTCTTCGCTGCGCTGTGGGCCGCCGTGGTTGTCGGCGCGGTCTGGTGCGCGGTGCTGCGCGGCCGGGCGGCCGGATTCATCGCGGCCCACCACATCGACGGCTGCTCGCTGATCTCCCTCGTCCCGCGCTGCGACGGCACCCAGGAGGCGGTCACCGCCTTCCGCGGCACCTACGGCTTCGCCCTGCAACTCGCCGAGATGGGGCTGTTGTTGCTGCCCGTGCTGATCGGCCTGTTCCTCGGCGCACCGCTGATCGCCCGTGAGCTGGAGGCCGGCACCCACAAGCTCGTGCTGACCCAGTCGGTGAGCCCGCTGCGCTGGCTGGCGGCGAAGACCGCGCTGCCCGCGCTGATCGTGCTGCTCACCACCACCGCCCTCTCGGCGGTGTTCGCCTGGCTGTGGCAGGCCGTCGGCGACGAGGTCTCGGGCTCCTACTGGTACTCCACCCTCGACTTCGCCGCGCTCGGGCCGGTGCCGGTCGCCTACTCGCTGCTGGCCCTGGCGGTCGGGGTGCTGGCCGGTCTGCTGCTGCGCGGGACGGTGCTGACGATGGGCGTGACGCTGGGCGCCATGGTCCTGATCGAGGTCGTGCTGAAGCAGATCAGGCCGTATCTGATGCCGATCGCGACCACCGAGTTCGGGGCCGAGCAGTCGCCCCAGCTGCCGGACAACGCCTGGCTCGTGGGGCAGGGGTATCACACCCGCGCCGGCACCCACCTCCCGGAGAACATCTGCGACTCCGTGGCCGGCATGGAGCCCTGTCTGCGCGCAAAGGGCGTGGCCGGCCAGTACATGGACCACCACCCCGTGTCGCACCACTGGCCGCTGGCGTGGATCGAGAGCGGCATCGTGCTCGCCCTGACGGCCGTCCTGACCGTGTTCGCGTTCCGGGTGATGCGCCGCCGGCACGGCTGAGGCCCGGCGCCGGCGCGGCTGAGATCCGGCAGAGCTCACCTCGCCCGTCCCTTGATCCAACAAACCGGACATACCGCCCCGCTCGCCGGACGTGTTACAAAGACAGCCCAGGGGGAAAACAAGGGACGCGGCCCGTCGGCCGGCCTTAGCTCCCGGCCCCCGGGCCTCGCCGTCGCAGGTGTGGTGCCGGGCCCCCGCAGGCCCGAAAACCCCTGGGAGCAGCATCCCGCTTGCCTGTGCGCCATGTCCGCGTTACCGGCGATTCAACGTCACTTGCGAGCATCGCTGAATGCAGCCCGCTGTGCCGAACGTCCCGAACCCGAGGCTCCGTCTCGCGCCGCCCCCTCCCGACGCGCCTGGAACCCCTGGAACGCGGAAGAATAAGGCCATGAACCAGCAGCCCAGCGCTCAGGCACAGGTCCAGCCCGAGATGCCCGCCACCAAGCCCCCGCAGGCCCCGGCCCCCTCGGCCCAGCCTTCCGTGGGCTCGATCGCCGCGCACCGCCCGCACGCGGTCCGGGGCACGGTGCCCGGCCTGGAGCCCGACCTCGACGCCGATCCCGATGCGTACGAGGACACGGGCGTGGTGGGCGTGGACGGCGAGGAGCTGCCGAGCGGCCGGTTCCTGGACCGCGAGCGGAGCTGGCTGGCGTTCAACGAGCGGGTGCTGGAACTGGCCGAGGACCCGGCCACCCCGCTCCTCGAACGGGCTAATTTCCTGGCGATCTTCGCCAGCAACCTGGACGAGTTCTTCATGGTCCGGGTCGCGGGACTGAAGCGGCGCATAGCCACCGGCGTCGCCACCCGCTCGGCGTCCGGGCTCCAGCCCCGTGAGGTGCTGGACCTGATCTGGACGCGCTCGCGCGAGCTCATGGCCCGGCATGCCGCCTGCTTCCAGCAGGACATCGCCCCCGAGCTCGCTGACCAGGGCATTCACCTGATCCGCTGGCCCGAGCTGACCGAGAAGGAGCAGGCCCGCCTGTTCACCCTCTTCCGCCAGCAGATCTTCCCGGTGCTCACGCCCCTGGCGGTGGACCCGGCGCACCCCTTCCCGTACATCTCCGGCCTCTCGCTGAATCTGGCCGTCGTCGTACGCAACCCCGTCAGCGGCCACGACCACTTCGCGCGGGTCAAGGTGCCGCCGCTGCTCTCCCGCTTCCTGGAGGCCTCCCCGCAGCGCTACGTCCCCATCGAGGACGTCATCGCCGCGCACCTGGAGGAACTGTTCCCGGGCATGGAGGTGCGCGCGCACCACATGTTCCGGGTGACCCGCAACGAGGACCTGGAGGTCGAGGAGGACGACGCGGAGAACCTCCTCCAGGCGCTGGAGAAGGAGCTGATGCGGCGCCGCTTCGGGCCGCCGGTCCGCCTGGAGGTCGAGGAATCCATCGATCCGGCCGTGCTCGACCTGCTGGTCCAGGAGCTGAAGATCTCCGACGCCGAGGTCTACCCGCTGCCCGGACCGCTGGATCTGACCGGCCTCTTCGGGATCGGCGCCCTGGACCGGCCCGAGCTGAAGTACCCCAAATTCGTGGCGGGCACCCACCGGGACCTCGCCGAGGTGGAGTCGGCCTCCGCGCCGGACATCTTCGCCGCGCTGCGCTCCCGCGACGTGCTGCTGCACCACCCCTACGACTCCTTCTCCACCTCCGTCCAGGCGTTCCTGGAGCAGGCCGCCGCCGATCCGGACGTGCTCGCGATCAAACAGACGCTCTACCGCACCTCCGGTGACTCGCCGATCGTGGACGCCCTGATAGACGCCGCGGAGTCCGGCAAGCAGGTCCTCGTCCTCGTCGAGATCAAGGCCCGCTTCGACGAGCAGGCCAACATCAAGTGGGCGCGGAAGCTGGAGGAGGCCGGCTGCCATGTCGTCTACGGCCTGGTCGGCCTCAAGACGCACTGCAAGCTCTCGCTGGTGGTCCGCCAGGAAGGCGAGATGCTGCGCCGCTACTCCCATGTGGGCACCGGCAACTACCACCCCAAGACGGCGCGGCTCTACGAGGACCTCGGGCTGCTGACCGCCGACCCCCAGGTCGGCGCCGACCTCTCCGACCTCTTCAACCGGCTCTCCGGCTACTCCCGCCGCGAGACCTACCGCCGCCTCCTGGTCGCCCCCAAGTCCCTGCGGGACGGCCTGATCCAGCGGATCAACAAGGAGATCGCGAACCAGCGCGCGGGCCGGCCCGCCTACGTCCGGATGAAGGTCAACTCGATGGTCGACGAGGCCGTCGTCGACGCGCTCTACCGGGCCTCCCAGGCCGGTGTCCCGGTCGACATCTGGGTCCGCGGCATCTGCGCGCTCCGGCCCGGCGTCACCGGCCTGAGCGAGACCATCCGGGTCCGCAGCGTCCTCGGCCGCTTCCTCGAACACTCCCGGATCTTCGTCTTCGGCAACGGCGGGGAGCCGGAGGTGTGGCTG
Organism: Streptomyces sp. NPDC058773; assembly: GCF_042746015.1. Classification (NCBI taxonomy): domain Bacteria; kingdom Bacillati; phylum Actinomycetota; class Actinomycetes; order Kitasatosporales; family Streptomycetaceae; genus Streptomyces; species Streptomyces sp. NPDC058773. Next base: position 18,657 of record NZ_JBHYPE010000056.1, read on the forward strand.
GGCAGCGCCGACATGATGCACCGGAATCTGGACCGCCGGATCGAGGCGCTGGTGCGGGTCGCCGACCCCGCGCACCGCGCCTCCCTCAACCGGCTGCTGGAGACGGGGACCGCGGATTCCACCTCGTCCTGGCACCTCGGCCCGGACGGCGACTGGACCCGGCAGGCGGTGGACGCGGACGGCGCGCCGCTGCGCAACGTACAGGAAATGCTCATTGACGCCCGGAGGCGCCGGCGTGGCCCAGCGACATGACCAGCCGAGCGGAGGACCGGCGGGTCTCCTCGGAACCGGATACGAGCCCGGCCGGGCGCCGGGGGCCCGAGCCGCGGTGGTGGACGGGCCGTACGGGGGGAACGACGGCATGTACGGCCCGGACGACGCCGCGTACGGACCCGTGACGGGCGCCCGCACCGGCGGTGACGACGACCGCGCGACCGGCTCCGGCATCGGTGCCGACCTCGCCTCCCGTACGGCCGACGAGGTGCTCGCCGACTACCTGCACCAGCAGTCCGCGGACTTCCTGCGCAGTCTGCGGCTGCACCGGGAGAGCGGTTCGGACGCCGAGGGTGCCGGAGAGGCCGCCCGGCAGCTGCGCCGCGCCGCCCGCCGGATCAGCGCCACCCTGTACACCTTCCGGCCGCTGACCGAGGAGGACTGGGCCGACCAGCTCCGCTCCGAACTGGGCTGGCTCTCCGGCACCCTCTCCCGCGAACAGGCCTGCGCCGCCCGCCGTGAACGGCTGATGGCGGCCCTCCAGCGGCTGACCGGCCGGGGCCCCGAACGCAGCGACCGCCCGGCCCGCGGCGAACGGGCCAAACGCGGCGACCGCACGCCCAGAACCACCACTCCGCCCCCCTCGGCTTCGGCTGCCTCCGCTACCTCATCTGCCTCTTCCGATCCCGATTCCGAACTCGCGCTGTCGGCCGGGGCGGCGCGCGCCGGGGCGCTGCTGGACCGCCAGCTCACTCTCGCCCGCACCCGCGCCCACTCCGCCGCGCTCCAGGCCCTGGGCTCCTCCCGCTTCCACGCCGTCGCCGACTCCGTGGCGGTGCTCGCCTCCGAGGCGCCACTGGCCCGTACGACCGCCGGGCTCCCCGCCGCCGAGGCCCTGCCGCCGCTCGCCGAGCAGGCGCACCGGCGGCTGGCGGAGGCGGTCGCCGCGCTGCCGCTGTCCCGCGCCGGCTACCCGTACAACGCCGCCGCGCTCGCCGCCGACCAGCGCCAGGACGCGCCCTGGCATCAGGTCCGGATGCTGGTGCGGCTGAGCCGCTACGCCCAGGAGGTGCTCGCACCCGAGGCCGGCGACCCGCGGCTCGCGGAGGCCGGCCGGGCTCTGGAGTGGCACCGCGACGCCGCGGAGGCCGCCGCGGCAGCCGCCGCCGCGGCCCGCACCCCCCGTATCGCCCCGGCCACCGCATACGCCCTGGGCGTGCTGCACGCCGACCAGCGGCACGAGGTGGAGGCGGCCCGTTTCGCCTTCGGCCGCGTCTGGCTGCCACGGCCGCAGGACCGTTCGAGCTGAGGAGGCGCGCGACATGAACGTGCGGACGGGGCGCGGCCGGGCTGAGAGGCTGGCCGTATGACCGCACGGAGGCGGCCGCATGACCGCACGGAAAGGGGTGTTGAAGTGACGTACCCCGAGAAGCCGGTACGCGCCGCGGGCTGCGTCCTGTGGCGCCGGGTGCGCTCCACGGACGCGCTGGAGATCGCCCTCGTCCACCGCCCCAAGTACGACGACCCGTATGAACCTTAACCACGGTGAAGAACGCCGCAGGTCAAGGGGCGTGCAGGCGGGATGGAGCAGCATGGGAGCCATGGAGCGTGCATCTGTGGTCCGTGCGGCTGGCTGTGTGCTGTGGCGTCGCTCGACCTCCGGAGACGGCATCGAACTGGCCTTGGTCTTCCGGCCCAAGTGGTCGGACTGGTCTTGGCCCAAGGGCAAGCTCAAGCGGGATGAAACCTTCCGTAGCGCCGCACTTCGGGAGGTACTGGAAGAGACGGGTATGGCCTGCCGACTGGGGGCTGAACTCCCCTCGGCGGTCTACACCGACGCGCAAGACCGCCCGAAGATCGTCCGGTACTGGGCAGCGGAAGCTACGAGCGGCACGTTCGAGCCGAGCGATGAGGTCAGCGCAATCGACTGGCTGTCTCCCCAGGAAGCCCGTGAACGACTCACCTGGGACAGAGACCGGGAACTGATCCCTGCCCTTCTCGCCACCCTCGGGAGCCGTGATGTCTGAGCAAGAGCCCCACCCCTGGAATTCGCCGGCAGGGACCTTCAACGGTCAGCGTCGCCGAATGGGTTGCCGCTCAGTTGGAGCGGGCACCTGAGCCGAGCGACCAGCAGCGAGGCGTACTCGTGGCCCTCTTCAACAGGGAAGCGATTCGCCAACCCTGCCTGACGGAAGTCTCCTGTACGACAGTCCACCAAGTAGCAGCGCCAGACGCTTCCGGAGACGCAACGAGGGCCCTCCCCGGGATACGTGGGGAGGGCCCTCAGCCATGAGTGTACGGAGTCAGACAGACTGCGCCTTTGCGTACTCCACGAAGTGAGTCCACTCCGAAGCGGAGAACGTGAGGGCGGGCCCCTGAGGGTTCTTGCTGTCCCTGACAGGGACAGCACCATGGGCCTTCGCGTGGTCCGGCGCCCACTCGATGCACTGGCCTTCCCCAGCGCTGTATGTGCTCTTGACCCACCGCAGGGGCCTAGGGCCGGGAGTGTTGCTCATTTCGCGTGGTCCTCCATGATCTTGCGAATCAAAACAAGCGACTCCTCTTCGGAGAGCGCCGCCATGCGTAGCCGGTCGAACATGTTGACCGCAGAGGCCACCACGCCAGGCGTCTCGTCCACCTGTCCGCCGTGGGTCGGCGTTTCGGTGTAGACCGCGCGAGGCCTATCGTCCAACGCAAGCAGAGTAAAGGGCAGGTGGGATGGAGCGGCACCCGCTTTGTAGGGAAGAACCTGAAGGGCCACGTGGGGCGACTGCATGAGCACCGTGAGGTGATCAAGCTGCCCCACCATGACGGAGGGTCCGCCAACGACCGTCCGCAGCACAGCCTCGTGCACGATCACCCACAGCAACGGCGGATCGTCACGTTCCATGACCGCCTGCCGCCGCATGCGCAGCTCGACGCGCTCCTTGATTTGATCTTCGGACTCGCGCGGGAAGGAAGCGCGCATGACCGCCGCCGCATACTCAGGCGTCTGCAACAGACCCATCAGGAACGTGCACGAGTAGTCCGTGACTCCGCTCGCGGACTCCTCAAGCGTGATGTACGGCACAAACCAATCCGGGTGGCCCTGCTTGGCTAGCTTGTTCCGTAGTCGCCGATAGACCCCGGGCGTCCCGGCGACGCGGTCCATGGCCTCTGCGAATGCCTCCGAAGCCAGCACTGTGCCACTCTCAACCTTGCTGACTTGCGCTTGTTGATAGTGCAACTGCACGGCGAACTGTGCCTGAGACAGCCCAAGCGCTTCGCGCAGTGCCTTTGCCTCCTGGCCGAAGTAGGCCGCACCGTTCGCAGGCTCACGTGCCTGGTCGGCTCCCTCGCTCACGTGTTCAACTCCACGGTATTCCGCTTGCGTTGGAATGGCTCCAAGCCTTTTGAGCCTACGCCGAACCCGTCACTGTGGGTGCAGTCCCAGATGCAATTGCGCGACACCGTGAACGCAAAGGACCCAGCATGGACCAGGCACCCACCTACCAGCCCGCGAGCGGCGCGAGCCCTCCGCTTCCCGCCGTGCAAGTGCGGGCGCCCGGGGTGCCCTGACCAGGAGACCCCCGTTGCAGCGGACGACCAGTCGGAGCACGAGCGGACGGCTGACGGCGATAGCGAGCCGCTGGCACGCCTTCGTTCGCGGGTGCACGAGGACAACGCGCGACGGAAGCAGTTCGGCCCGCTGGGGCGGACGCTGTGAAGGCCGCCGCTGACCGTTCGCCGGCACGCCCTATGCGGGGAGTCCCGATGGGTGGTGGACGAAGTACGGGGGAGCCCTGGACGTGACTTCCGGCGTGGTCTACCTGCCGCCCGGCTTGCCGCATGTGCCGTGGCACTACCACCGCTATTGGCAGGGGCTTCCCGGGGCGCCGGTCTGCTTTCATCCGGCAGTCCAACCGATAGCGGGTGCCCGGCCCTTCGTAGGGGCGGGGCCGGGCACAGGCAAGCCAGCAAGACCGACTACAGGGAAACGCATGAACGGGCAGCAAGCGATCACGACAGCGGTCTATGTCGCAATGTGCGGCAACCGATACCACGCGGCCCAAGACTGCGTGCTATTGGGCAGATGCAGCCCCACGCACGTGGTTGTCGTATCGCTCAGGAAAGCCGAGAACACGCACAAGGCGCCGTGTCGCATGTGCTGCAACCGTTCTTGAAGCCCTACCTATCCCCCCGGTTGGGTGCGACAGCTCTGCAAGGTCACCGTTGTAGACCTATGGCCGTTGCCGGTCGCTCCCTCCATAGACCCCTCGTGCGCGCTGAATTGCACAGCGCATGTGAGGTGTAGTGCCCTACCCGCAATTCCGAGCGAAAGGAAATAACGTGCAGCTCATTGCACCCTTGCCCCTCCAGGGCCATGCCCCTGTGGCCGACATGCCGGGGGCTACCCGTCCGTTCGCTGTGGCCGGTGCCCGCTTCCGGCCCTCGATGTCGTCCGCGGTTCCGCAGCCCCGTCCGGTCTACAACCCGGCCACGCAGACGGCCCGGTTCCGGGACGGCACGGCGCTGACGGCGATGGCAACGTCGCAGAAGACGAACCCGGATGGCGACCCGAAGAACCCGCCGCCGCACGATGAGGGCGGCGACCCTGGATTCTTCGAGTGACGCATACCGTCCTGGTCGTGGATGGCCCCTTCGAGGCGGGAACTGATCTCGTCGTCGAGGGGCTGTCCGCAGCCGGCATCCCCGTCTTCCGTATGGATACCCGCGACTTCCCACACGAGCTGGAGTTACGTGCCAGCAACGTGGATGGGCAGTGGGTGGGTAGCCTTGCCAATAAATACCGCAGCGTCGAACTGACCGACGTAGGCGCCGTCTACTGGAACCGCCCCCGCCTGTTCGAGTTCCCCGAGCTGTCCGAATCAGATGCTCACTGGGCACGGGGCGCCGCTCGAATCGGATTCGGTGGCGTACTGACTAGCCTTCGTGCGCACTGGATGAATCATCCCACGCGGGCGTCTGCCGCCGAGTTCAAGCCCCAACAACTTCGCGTTGCGCGCTTGGCAGGATTGCCCACCCCTCGCACTCTGATCACCAACTCGGCTGATGAAGTCCGGAGTTTCGCTGACGGCATCGGCGGCCCCGTGATCACGAAGCCGCTCGGGACGCCTTACATTTCGCACACCAACGGTTCAGAAACGATGTATACGCGCGAGGTGGATCTCAGTTCCCTGGATGGTGTGGATCAGACTGCCCACCTGTTCCAGGAACGCGTCATCAAGGACTACGAGGTCCGGCTGATCTGCGTGGGCGGCGCCTGCCACAGCGTGAAGATCAAGACGCACAGTGAGGCCGCGGCGATTGACTGGCGAGCAGACTATGACTCGCTTGAGTACGAGCCGATCGACCCACCGGACGCCGTAACCGTCGGCGTCCGCTCGTACATGGCCAGGATGAGCCTGACCTACGCAGCGTTCGACTTCATCGTTCAACCGAATGGGGAGTGGACATTCTTGGAGGCCAACCCCTCCGGGCAGTGGGCCTGGCTTGACTGCCCGGAGATCCCACTCGCCTCGGCAATCTCACACACCTTGGAGGCTTGGTGCCGCCCATGAACTGGACTGCTCTCGCCAAGAACTTGGCCAGCATCTTGGTAGAGACGGGAGACCTCGCGTCGCCCCATTGGAAGGCCGCCTTCGAGGAGACTCCGCGGCACGTCTTCGTCCCGGCCTACTTCCAGAGCCAAGGAGGTACCCCCACGGTGTGGAAGCGGGTCGATTCGGCGGACGGGGAGGACTGGTACAACCCCATCTACACGAACACCACCCTCGTCACCCGGCTCGACCAGCAGTCCGGCGAGGCGTCAGAACGTCAGACCTCTGGTGTCCCCACGTCGTCCAGCACACAGCCGAGCCTCACGGCCCGGATGCTGGAGATCCTCGACATCCAAGAGGATGACGAAGTTCTGGACGCCGGCACCGGCAGTGGCTATCAGGCCGCTCTGATCGCGCATCGCCAGAAGGGTGCCCAGAGGCTCGTCACGGCGGACATCGACCCGGAGCTGACTGAGGCTGCACAGGCCAGCCTGAAGACGCTCGGCTACGAACCGGACGTCCTCACGGTGGACGTGAGCGCCTGGCGGTGGCAGAAGCAGTTCCACAAGGTGATCGTCACCTGTTCGCTGCCTCGCATCACCGCCACGCTCCAAGCCGCGGTGGCCCCGGGTGGCCGACTGGTGGCCAACGTCTTCCCTCCGCTCAGCAGCGCTCTGGCCGTCCTCGATGCGCATTCTGATGGGCGCCTTGAGGGCCGCTTCCACGTAGACGGCGGCTCGTTCATGCCTGCACGCGGACTGACGGCAGACCCACGCCCGTCCTCCGGCGAACTACCGGACGAGAGCGAGGGCGCAACGGACCTTCCGATCACAGCGTTCGACAGCTACCACTTCAATTTCCTGCTGGCCGCGCAACTGCCTGGGGTCCAGCTTCAGTACGGAACGGACGACAATGGGCAGGCAATGCGTCGCCTGGTGATGCCTGACGGCACATGGGCGGCAGGCTACTTCCCGGCCGACGAACCCTCTCTCTTCCGAGAGTCCGGTGCCCGTGGCATTTGGGAAACGGTCGTGAGTCGGTGGGCCTGGTTCGTCGAGAACGGGCACCCGACGTGGGACCGATTCGGGCTCACGGTCACGCCCGAAGGAGAGCATCGCATCTGGTTCGAGACGCCCGAAGGTCCGAGCTGGGTCGTCTGACGACAGCGACCAATTCCCCATGGTTGCCGGCTATGGTCAGGCGGCAGTGAGCGAGTGAATTGAATTTCCTGAAGCCGCTAATGGTTCAGGGAGCCGAAGGCCCCTGCATCGGAGCCGCGGGGGCCTTCAGTCTTTGCTCCAGTCACCAAGCAGGTGACCCAGCTGGATGGCGTACAGCTCCACCTGCCCCGGGTCCATGACGAGCAGCGACGCTTCCGTGGCACCGTCGCGGTGGTGGACGGTCACCGACAGGGCCGTCTGCTGGGCGCGGGCGTCGTAGGCGATGTCCCGCTGGTCGATCGTGATGTGTGAGATCACGGTGTCTCCTCATCGGTCGGGGAGGCCTGCTGCGCCCAACCTCTCGGCGGCAGGCGCGAACAGGGCTGTCAAGCACCCGGCGGGAGGAGCCTCCCGACGGCTGGTATTGACTCAACTCCCTTACGGCGCAGCGGGTAGGGGAGCAGAGTGGAGAGACGGTTGAACGGGTTGAACGCTCGGGGGTCCACGAGATGGCACCACGATCACGAACGCCGAATCTCGCGCTCGCCGAGGCCCTCTCACGGCTTCTGAAGCGCCCCGTCACCCGGCCCGAAGCCGGTCTCGGTGCGGGCTCCGACCCGGGCGAACCAGCCGATATCGCGGCGGGAGTGATGGATTTGGGCAGGGCCGATATGGACCCTTCGCGGCGGGCGGTGCTCGGCGCCGGGCTGTACTCTGCCGCGCTGGTCGTGCCGGGCTTCGACGCCGTCGCCGGGAGGGCTGAAGCGGCGACCGCCGGGCGTACGGTGCGGATCGGCGCGGGCGACGTGCAGACCGTCCGGAAGATGACGGAGAACGTCGCCGGCATCCTCGATGACCTCGGCGGAGCCCACGCACGGCCGATGGCCGCCGCCTTCCTCGTCAACACCGTCGGCCCCTACCTGAAGGCCGGCGGCACGGAAGAGGCCCGGAAGGCGATGCGGTCGGCCGCCGCCGACCTGGTCTATCTCACGGGCTGGATGGCCATGTACGAACGGGAACACCGCATCGGACAGCGGTACTTCGTCAAGGCCCTCAAGCTCGCCGGCGCCGCCGAGGACCACCTCACCTACTGCCGCACCCTGCGGGGCATGGCCTTGCAGGCATCCCGCCTCGGCCACGGCGCGAAAGCCCTCGAACTGGCCGACTCCGCCGCCGAAGCCGCCCCCGCCGCGGGCCCGCGCCTGACCGCGTTCCTCCGGGGGCAACAGGCCCACGGCGCCGCCATGGTGAAGGACCGCCGCCAGGCATTCACCCGGCTGCGGGAGACCGAAGCGGCCCTGTCGCGGGCTGACGGCCGTAACGACCACATCGGCGGCTACGACCGTGCCGCGTACGAATTCCATGTGGCGCACGTGCTGTGGGAGTTGGGCGACCGCCCTGCATCGGCCAGGGCGCTACGCCGCTCGAACCGCGTCCGGCCGACGCAGGAACGCCAGGGGCGCCTGCACACCAACGGACTTCTCGCCCGACGCCTCCTCGCCATGCGCCACGTGGAGGAGTCCTGCGACACCTGGGCCCGCTTCCTGGACGACTACACAGGAACCTCCAGCGCCCGCGGCGACGAGCACTTCACCGCCCTGCGGCAGGGGCTGCGGCCGTACCGCCGCCTTCCCGCCGTGCGCCAACTGTCCGACCGGGTACGGGAGGTGGCGCGGCTCAAGGCGGCGTAGGCCTGGCAGCGCCGGATGCCGCTGACGCCGTGCACGGGCCACGGATCGCCTCGTCCATGAGGACATGGAGCAGCCCGACGAGCGAAACGCTCCGCTACGGTCACCGCCCCCGCCCCCCCGCCCCCTCACCGCCGCCGCAACGAAGCGTCCGCGATGGCCGGTGGTACGTAGTAGCTGTCGGCGCGGTTGAGGTCGGTGCCCGGGGGGACGATGGTGTCGATGTGGTCCAGGGTGTCCGCGTCGAGGGTCACGTCCGACCCGTCCAGCATGCTGTTGAGCTGGTCGAGGGTGCGGGGGCCGATGATCACGGATGTCACGGCGGGGTGGGACCGGACGAAGGCGGTCGCCAGGTGGGGCAGGGGCAGGCCGGCCTCCGTCGCGACCTTCGAGAGGGCGCTGACCGCCTCCGCCTTGCGGGCGTTCCCGGGGACCGAGAGGTCGAACTTCTGGCTCTCCAGGCCGGCCCGGGAGCTGGCCGAGAGGTCGCGGCCGGACAGCCAGCCGGCGCTGAGCGGGCCCCAGGTCAGTACGCCCATGCCGTAGCGCTGCGCGGTCGGCAGCACCGCGTTCTCCGCCCCGCGCGCCAGCATCGAGTACGGCGGCTGCTCGGTGCGGAAGCGGAGGTGACCGCGGCGCTCGGCGGCCCACTGGGCCTCGACGATCTGCTCGGCGGGGAAGGTCGAGGAGCCGATGGCCCGGACCTTCCCGGCGCGTACCAGGTCGGAGAGCGCGGCGAGTGTCTCGTCGATATCGGTAGTCGGGTCGGGGCGGTGCATCTGGTAGAGGTCGATGTAGTCGGTGCCCAGACGGCGCAGGCTGTTCTCCACCGCTCGCACCAGCCAACGCCGGGAACTGCCGCTGTGGTTGGCGTCCGGTCCCATGGGGCTGACGGCCTTCGTGGCCAGGACGACGTCCTCGCGGCGCCCCTTGAGCGCCTTGCCGACGATCTCCTCGGACTCCCCGGCGGCGTACACATCCGCGGTGTCCACGAAGTTGATGCCGGCGTCCAGCGCACGGTGCACGATCCGTACGCAGTCGTCGTGATCGGTGTTGCCCCAGCCGCCCAGCATCATCGCGCCGAGCGCGTACTCGCTGACCGAGATGCCGGTGCCGCCGAGGATCCTGCGCTGCATGAGGTGCTCCATCCGTCTGCGAGTTCTCAGGGGCCCAGTAAGGGGTTGTTCCACGGGCCGTCTCGGGGGCGCGCCGGAGCGGGCTCCGGGGGCGCTCCGGAGGCGTCCGGGCACCACCTTGCTGTCCGTAGGGGTGGCGGAACAGGCCCGTCGCAACCTGGGCCGGTGGGAACCACCCGACCGGCCGTGCGCCGCATACTGGACCGATGCTGTACGCGGAAATCGAGATCAGCTCGTTCCTCAAGGCGCACCGCGCCGCGCTCGACCCGGCCGACCTTGGCCTGCCCGGCGGGGTGAACCGGCGCCGGGTGCGCGGGCTGCGGCGCGAGGAGGTCGCCCAGCTCGCCGGCATCAGCGTCGACTACTACACCCGGATCGAGCAGGGCCGGGCGCCCGCGATCTCCGACTCCGTCCTGGACGCCATCGCGCGGGCGCTACGGCTGTCCGACGGCGAGGTGACGTATCTGCGGAACATCGCCGTGCCCCGGCGCGCGGGCACGGAGTGCGTCGCCGGTCCCGCGCCCGGCCGGACCGTACGCCCCGAGATCCAGCAGGTCCTGGACGCGATGGGGGACACCGTCCCGGCCATCGTGGTCGGCCGCGGGCTGGACATCCTGGCCTGGAACACCCTGGGCGGCCGGATCGCCTTCGACCTGGAGGCGCTCGCCCCGGACCGGCGCAACACCGCGCTGCTGGTCTTCCTCGACCCGGCGGCGCGTGACCTGCACCCGGACTGGGAGGCGAAGGCCGAGGAGGTGGTCGGCAACCTGCGGGCCGACAGCGGGCGGCACCCCGACGACCCGCGGATCTGCGAGGTGGTCAATGAACTCCTCGCCCGCAGCCCGGACTTCCGGCGGATCTGGGAGACACAGTCGGTGCACGAGTGCCTGCGCGGCACCAAGCGCATCCGGCATCCGCAGGTGGGCGAGCTGCTCGTCGCGTTCGAGAGCTTCCGGCTGGGCAACGACCCGGACCAGGCGCTGGTGACGTACACCTCCCCGCGCGGCTCCGAGACGGAGCGGCGCATCCGGGAGCTGGGGAGGGCCCTGGCGGAGGAGCCGGCGCTGACCGCGTAGGGCGGGGGCCGGGGCATCCCCTGGGGCCAGGACCAGGGGCACTCCCTGGGGCGGGGCGGGGACCAGGGTCACCCCTTGGGAAGCGGACCGGGCTCACCCCCTGGGGAGCGGCCCAGGGTCACCCCCTGGGGGCCAGCGCCTCCCACCGCACGGTGACCTCGCCCTGCCGGCGCCGCCGCGGGTCCCCGGCCAGCGGCCAGTCCGCGGCCAGCGCCGCCACGGCGGCCCGCCAGCGCTGGCGGGCGCCCAGCGCGCCCAGCGGGGCGGCGGTGGCCCAGGCACGGTCGAAGTCGCGGAGGAAGGCATGGACCGGCTCCCCCGGCACATTGCGGTGGATCAGCGCCTTGGGGAGACGTTCGGCCAGGTCAGAGGGGGTTTCGAGGGTGCTGAGCCGGGCCGCGAAGGTGACCGTGCGCGGCCCCTCGGGGCCCAGCGCCACCCAGACGTGCCGCCGCCCGATCTCGTCGCAGGTGCCCTCGACCAGCAGCCCGCCGGGCGCCAGCCGGGCGCACAGCCGTCCCCACACGGCCGCGACCTCGTCCTCGTCGTACTGCCGCAGCACGTTCGCGGCCCGTATGAGGACCGGCGACCGCGTCCGCCGGCCCGGCAGCGGCACCTCGAAGCCCCCGTGGACGAAGTCCAGCCCCGGCCGCTCGTAGGCCCGCGCGGCCGCCACCCGTTCCGGGTCGATCTCGATGCCGACGACCCGGGCGTCCGGCCGGACGGTGCGCAGCCGGCCCAGCAGCTCCACCGCGGTCCAGGGCGCGGCGCCGTAGCCGAGGTCGACCGCGACGGGGTCGGCGGCGCGGCGCAGCAGGGCGCCGTGTTCCGCGGCGATCCAGCGGTCCATACGGCGCAGCCGGTTGGGGTTGGTGGTGCCGCGGGTGGCGTTTCCGACGGGTCGGGACGGTGCGGTCGCCGCGGCGGCGGCGGAGACGGAGGGGCGGCGGGCCATGCCCTTGAGAGTATGGGGTGGGCGCGGGTGCATCGTCCGGCGAGGCCCGGCCGGGCGCCGTAGGGGTCCGGCCCGGGTTCCGTCGGGGGCCTGCTCGGGGCCGTCCGAGGTCCCGTCGGGGTCCCCGCCAGGGCACCGCCAAGGCCCGCCGCCCCCGCTTGGTCACGCTTTGGCAAAGTACGCGGAGTGCGTGCCGGAAGGAAATGGATGGCCGGGGTCTGTTGTTGGACGGGGTCGGAGGCGCGCCGCCCGCCCCGCCTAGGAGGTAGCCCGACGTGAGCCCATCCGTGTCCCGGCTCCGCAGTCGTCCCCCTGGCCAGTTCCCGGGTCAGGCCCGGCTGCGGCTGCCCGGAAGCCCCCGCCGCCCGCGCCGGGTGGCGATGCTCAGCGTGCACACCTCCCCGCTGCATCAGCCCGGCACCGGCGACGCCGGCGGCATGAACGTCTACATCGTCGAGCTGGCCAGGAAGCTCGCCTCGATCAACATCGAGGTGGAGATCTTCACCCGCGCCACCACCGGCACCCTCCCGCCCGCCGTCGAGCTCGCCCCCGGCGTCCTCGTACGGCATGTGGACGCCGGCCCGTACGAGGGCCTGGCGAAGGAGGAGCTGCCCGCCCAGCTGTGCGCCTTCACCCATGGCGTGATGCAGGCCTGGGCCGGCCACCGCCCCGGCTACTACGACCTGGTGCACTCCCACTACTGGCTCTCCGGCCATGTCGGCTGGCTGGCCGGCGAGCGCTGGGGCGTCCCGCTGGTGCACGCCATGCACACCATGGCCAAGGTGAAGAACGCCGCGCTGGCCGTGGGTGACACCCCCGAGCCGGCCGCCCGGGTGATCGGCGAGACCCAGATCGTCCGGGCCGCGGACCGGCTGATAGCCAACACCGCCGAGGAGGCGGGCGAGCTCGCCCGGCATTACGAGGCCGAGCCCGGCAAGATCGCGGTGGTGCACCCCGGCGTCAACCTCGACCGCTTCCGGCCCACCGGCGGCGACGTCGCCGAGAGCCGGGCCGCCGCCCGCGCCCGCCTCGGCCTGCCGCAGGACGCGGTCATTCCGCTCTTCGCCGGCCGAATACAGCCGCTGAAGGCTCCCGACATCCTGCTGCGCGCGGCCGCCGCCCTGCTGGACGGGGACCCCTCGCTGCGCTCCCGTCTGGTGGTGCCGGTCGTCGGCGGGCCCAGTGGCAGCGGCCTGGCCAAGCCCGAGGGCCTGCAGAAGCTGGCCGCCCGGCTCGGCATCGCGGATCTGGTGCAGTTCCGCCCGCCGGTCGGCCAGGAACAGCTCGCCGACTGGTACCGCGCCGCATCCGTGCTGGTCATGCCGTCGTACAGCGAGTCCTTCGGACTGGTCGCCATCGAGGCGCAGGCCTGTGGCACCCCCGTCGTCGCGGCCGCGGTCGGCGGGCTGCCGGTGGCGGTGCGCGACGGCGTCAGCGGCTTCCTCGTCGCCGGCCACGACCCGGCCGACTACGCCCGCGCGCTCGCCCGCTTCGTCGCCGACCCGTCCCTCGCCACCCGTATGGGCACCGAAGCCGCCCGCCACGCCCAGTCCTTCGGCTGGGACACCGCCGCCGCGGCCACCGGCGACGTCTACACCGCCGCCATGCAGGAACACCGCCGTCACCTACGATCGCTCCATGGGTGACACGGGCGAGCAGCACGGGGTGAGCGGGGCGACGGGGCAGGCCGGGACGGCCGTGCCCGCGGGGGCGAGCGCGCGGACCGTGATCGAGCAGACGCTCAAGGACGCCGGCCTGGAGTGGGAGGCCCCCTCCGACGGCACCTACGTCATCAAGCTCCCCGGCACCCGCAAGCTCTCCACGACCTGCTCGCTGGTCGTCGGCCGGCACTCGCTCTCCATCAACGCCTTCGTCGTCCGCCGCCCCGACGAGAACCACGAGGCCGTGCACCGCTGGCTCCTCGAACGCAACACCCGTCTCTACGGCGTCGGTTACGCGATCGACAAGCTCGGCGACATCTACCTCGTCGGCAAGCTCCCCCTGGCCGCCGTCACCCCCGACGAACTCGACCGCATCCTCGGCACCGTCCTGGAGAACGCCGACGGCAGCTTCAACACCCTCCTGGAGATGGGCTTCGCCACGGCCATCCGCAAGGAGTACGCCTGGCGCGTGTCCCGCGGCGAGTCCACCCGCAACCTCGACGCCTTCGCGCATCTGACGCGGGGGTCTTCGGCTTAGGGGCACGGGGAGGCCGCAGCGGTCTCAGCCGTCTTCGGCGTCCCCGCCGCCACCGCGCCCGCCCCGGACTCCTGCTCCGGCAGCCCCCGGAGCAGCAGCCCGTAGCCCACCGCGGCCAGCGTCCCGACGGCCGCGCAGCCGGCCCACAGCGCATCGGCCCCGTACCGGTCGATCACCACACCGCCGAGCAGCGGGGCCGCGAGGGCCGCGACGGACCAGGACAGGGAGTACATGCCCTGGTAGCGGCCGCGGCCGTGCAGCGGGGAGAGACGTACCACCAGGCTCATCTGGGTGGGGGAGTTGATGATCTCGCCGAGGGTCCAGACGGTGACGGCGACCGCGTACATCGCGACCGAGCCGGCCAGCGCGGTCAGCCCGAAGCCGTAGCCCGCGAGCAGGGCGGAGCCGATGAGCAGCAGGGCCGGGCTGCGGTGCTCGATGAAGCGCGTCACGGGCAGTTGCAGCAGCACCACGAGCACGCCGTTGACCCCGATGGCCAGGCCGAAGTCGGCGCTGGAGAACCCGTCCTGACCCATCGTCACCGGCATCGAGACATAGGCCTGCTGGAAGAGCAGCGCGAGCAGCAGGTTGAGGCCGACGACGGTCATGAACCGCCCGTCGCGCAGCACGGTCAGCATCGAGACCGGGGCGGGGGCCGGGCCGGTGGCGGTGCCGTCGGGGCCGCCAGGCGTGCTCACGACGGGGCGCGATTCCGGCAGCTTCCAGAAGACGACCAGCGCACAGGCCAGCACGAGTGTGGACTCGCCCAGGAAGAGGGCCAGATAGCCGTGCTCGGCGATCAGTCCGGCGGCGGTGGAGGAGATGGCGAAGCCGAGGTTGATCGCCCAGTAGTTCAGGGCGAAGGCGCGGACGCGGTCCTCAGGGGCGACGAGGTCCGCCATCATCGCCTGGACGGCGGGGCGGGAGGCGTTGCTCGCCATCCCGACCAGGCCCGCCACCAGCGCGATGGCGACCGGGTCCGTCATGAAGCCGAGCAGCGCCACGGACGCCGCCGTGGACAGCTGCGCGATCAGCATCGTCGGCCGTCGCCCGAGCCGGTCGGTCATGACCCCGGCACCCACGGACGAGATCACCCCGCCCAGGCCGTGCAGGGCGGCCACCAGGCCCGCGTACGAGGCCGAGTAGCCGCGCTCGACGGTCAGATAGAGGGCGAGGAAGGTGGCGACGAAGGCGCCCAGCCGGTTGATCAAGGTGCTGGTCCACAGCCACCAGAACTGCCGGGGGAGACCGGAGACGCTCTCCAGGGCGGCCCGTCGGATACCGGACCGCCTGGCGGGCCCGGAAGTGGATGCGGACATGACAGTTCCCCCGTCAAGTGGTGATGCGGTGCGTGGCTGGAATACGGGCGGGCGCGACCGCACCGGGCAGCGGAAGGGGCGGTCGGCGAACGCGAAGGCGGTGGGCGGGTAAGTGGTGAAGGTGCATTCCGCACGCTACTGAGCGCCCGGCGCCGCCCGCCACTCAATTGACGGGAAGCGTCAACCGTCGCCGGGATGCCCAGCTCCTGGACCGGCTCAGGGCCTGGTCCGGATGTGGATTACGCTCGACGCCATGGCCGACGCACCGTACAAGCTGATCCTCCTCCGCCACGGCGAGAGCGAGTGGAACGCGAAGAACCTGTTCACCGGCTGGGTGGACGTCAATCTCAACGAGAAGGGCGAGAAGGAGGCAGTCCGCGGCGGAGAGCTGCTCAAGGACGCCGGCCTGCTCCCCGACGTAGTGCACACCTCCCTCCAGAAGCGCGCCATCCGCACCGCGCAGCTGGCCCTGGAGTCCGCCGACCGGCACTGGATCCCGGTCCACCGCAGCTGGCGGCTGAACGAGCGCCACTACGGCGCGCTCCAGGGCAAGGACAAGGCGCAGACCCTGGCCGAGTTCGGCGAGGAGCAGTTCATGCTCTGGCGCCGCTCGTACGACACCCCGCCGCCCGCCCTGGAGGACGGCGCCGAGTTCTCCCAGAGCGACGACCCGCGCTACGCCGGCATCCCCAGCGAGCTGCGCCCGCGCACGGAGTGCCTCAAGGACGTCGTCACGCGGATGCTGCCTTACTGGTACGACGGCATCGTCCCGGACCTCCGCGCCGGCCGCACGGTCCTGGTCGCCGCCCACGGCAACAGCCTCCGTGCCCTGGTCAAGCACCTGGACGGCATCTCCGACGAGGACATCGCCGGCCTGAACATCCCCACCGGCATCCCGCTCGCCTACGAGCTCGACGCCGACTTCCGCCCGGTCACCCCCGGCGGCACCTACCTCGACCCGGAGGCCGCCAAGGCCGCCATCGAGGCAGTGAAGAACCAGGGCAAGAAGAAGTAAGCCCGACTGCCCGACGCTTCCGAGCCCCCTGCCCGCGGCGATCCGCCGTGAGCAGGGGGCTTCGGGGTGCAGCCCCGGCCGGTCGTGGCTCCTCCTCCGCCCGCCCAGCCGCGCCCGAAGGGCGACCGGGCGACGGCGTGGCATCGGCTCCCTCATTCCCAACTCCCCTGTCACACCCCCCAATTACCCTGGCGGCATGAGTGAGCGATGCATACATGACTTGGTCGTCCAGCAGTGTGTGGACTGCGCCCCTGTCCCCGAGGGGCTGGTCAAGTTCGTCTATGTCACGGCCGGGGGCGAGGTCTTCCATCGGCTGTCGGGCTGCAAGGCGCTGGAGGAAGGGCAGGAGTACGCCCTGAGCATGGGGATGGAGACCCATCCCCGGCGCCGGGTCGCGCTGGCCGAGGCCACAGGGGAGGGGCGTGGCGCGTGTGCCTATTGCTTCTGGGACTACCAGCCCGCGTGAGGGGCGGGAGCTGAGGAGCGCTGATGGCCGGCCTGGGCAGGGGACGGGCCTGCGTCCCCGTCCGCCGCCCCTCAGACCCGCGCCCCCGGCACGTGCCGCGGCTCCCGCACCAGCCCGTAGATCACCAGCAGCGACATCGCCATGACGAAGATCGACCAGTACGGGAACGCCGACAGGAACATCAGCTGGCCGATCAGGCAGAGCGCGGCCAGCGCGATGCCGGCGATCCGCGCGGCCCGTACGCCCAGCAGGACGCCCAGACTGGCCAGGACCTGGGCGACGCCGATGATGATCCACACCCAGCCCCAGGCGGAGAAGTTGAAGATCAGCAGGCGGTTGCCGTGGTTGGCGGTGGTGGCGTAGTAGCCGTGGTCCAGCAGCGCCACGAAGCCGTTGATCAGGTCGAACAGGCCGCTGAGCATCAGCAGGATCGCGGCGAACGCCACCCAGTGGGAGCGCTCGGAAGGCGGCACGGGAGGGGTGTCCGAGGCGGGGGAGTTCTGCTGCATGAGTCCCATCTGGCCGGGCCGGATGGGGCGACGCAACGGGAGGGGAGCCGTTGGGGCGAGGCCTGCGGCGTCCCGAGGCAGCATGGAGTGAGGGGCGCGGGGAGCGCCGGGGGCACTGACCGTTCGCGACCGGAAGGATGAGCCCGATGCCCAAGTTCATGGACATCCATCACGGTATGAAGGGCCTCACGGCCGACCAGCTCCACGCGGCACACCAGGCCGACCTCGCCATCCAGAGCGAGGAGGGCGTGACCTTCGAGCACGCGTGGGCCGACACCGAGGCGGGGGACGTGTTCTGTCTCTCGGAAGCGCCGTCGGCGGGAGCGGTGCAGCGCATTCATGAGCGCGCCGGCCACAAGGCGGACGAGATCCATCCGCTGACGCTCAGCGTGTGACCCGGGTCCGGGGCGGCCCGTAAGGGTTACCCGCAGTTCCGGAACACGGCGGCGGCCCCGGCCGGAGTCGTCCGGCCGGGGCCGCGGTGGCGCTGTGCCGTGAACCGTCGGCGTCGCTAACAGCCCCCGCCGCACTGGCAGGGGCCGCCCGACTGGCAGCCGCAGCTGCAGCCCGGGCCGCAGCCGCAGGCGCCGAGCAGCGGGAGCCGCGGCCGGCCGGCCGCCGTCGGGGCGTCCTGGGACGTCGGGTTGGGGGAGTCCGCCATGGGTGCCATGCATTGCCTCCTAGGGGTCACCTGCTGCCCCATTGCAAGCCCGGCTGACGAGGCGCGTCAACGGCGCGCGGGAGCACACGTCAACGGCGCACGGTGGCCCAGGGGGCGGACTCGCGCGCTCCGCCCCCCGTCGCCGTTACGCGCCCTCGACGGCCGTCGGCGGGGCGATCTCGTCCGCGTGCTCGCCGGTGACCAGGTAGACGACGCGCTTGGCGACCGACACCGCGTGATCCGCGAAGCGCTCGTAGTAGCGGCCCAGCAGGGTCACGTCCACGGCCGTCTCGATGCCGTGCTTCCAGCGGTCGTCCATCAGGTGCTGGAAGAGGGTGCGGTGCAGCATGTCCATGGCGTCGTCGTCCTGCTCCAGCTGGAGCGCGAGGTCGACGTCCTTGGTGATGATGACCTCGGCGGCCTTGGCCATCAGGCGCTGCGCCAGCTGCCCCATCTCCAGGATGGTGGCGTGCAGGTCCTGCGGAACGGCGCTCTGCGGGAAGCGCAGCCGGGCCAGCTTGGCCACGTGCTGGGCCAGGTCGCCGGAGCGCTCCAGATCGGCGCTCATCCGCAGCGAGGTGACGACGATCCGCAGGTCGGTGGCGACCGGCTGCTGCCGCGCCAGCAGGGCGATGGCACGGGCCTCCAGGTCGCGCTGGAGGTCGTCGACCTTCTCGTCGGCGGCGATGACGTTCTCGGCCAGCTTGAGGTCCGCGTCGAGTATCGCCGTGGTGGCGCGCCCGATCGCGGAGCCGACGAGCCGGGCCATCTCGACCAGGCCCTCGCCGATCGAATCCAGCTCCTCGTGGTACGCGTCCCGCATCTGTGACCTTCTCTCGCTTCGATGTGGTGGTGTGGGCGTGGGGGGGAGGTGGAACGGGGTGCACGGTGACCTGTGCCCACGCTCTCACGGCCGGTGCCCGCGCGGCCGGAGTCCCGGAGGATGCCCGGCGGAGCCCGCACTCCGCGGTGCCGTCCCCGGAAGGGCTCGCGTCCGCGGTAGCTCAGGGTGTCCGGTCACGCGTCGGTGCGGGACCGGTCGGCACCCGCACCCTCACCCTGCGGGCACCGCGCGACCTGCGGTGCCACCGGGGGTGAACCCGCACCGACGTGAAGGTGAATTCTGGGCGACGTGACCGCTGCCCCGGAGGCGGCCGGGCGGTTCACCTGGCCGTGCGCCGGAGCGGCGGGGCGCTCGCGCCGGTGCCCCTTGGGGCGTGCGGCGGGCGGCGGCACGTTCCGCACCGGCCTCCGGAGTGAACCCGTGCGAACGCCACGGTGAACTCTGGGCGACGGCTGTTCGTGCGGGGCCTCACAGCGCTGGGGAAGTGTCCGACCCGGCGCATAACCTGGAGTCATGAACGTGGATGCGGCCGTCGCCGCAGTGGCAGCGATCGCCGGATTGTGCACCGGCGTCTTCGCCATGCTGGCGTTCCGCTGGAGCGAGCGCGACCAGGCCAAACCCACCCGCAGCTCGCTGCACACGGACGCCGTGCTGCCGCCCGGGGTCGACACCGTCCTCTCCGTGCTCCGCTCCTCCGCCGTGGTGCTCGACGAGGCCGACGCCGTCGTCAAGGCCAGCTCCGCCGCCTACGCCCTCGGGCTGGTCCGCGGCGGCAAACTCGCCGTCGAGCCCATGATGCAGATGGCCCGCGACACCCGCAGGGACGGCGAGATACGCCAGGTCGAACTGGATCTCCCGCGCCGCGGCACGGGCCGCGGCGAGGCCCTGGCGGTCTCCGCCAGAGTGGCCCCGCTCGGCTCCCGGCTCGTCCTGCTGCTGGTCGAGGACCTCACGGAGGCCCGCCGCATAGAGGCGGTCCGCCGCGACTTCGTCGCCAACGTCAGCCATGAGCTCAAGACGCCCGTCGGCGCCCTGTCGCTGCTCTCCGAGGCCGTCATGGACGCCAGCGACGACCCGGAGGCCGTCGAGCGCTTCGCCGGCCGGATGCAGAACGAGGCGACCCGCCTGACCAGCCTCGTCCAGGAGCTGATCGACCTCTCCCGGGTGCAGAACGACGACCCGCTGGAGGACGCCGAGCCGGTCCGGGTCGACGAGCTGGTGGCCGAGGCGATGGACCGCTGCCGCCAGCAGGCCGGCGCGAAGCAGATCACCATGGCGGCCGGCGGCACGGCGGACCTGAGCGTCTGGGGCAACCGCGGCCAGCTCGCGGCGGCCCTGGGCAACCTCGTCGAGAACGCCGTCAACTACTCCCCGGCGCGCACCCGCGTCGGGATCGCCGGGCGGCGGGTCTCCGCGCCCGGCGGCGACCTGATCGAGATCGCGGTGACCGACCAGGGCATCGGGATATCCGAGAAGGACCGGGACCGCATCTTCGAGCGGTTCTACCGTGTGGACCCGGCGCGCTCGCGCGCCACCGGCGGGACCGGCCTCGGCCTCGCCATCGTCAAGCACGTGGCCGCCTCGCACGGCGGGGAGGTCACGGTGTGGAGCGCTGAGGGACAGGGCTCCACCTTCACCCTGCGTCTCCCGGAAGCCGGGGCCGTACGCGACCGCGAACGGCCCGCGGA
Organism: Streptomyces sp. NPDC058773; assembly: GCF_042746015.1. Lineage (NCBI taxonomy): Bacteria > Bacillati > Actinomycetota > Actinomycetes > Kitasatosporales > Streptomycetaceae > Streptomyces > Streptomyces sp. NPDC058773. The sequence continues at coordinate 39,126 of NZ_JBHYPE010000056.1, forward strand.
CCTCACAGCGGAGGGCCTCGACGATGAGGACCGCCCGTACGAGACCTTCAACGATCCGCTCCCTGCTCACCCAGCCCCGGAGGTCCTTCCGTGACCCGAGTGCTTGTCGTCGAGGACGAGGAATCGTTCAGCGATGCACTGTCGTACATGCTTCGCAAGGAGGGCTTCGAGGTCGCCATCGCGGCGACGGGCCCTGACGGACTGGACGAGTTCGAGCGCAACGGCGCCGATCTCGTGCTGCTGGACCTGATGCTGCCCGGTCTGCCCGGCACCGAGGTCTGCCGCCAGCTGCGCGGCCGCTCCAACGTCCCGGTCATCATGGTGACTGCCAAGGACAGCGAGATCGACAAGGTCGTCGGCCTGGAGATAGGGGCCGATGACTACGTCACCAAGCCCTTCTCCTCCCGCGAACTGGTCGCCCGTATCCGCGCCGTGCTGCGCCGCCGCGGCGAGCCGGAGGAGGTCGCCCCGCAGGCCCTGGAGGCCGGCCCGGTCCGGATGGACGTGGACCGCCATGTCGTCACGGTCTCCGGCGGCAAGGTCGATCTGCCGCTGAAGGAGTTCGACCTCCTGGAGATGCTGCTGCGCAACGCCGGCCGGGTGCTGACCCGTATGCAGCTCATCGACCGGGTCTGGGGCGCCGACTACGTGGGCGACACCAAGACCCTGGACGTGCACGTCAAGCGGCTGCGCGCCAAGATCGAGCCCGACCCGGGCGCACCGCGGTACCTCGTCACGGTCCGCGGCCTGGGCTACAAGTTCGAGCCGTAAACCGCACCGCGCAGCGCGCCGTTCGCCCGTGAGCCGCCACCAGGCGGCGCACCGCTGCGCCGCCTGGTGGCGGCGTCACACCACGCGTCAGGGGCGCCCCTCCGATCCCGGAGGGGCGCCCCTGACGCGTGGTGTGAGGGCCGGTCTCAGTGGCCGGCGTGCCCCGGCTCGGACGGCTTGCTGGAACCGGACGGGGACGCCGACCCCGACGCCTTGCCCGGCTCCGAGGGCTTGCCCGAACCGGACGGCGACGCCGAGCCGGACGGCGAGGGCACCTGCGAGGGCCCGTAGCCCTCGAAGTAGTCCTTCGCCGGGACGACATAGGCGTTGATCCGCACCGTGCCGGTGGAGCTGAACTTGAAGCTCAGGGGCTGCGCGTTGCCGTCCTGGACGGCCTCCCGGCCGCTGGCGAGGACGGCTGAGGGGTTGCCCTCGCCGCCGATCACGACGGAGCCGCCGGCGGGCACGGTGATCGGGCCGGAACCGTGGTCGGCCGGCGCGAGCTTGGCCGTCTGGCCGGTGCCGTTGACGGAGATCGCGGTCAGCTTCTGGTCCTTGGCGCCGCTGTTGAACAGCGTCGCGGAGACCACGGCCGGGCCCTTGGCGTCCAGCTCGGGCTGGGTGATCACGTTGGCGTTCTGAATCTTGATGTCGCCCACGGAGGTCGCGGCGTTGTCCGGCTTGACCGCAAGCGTCTGGGCGTCGTTCCCGGCCGCACACGCGGACAGCGTGGCGGCGGAGAGCGAAAGGACGGTGGCGGCGAGGACGCCGCGTCGAAGGCTGCGGCTCACGGCGGCGGCATCTCCTTGACGAGCTACGGCGGCCGAACGTTCGTGCCCGGTCGCGGATGGACGGCTGGGGCGGCGCTCCGCACGCGTCATGACGACGGGTGCGTAAAGCCGCCCTAAGGGTGTGTCAGCGCCGCTAGGTTACCGAGCCGCCCTCGCGCCGCCGCACCCGACCCGCCCCCAGCGTGATCAGCGGCCCGCCGGCGCCCTCCGGGCGCCGTTCAGGGCCACGCCGCGCGGCCCCGGAAGGAAAACCGACCGCATGGCCGGAGACCGGCTGGGAAGCGGACCCGAGAACGTTCCTCAAGAACGGGTATGAATTTTCGCCAAGAGGCCGTTCGGGTGGCCGGTGGCGGGTTTCCTTCCTGGGAAAAGCAGTATTCGCAGGGAATGTGAAGGGCGCGCGGAATTGATCACGCTGTTCCTCCGCCGGTTCGTGATCAATTCGGGAATCCGCCCCGAGAGGCCCGTGAGCAGCCGAACGGAGTAGCGGAACTCGCTCGGGTGGATCCGTGCAAAACGGGACGTTCGGCCTGTCGATCATCGACTTCCCGGTACGTGACGGGCATGTTTCCGCTCACCCGTGCAGCCCCTCCGACCTGCGAATACCCGCCTCCCGGGGCCCCTCGCAGCACGTTCCGGTCGCTGTTGTCAAGCCCCGAGATATGCCCTGACCTGCGAAAACGCCATTCAGAACGGCCCGTTCCCGTGTTAGCATGGATAGCCACGGAAGGGGTACCTGTCACATGACGTTCAAGGTTGGCGACACCGTGGTCTATCCCCATCACGGGGCCGCGCTGATCGAGGCCATCGAAACTCGCCAGATCAAAGGCGTGGACAAGACCTACTTGGTGCTGAAGGTCGCCCAGGGCGACTTGACTGTTCGTGTGCCAGCGGACAATGCGGAGTTCGTCGGCGTACGCGACGTGGTTGGTCAGGACGGGCTGGACCGGGTCTTCGAGGTGCTTCGTGCACCGTATGCCGAAGAGCCGACGAACTGGTCCCGTCGCTACAAGGCAAATCTCGAGAAGCTCGCTTCCGGCGATGTGATCAAGGTTGCCGAAGTGGTCCGTGACCTGTGGCGGCGTGAGCGTGAGCGCGGACTTTCCGCCGGTGAGAAGAGGATGCTCGCGAAGGCGCGCCAGATTCTGGTGAGCGAACTCGCCCTCGCGGAGAACACCAACGAGGACAAGGCCGAGGCCCTGCTCGACGAGGTACTCGCGTCCTGACGCTGAAGCGTTGGCACTGTCCGGCAGTGGTGAGGGCCGGCGCAGTGACCCCCGGTGCGAGGAGGTCCCACGCAGTGGGGTCCCAGCACGCACCGATATCCAACGCAGCGATGACGTAGCAATGCCGCGGTGCCCGAGTGACGATCGACTCCCTGAGGGGAGAGGTCCGTTGCCGGGCGCTGCGGCATATCTGCGGGTGCTGCGACGGATCAACGGGGGGCGAACAGCCGGTGTCGGCGAGAACCGCCGCCCCCCTGTGACGTGCCGGGCCCGGGCAGCTGTCTCGACCGCTGTCACGGAAGGGTCCGGTCAAGGCGTCGCGCCCGGCACTCCCCCCGTAGGGGGCACGCCCAGGCCATACCCACCTCGCCCGAGGAAACAAACCTGTCTGCGTCAATTCCGGGCTCGCCCCGGACTCCGGAGCCATCGATGTCAGATCCCTCCCGTCCGATCCGCACCGCCGCGGTGATTCCCGCCGCCGGCCGCGGTGTCCGGCTCGGTCCCGGCACCCCCAAGGCGCTGCGCACCCTGGGCGGCACCCCGATGCTGGTGCACGCCGTCCGCGCGATGGCCGCCTCGCGCGCGGTCTCCGTGATCGTCGTGGTCGCCCCGTCCGACGGCGCCGCCGAGGTCAGCCGCCTGCTCGACGAGCATCCGCTCCCCGAGCGCACCGATCTGCGGGTCGTCCCCGGCGGCGCGACCCGCCAGGAGTCCGTACAGCTGGGTCTGGCGGCGCTCCCGGACACCATCGACGTCGTGCTGGTGCATGACGCCGCGCGGCCGCTGGTCCCGGTCGACACGGTCGACGCGGTGGTCGCCGCCGTCCGCGCCGGTGCGCCGGCCGTCGTTCCGGCGCTGCCGCTGGCCGACACCGTCAAGCAGGTCGATCCGCAGCCGCAGGGCGCCCCCGAGCCGGTCGTCGGGACCCCGGAGCGGGCGCTGCTGCGCGCCGTACAGACCCCGCAGGGCTTCGATCTGGCGACCCTGCGCAAGGCGCACGACACCGTCGTCGAGGGCGAGGGCGCCACCGACGACGCCGGGCTGGTGGAACGGCTCGGTTCGCCGGTCGTGGTCGTCCCCGGCCACGAGGAGGCGTTCAAGGTGACCCGGCCGCTGGACCTGGTCCTGGCCGAGGCCGTACTCGCCCGCAGGAGGGTCAACGATGGCTATGTCTGAGCCGACCACCCCGATCACCCCGCACGCGCCCCTGGTGCCGCTCGTCGGCATCGGAACCGACGTGCACGCCTTCGAGCAGGGCCGTGAGCTGTGGTGCGCCGGGCTGCTCTGGGACGCGGCGGAGAGCGGCGGATACGGCCTGGCCGGCCACAGCGACGGTGATGTGGCGGCGCACGCCGCCTGTGACGCGCTGTTCTCGGCGGCCGGCGTCGGCGACCTCGGCGCGCACTTCGGCACCGGCCGCCCCGAATGGTCCGGCGCCTCCGGTGTGACGCTGCTGGCCGAGGCCGCGCGGATCGTCCGCGCCGAGGGCTTCACCATCGGCAACGTCGCGGTGCAGGTCATCGGTGTCCGCCCGAAGGTCGGCAAGCGCCGGGACGAGGCCCAGAAGGCGCTCTCGACGGCCGTCGGGGCGCCGGTCTCGGTCTCCGGCACGACCTCGGACGGACTCGGGCTGACCGGCCGCGCCGAGGGCCTGGCCGCGGTCGCCACGGCGATCGTCTTCCGTACGGCCTGACCGGGTCCCGCGGGCCCGGACCGGCGGACGCGGCGCCCGGCATTCCCCCCCAAGGGGCGGGGAAGGCCGGCGGCCCCCCGGGGGTGGGGGGCCCCAACGAGGAA
>NZ_JBHYPE010000057.1:0-42651 GCF_042746015.1 Streptomyces sp. NPDC058773
TCAGCTTCACACCCCGCTGTTACCGGCGACGCATGTGAGCGCGGGAACGGATATGGACACTAATCCGGGGTCAGCACATCTCTCCTTCCTTCGCGGCTTTCCCACTTAACGTGTGCGACTTCGTGTCGCACTTTGAGGCGGTTGATGCACCGCTCGACGGTGTTGCGCGGCTTGTAGGCATCGCGGTCGAAGGCCGGTGGCCTGCCGCCCTGGCAACATCTTGGCAGCCGGTGCCCACGTTGGTCCGCCCGGGCGCCGCCGCGCTCCCCCAGCGGGTCCACCGCGCCACCTGGGACGTGATGGTCACGGGTGGGGGGGTACCCGGCCCCCCACCCGCGACGACAGCCCTGCGCACGGTCCCTGGCGGCGGTTGGCCACGCGGACCTGAAGAGACGACGGAAGCGGCACCGACGCTCAAACGCCTCGCCCAGGCTCCGGCGAAGGCGCCATGACCGTCACCGCTGCCGACCCCAGGCGAGTCTTGTCGTGACCTTTACGGAAAGAACCGCCACCAAGAACGCATCACCTTTGGACAATTGGTCCCATGGTCTTCTCAGCTCCCGTACGACTGTGGCTACTTCCCAACGCCGCGCTGCTCGCTGCACTGACCCTCTGGGGCATCGTCCGCTATCCGCACCTGCCGAGCCGGATACCGCAGCACATCGGCACCGACGGGGTGGACGCCTGGACGGACCGGTCGATCGGCAGCGCGTTTGTGCTGGTGTTCGTGTACCTCGGGGTGACGGCACTGCTGACCGCCTGCGCCGAGCTGACCCTGCGGGTGACCCCGCATGCCGAGCTGCCGAAAGAGGTCGCCCCGTTCGGCAACGGACTGGTGAGCGCCTCGCTCAACCGGCCTCGCACCCGCGCCTCGGCGCTTCGCACTGCGCGGGCCGTGCTCGTGCTCAACGCCTGCGTGGGCACTTCGCTCCTGATCGGCTGTAGCGTGCTGTGGCGCTCCACGGCCAATCCGGGGGTCCCCGGCTGGCTGTTCGCCGCGATGCTCCTCCCCGTCCTCGCCGGGACCGCTGTGACAGTGGCGGCCGCGGTACGCGACCGGCAAACGCCCATGGCCTGAGTACGCTGCACGTCCTGCTCGCCGCGCTCACCATCGTCTTCCTCCTCGTGGTCGTCACCGTGCAGCCGATGGCGGCCTATGCTCGACAAGACCGGCACCATCACCCTCGGCAAACGCGAGGCCGTCGCCTTCGTCCGGCTCCTGAACATCGACGAACTCCAGCTCGCGGACACCGCCCAGGTGTCCCCACATGCCGACGAGCCCCCGGAGGCCGCTCCATCGTCGTCCTCGCAAAGGACACCTACGGGCTCCGGGCACCTTCCCAAGGGCAGCTCCAGCACGCCCGGTTCGTGGACTTCAGCGCGCATACCCGGATGAGCGGCGTCGATCCGCGCCGGCCCAGGCGGACGCTCGTGATCTTCGCGCAGGCGAGCGGTCTTGCTGGGATCTCCAGCCTGGGCCGTGCGAACACGCTCAACGAAGTACTGTCGGGGACGCTCGGCATCGTCGTACCAGCCCTGCCGTTCGACGCCGGGTACGTGCTGATCGGACGGCTCAACATCTCACGGGGGATCCGTGGCTGACTCTGCCGAAATCGTCGAACCGACCGCGCCGGCGTCCGGCGCCGCGAGCCCCGGCGGATCCGCCCGATCCGCCGGGCCCGACCGGCCGGCCGCCGTCACCATCGGCGGCGAGGATGTCACCGGCATCAACCCCGTGGCGCCCCGCCGCATCATCGGCTACGCCATCCAGGCCACGGGTCTCTTCCCGCACATGACCGTCACCGAGAACATCGGCTTCGTACCGAAGAGGGCCGGCCGGCCCCGCGCGAAGGTGCGGGACCGGGTCGAGGAGATGAGCAACACGGTGGCCGGCCCGGGGGTCGCCGACCGCCCTCGTGGAGGCGGCGCGCGGCATCGGGAGGTCTCCGCTGCTGATGCTGGGCCGGGTCGAACTGCCCCTGACCGTCCCGCTGATCCTGGCGGGCGTACGGACCGCGCTCAGGCTGAACCTCGGCACCGCGACGTCGGCCGCCTTCGGCGTAGGAGGAGGACTCGCGGACCCGGTCTCCTCCTGCATCACCAACCGGCGGATACCGGTGCCGGTGCTCGGCTCCGCACTGACGGTCGCCGTGGCTCTGATCACGGACTCGCTGGGGACGCTCGTCGAGTTGCCGCTAGGCCCACGCGGCCAGGAGGTGGACGGGTGCGCCTGGCCCAGGTACGGACGGCCCTTGCGGGCGCGGGCGCCCTGCTGCTCGCTGTTGCAGGGCTGAGCGGCTGCGGACTGACCAGCGGCAGCCCGCTGGCCGACTCGGTGCAGCCCGGCTCGATCGGGAAGGGACGACCACTGAAGGGCGCCCAACTGACAGTGACCTCAAAGGAGTTCACCGAGCAGATCATCCTGGGCCAGATCATGGGGCTGGTCTTCAAAGCGGCCGGCGCGGAAGTCCTGGACCGGACGAACATCCAGGGCTCGATCGGCGCCCGCGAGGCGGTCAAGTCCGGTGCGGCGGACGGGATGTACGAGTACACCGGCACGGCCTGGATCACCTACCTCGGTCACACCAAGAGGGTCGTCGACCCGTACGAGCAGTGGGAGGCCGTACGCGAGGAGGACCGCCGCAACGGCGTCACCTGGCTGCCCGCCGCGCCGCTCAACAACACCTACGCGCTGGTCGCGAACCAGGCGAATGCGCAGAAGTACCGGCTGCGCACGCTCTCCGACGTGGCACGTCTGACGAAGAAAGACCCGGGCGCGGCGACGATCTGCGGCGGAAGCGAGTTCTCGGTGCGCGAGGACGGCCTGCCGGGCGTGGCGAAGACGTACGGATTCGCCCTCCGGCGCGGGAACTTCAAAAAGATGGACGACGGCGTCGTCTACGCCCAGGTCGCCGAGGGCGCGGCCTGCGCCCTCGGTGTGGCGGCCACCACCGACGGCCGCATTCCCGAACTCAAGCTGAAGGTGCTGGAGGACGACCGGCACTTCTTCCCCAACTACAACGCGGCACCCGAGATGAACAGCGCCACCATGAGGAAGTACCCCGCCATCGCCGGTCTCCTCGCCCCGATCACCAAGCGGCTGACGGGGGCGGAGGCCCAGCGCCTGAACGCGCGGGTGGACGTGGACGGGGAGGACCCGCACGAGGTGGCGAAGGACTGGCTGGTGCGGGAGGGCTTCATCCGGGACGCGTAGCGGGCCGGCGACACCCACAACCGGCGGAGAGCGACTCTGCATTCACGATAGGGCGAATCCGGACGCTTTTCTCCGGGTAGGTCACCACCCCAGTTCTGGAACGGGGACCCCCACTTCGTCGCGGTCGGCCCGGAAGGCACGGTGCCGGCTGGCCGCGATCTTCAGCGCCTCGGCAGAGGCCTTTGCGGCCTCGATGGCAGCCTTGTTCGCTACCCGGGCCGAGATTCCTGCCTGGTACGCGTAGGTGCCGGCCCGCGAACCAAAGACGACCCTCGGCACCACCCCGCCGGCCACGCCAGCGGTCGCAGCCCGCCCCGCTGCGAGCCGTTCGCGCTGATCACCAGTACAGCAGCGCGGGGCGACATGGTTCGCAAGGGTTGGTGTGGCACGGCAGGGCCGTGCCACACCGGTGTTTCCTTGGCACTTGGCGTGGTGCGTGGCGGTTTTCGCCCTCAGACCGGCGCACCCGTGGTCGTCGCTTGGGGCGAGTTCGCGACCCGGGCGTTCCGTCGGCCGTAGAGGAGGTAGACGGCCAGCCCGATGACCAGCCAGATGCCGAAGCGCAGCCATGTCATGACGTTGAGGTTCATCATCAGGTAGAGGCATCCCACCGCGGTGAGGAGGGGCAGCCACGGAGACAGCGGCACCCGGAACGGCCGGGAGAGCTGCGGTTTGCGGCGCCGTAGCACCGGTACGGCAACCGCGACGATGACGAAGCCGGACAGTGCTCCGATGCTGACCATGTCGGCGAGTGCGGACAGGGGCACGAACCCGGCGAACACCATGATGATCACGGCGCCCGCGATGGTCATACGGTGCGGGGTACCCCACCGAGGATGCACCTTCGACAAAGGTGCCGGCAGCAACCCGTCGCGGCTCATGGCGAAGCCGATGCGGCCGATCGTGACCAGTTGGACCATCATCACCGACGTGAGCCCGGTGACCGCGCTCAGCGAGATGAGCGCGGCGATCCAGGGCGCGCCCACCGACTGGAAGGCGGCGGCAAGCGGGGCTCCCTCGTCGATGTGCCGGTAGTCGACCATCCCGATCAGGACCAGGGCGACGGCTATGTAGAGCACCGTGCAGAGGATGAGGCTGCCGAGGAGACCGACCGGCAGGTCGCGCTTGGGCCGTTTGGTTTCCTCGCCGAGGTTGGCCAGGGCCTCGAACCCGGTGTAGGCGAAGAACACGACCGCCGCAGCAGTGAGTATCCCGCCGACGCCGTACACCGACTGCCCCATGCCCAGCAGTGCCTGCACCAGGGGTTGTTCTGTGACGCTCGCACTGCTCTCGGAGGGCTGTGCGGGCGGTACGAACGGGTGGAGGTTGGCTGCCTTGAAGTAGTACAGACCAGCCACGATGACCAGCACGCAGACCGTGAGCTTCACGACGACCAGTACGTTGGTCACGCGGGACGATTCGCGGATACCGGCCACGGCGACGACGGTGAGTACCGCAACGATGAGGATGGCGCCGACGTTGACGGTGGAGGTCTCACCGAACCACTCGCCAGGAAGGCCGAGCAAATTCGCGAGGTAGCCCGACCAGCCGCGCGCCACCACAGCCGTGCCGAGCACGAACTCCAACAGCAGATCCCAGCCGATCATCCAGGCGAAGACTTCGCCGAGGGTGGCATAGGCGTAGGTGTAGGCGCTGCCCGCCGTGGGCACCGCCGAGGCCAGCTCGGCGTAGCACATCGCGGCCAAGGCCGCGACGATGCCGCCGATGACGAACGAGACAATGACGGCGGGCCCGGCGTGATTCTTGGCCTCGATACCGGTCAGTGTGAAGACGCCGGTGCCGATGATGATGCCGATGCCGAACCCGATCAGGTCCATACCCGAGAGTCTCCGGTTGAGCCCACCACGTTCGCCGCGGGCGAGCACCTCCTCCACCGGCATCGTTCGGAATAGGTTCTTCATTGATACTCCTCTGGCACAGGCCCGAGGGAGCGGGCCGTCGGTGGGGAAGCAGCTGGATGGCTGGACTTGGTGATGCGCGTGCCGGTGAGATGTGGCCGCGCTGTACGGATCGGAATCGAGACCGTCGAAGTGACGGCGCTCAGTTGCGCCGGGAACCGGCCGGACGGCCAGCCGTTGTGGTGAGGGGTTCGCGGATCAGCCGGTCGATCAGTCCGGCCAGCAGGGCCGCGCGGCGGGGCATCGCGGCGATCACGGCGTACTCACCCTCGGCATGGGCATGCGCACCCACCGCGCCCAGCCCGTCGAGGGTCGGCACCCCGATGCTCGCGGTGAGGTTGCCGTCCGATCCGCCGCCGACGCACACCCCGCGCAGCTCGCCGAGTCCGCATGCGGCGGCGACCTCCCGGGCCGCCGCGAGTACCGGCTGTGCCTGGGCGGCCTCCATGGGTGGTGAAGTGGGCCCGCCGTCGACCTCCACCCGCGCACCGGGCAACACCGGGTTCAGGGCAGTGATCCGGGCATGCAGGTCGTCCTGCTGCATACGGGTCGCGGCGCGGACGTCCACCACGAACGACGCCTCGGCGGGCACCGTGTTGGCGGTGGTGCCGGCGGCGGCGACAGTGGGCGTGACGGTCAGCTCACCGGAGCCGAACGAGGCGACGACGCGCACCTGCTCGGCCAGTTCACACAGCGCGTTCACACCGTGTTCCGGCTCCAACCCGGCGTGCGCGGCCTTTCCGTGGATGCGGACGGTGTAGCGGCCGGCGCCTTTCCGGCCGATCTTCAGCGCACCGTCCGCACTGGCCTCCAGCACCAGCACCGTGCCCGCGTCGGCGGCGACTCGTTCGACGACCGGCCGGAACACCGGTGACCCGAGTTCCTCATCGGTGGTCAGCAGCATCCCGCACGCTGCCGGGGAACCGATCGCCGCCATGGCATGGAACCCTTGCACCACGCCGGCTTTCATGTCGAACACGCCCGGCGCGCTGATCACCTCGTCGGTACGCTGCGGATGCACCCAGCCGGCAAGCGTGCCCAGCGGCCACACCGTGTCCAGGTGGCCGAGCAGCAGCACACCACCAGGCGCGGGCTCCCACAGCAGCGCCGGCCGGCCCTGCTCGACGATCCGGACCGGTGCCCGCCCGATGAGCCGCTCGCCGAGTTCGGCCGCTGCGTCAGTGACAGCGGCCAGCGAGGGCACGTCGTCCGACGGCGACTCGATCCGACACAGCGCCAAGGTCTGTTCGACGATCTCATCGGTCCGCCCGACGAGGGTGTCCAGCGGCTTCATGGCTTCACCACCTCACGTCGCACCGCGAGTTCGGCCAGCACATCCGGGATCGGGGTCACGCCGATGCCGGGCCCGGTGGGCACCGGAATCAGCCCGTCCACGACCGTGAACGGCTCGGTGAGATCCTGCTGGTAGTACCGGTCGGAGCCGGAGATGTCCGAGGGCAGGGTGAAATTGGGCAACCCGGCCAGAGCCAGGTTCGCCGCCCGGCCGATCCCGGTCTCCAGCATCCCGCCCGCCCATACCGGCACCCCGACGGCCTGACACACGTCGTGCACCCGGCGGGCCTCCAGGTAGCCGCCGACCCGGCCTGGCTTGATGTTCACGATCGAGCAGGCGCCGAGCCGGATCGCCTCGGCCGCGGCCTGCGCGGAGACCACCGACTCGTCCAGGCAGATCGGGGTATCGAGGGCGGCCGCCCACTGCGCGTGCCCGGCGACATCCTCTTCCGGCAGCGGCTGCTCGATCAGCAGCAGCCCGAACACGTCCAGCGCCCGCAGCCGGCGGAAGTCCGCGCGCGTGTACGCGCAATTGGCGTCCACCTGGAGCGCGATGTGGTCACCGAACCGCTCCCGTACCGCGGCGACCGGCGCGACGTCCCAACCCGGTTCGATCTTCAGCTTGATCCGGGCATACCCGGCGTCCAGGTAGCCGCCGACGGTGTCGAGCAGTTCCGGGATGCTGTCATGGATGCCTACCGACACCCCGGACACGATCTCGCTCCGGGTGGCGCCCAGGTAGTGGGCCAGCGACATGCCGGCCGCACGGAGTTGTGCGTCCAGCACAGCGGTCTCCACCGCCGCCTTCGCCATCCGGTGGCCCTGCACCCCGGACAGCGCCGGCATCACCGACGCGGCGGTGACGTCGCCGCCGAGAAGCCGGGGCAGCAGTTCGTCCGCGACGACCCGGTGCGCGCCCTCGGTGTACTCGCTGGAGTACACCGGGTGCTTGCCTGCCACGCACTCCGCCCAGCCCTCCGCCTCAGGGGTCAGCACCCGGACGAGCAGCACGTCCCGCCGGGTTTGGGTGCCGAACGAGGTGCGGAACGGTGTCACCAGCGGCAGTTCCACTCGCACCAGTTCAACGGACTCGATCTTCATCGGTTCTCCTCCATGGGAAGTTCCGGCAGCTCCTGCGGCTGCCCTTGTGCTCCGGGACGTGGCTCAGCATCCGGCCGTGTCAGCACGCACCAGCCGCCGTCGGACACGGCGGTCCAGCGATGTCCGGCGTCCAGCAGCGGGGCCAGCACCGCGCGCAACGCGTGCCGCCAGGGCACCGCCTGCGCCGGGGGCACCCGTTCGGGCAGCTGCAGCCATACCGGACCCCCGTCGTCCGGGGTGACGCCGTGCCGGGGCTCGCCGTCCGGGCCGACGTCGAGCACCGCGGCTGCGCGCGGGCCGGGCGCCTCCGGACGGCGGTCGGTGCTGAGGTCCCAGCGCAGCAGCATCCGGTCCGTCGGCGGTTCGGCGTCGGAGCCGGCCATCGGCCCATAGAAGTCCGGCAGATACTTCACGCCGATCGCGCCGATCCGGTCGATGTTGAACACCGCGTTGCGCCACGCCAACGGATCGAAAGTCCAGGTGATCTCGGTGATGCCGCGCCGCAGACACCAGTCCCGCTGATACAGCTTCACCGCCCGGCCGACCCCCTTGCCCTGGTGGTCCGGGTCGACCCCGACGATGTGCGAGTGCAGGGACGGCGCGTCCGGGTTGCGGAAGCCGACCGCACCTCCGACCATCCGGTCGCCGACGTACGCCCCGAGCACCATGCCGCCGGCGTGGGACAGCGCGCGCAGCACCGGGAAGGAGATCAGTGGCTCGGGCGAGTTCCAGATCCTGGCCAACAAAGCACGGAGTTCCTCCAGCTCGTCCCGCTGGTCGAGATCACGCACCGTTACTGTTCTGTCCATGGGCGGCAGCGTGCCGGAGCCGATCAGCGGACCGCGTCGTTGCAAACGTCAAGAACGGCACCCGCGGATTGTCGCCACCAACAACCCGATTCGCTTAGCCTGCCGAAATGAACCGTGAGCTGACCGCCCGCACACTGGTGGAGGACCTGGGCAGCACAGTGCTGCGGCTGGCGATCGAGCGCGGCGACCCGGACCAGCCGCTGACCGGGGTGGCCATCCATGACGGCGCGAGCGCCGACCAGCTCGAACCGGGCAGCGTGGTGCTCGGGGTCGGCGTGCACGGGGATACCGCGTTGCGCGAGTTCGCTGCCGACATGGCTGCCGCCGGGGCGCGCGCGGTCGTGGTCAAGGGTCCGCTGCCGGCTGCCTTCGACGACTGTCCGCTGCCGGTGGTCGAAGTCAACCCCGGCGCGTCCTGGCTGCACATCGCGGCCACCGTCCGAGAACGGCTGCTGGACCGGGCCCGCGCGCAACTGCGGTCGGACGACACGGGCGACCTGTTCAGCGTGGCCAACACGATCAGCGACCTGCTCGGCGCCCCGGTCACCATCGAGGACCGCTCCTCGGCGGTGCTGGCCTGGTCGGCCGGTCAGGACCGGACCGACGAGGCTCGGGTGGAAACCATCCTCGGCCGAGCGGTCACACCCCGCGGGCTCGCCGCACTGGAAGCCCGCGGGGTGTTCGCCAGGCTGCACGCCGACCCGGACCCGGTATATGTCGAACCGACCGGCTCGGGGCTGCTGCCACGCGTGGCCATCGCGGTCCGGGCCGGATCGGACGTCCTCGGCTACGTATGGGCCGTGGTCACCGGCCCGCTGTCCGCCGAGCGCTCCCGGGAGCTGCGCGAGCTGATGCCGCTGGTGGCGTTGCACCTGGTCAATGCGCGGATCGACGACACCCGGGCGCGCCAGCACCGCCGGGGGCTGGCGACCGCAGTGCTCGGCGGCGGACCGGCGGGGCTGGAGGCAGCCGGCCAACTGCCACTCGGCGACGGGCCGTTGTGCGTACTGGCCGCCGGCCGCCGCGGGGCTTCTCCGCCGGCTGGGGACGCCGACACGGCGATCGAGCTGCGCCGTTTCGAGGACGCGCTGGAACGCTATCTGGCTGCGGTGCACCCGACCGCGGTGGCGGTGGCGGGCGACTGCGTCGTCTACGGCGTGCTGAGCTGGCCGCGCCGCACCCCGAAGCAGGCGGTGGAGGCGTCCCGCGCACTGGCCCGGGACTTCCTCGGCCGGTCAGCGATCGGACGGGAATACGTGATCGCGCTCGGCGGGCCGGGACGGTCGCTGGCGCAGGTGCCGGCGATCCGCAAGCAGGCCGATGCCACGGTGCGCGCATTGCGGCTGACCGGCGACGGCGAACCAGCGGTCGGCACCCTGGAGGACGCCGCGCTGCCGGTGCTGCTGCTCGGGCTCGCCGACATCGCCGGCAGCCTGGGGCTGCCGGCCGCCACCGGGGCCTTGCGCCGGCTGGACGAGAAGGACGGGCCCCAGGGACTGCTGCGTACCAGCCTGTCCGCCTACCTCGACACCGGCGGGAGCACCGAGGCCGCAGCGGCGAAACTGCAGATCCACGTGAACACCATGCGCTACCGCTTGCGGCGGATCAGGGAAGTCTCCGGATTGGACTTCGCCAACGCCGATGCCGTGCTGCTCGCCCACCTCCAGCTGCGGCTGGCCGCGATGCGGGGCGCTGTGGCCGACGCCCACGACACCGCGCACCACCCCGGATCGTGATCGCACACCACCGCGGGATCCGGTGGGCTCGTCCACCGTCCGTCAGGGCCGTGTGCCCCGCCACTCCAAGGCGATGATCACAGCGGCCGCGTCATAGGGACGCTGTATGTCGAGGCCGGTGTACTTCTCGAAGGCGTTCAGCCGGTTCAGCACGGTGTTGCGGTGACACTTCAGCACGCGGCCCGTGTCGCCCAGGCTTCCCGTCTCCAGATACGTGCTGACGGTTTCCAGGATCTTCCTGCGCTCCAGCTCGGTGCACCGCTCAAGGTACGGAAAGACGATCTGGCCCAGGTCGCATCCCACCCCGGCCAGAAGATGCCGGGTCACCGACCGCCAGCGGTCCGACAAGGTGGCCACGTCCGACGTGTCCATCGGCAGATCGATCATGATCTCCCTGGCGGCCGCCGCGGACTCCCGGACCCGCGCCAGCCCTCTGGCCACCGGTGCGACCGCGACCGCCACGTCGGCGAAGAGGTCCTTCACGGGAGGCGAGAGCCGGCCCAGGGCCACCTCGTCCGTCGGCCAGATGAACAGCGTGTGGTGGCCCATGTCGTAGGCGAAGAAGGTATGGGCGCACCGGGCATCGCCCCGGATCCGCCGGTGCACCACGACTCCGTCGTCCCGGGAGACCGCGGCCACGCAGAAGTTGCCGGACCGGGAGACGCGCAGCGCGCCGGCTATGCGTTCCAGGGCGGCTTCGGTCGGCCTCGTCGGCGCGAACAGCTGGGACAGATACTGGCGTTGGAGATCGGCGTCGGCCAGCTCGATGGCCAGTTGCTCGGCGCGATAGTGCTCCTGCACATGCGCCGCGAACTCGTCCACCGTGCTCCACACGCGCCCGGCGTTGCGCACCAGCAGGGCCGGGTCCGCCCCGCAGGACGGTTCCGCCAGGTGCGCCCACAGCACCGTGAAGTCCAGACGGACGGCCCGCAGAAGACTCTCCAGCGGAACGGCCTGCCGGGCGCGCCGGGTGCCCACCGACTCGGCGATGGAGATCAGTCTGCTGGTGCTCCCGTCCGAGCGCAGACTGTCCAGCAGTGCCGTGAACGACTCTGCGCTGGCCCGCCGCAAATCTTCCGCGGTGAGGCCGGAAGCGGCGTAGGAAGGGTCCGCCATCGTGCGGGCGAGGAATTGTTCCACCATCGCCCCCAAACGACCGCGCGTCCGCTCGATGAGGTCGTCCCACCGCCGTTCCTGCTCATCGGACACGCGTGGCTCCTTCCTTCCCTCGCATGCTCCGGAATTCTACGTCGTCCGCAGGCACCGGGCATCGCCCTCCCTTACCCCGCCTCGTGGGCGCGGCGTTGTGCAGACGCCAAATTTTTGGCTCCGTACGCAGTGCAACTTTTCATTGTCCGTTCACCCGGCCGCTGACAGCCTTCCGGTTGTGCACCTCGCCGCTGGCAAAGGGAGGAAATCGTGACTGTGGAAACGGGCACGGAAAGAACACACCCGGGCGATTCCGATGTGGAATTTCCCGAATACCGTAAGAAGCTTTCCCATCGCCAGATACAGATGATCGGTATCGGCGGCGCCATTGGTACCGGTCTCCTTCTCGGTGCGGGTGGCCGGCTTTCGTCGGCAGGCCCGGCGCTGGCAATTGTCTATGCCTTCTGCGGCGTCTTCGCCTTCTTCATTCTCCGGGCGCTCGGCGAACTTGTTCTGCACCGGCCGGATTCCGGCTCCTTCGTCTCCTACGCACGTGAATTCTTCGGGGAAAAGGCCGCTTTTGTGGCCGGCTGGGTGTACTCGGTCTCCTGGGCGCTCACCGCCATCGTCGACATCACCGCGGTCGCCACGTACTTCCACTACTGGCCGGCGCTCACCAATGTGCCGCAGTGGCTGCTGGCCCTCGCCGCGCTTCTCGTCGTCACGTGCGCCAATCTCGTCTCCGTCCGGCTCTTCGGCGAGATGGAGTTCTGGTTCGCCCTGGTCAAGGTCGCCGCGATCGTGGTCTTCCTCCTCGTCGGGGGCGTCTTCCTCGCCGCCGGATTCCCGGTGGACGGCCACGAAGCGGGCCTGTCGCTGGTGACCGAACACGGCGGCCTCCTGCCGAACGGGCTGCTCCCCGCAGTGATCATCGTGCAGGGCGTCGTCTTCGCCTATGCCGGCATCGACCTGATCGGCGTCGCGGCCGGCGAGACGGCGGACCCGGCCAAGGTGATGCCGCGGGCCGTCAACGCCGTCATCGTGCGCATCGCGGTGTTCTACGTCGGCTCGACCGCCCTGCTGGCCCTGCTGCTTCCGTACGACTCCTACCGGGCCGGTGAGTCACCGTTCGTGACGTTCTTCACCAAGATCGGCGTCCCCGGAGCCGGCGGGGTGATGAACCTGGTGGTGCTGACGGCGGCGCTGTCCAGTCTCAACGCGGGTCTGTACTCCACGGGACGCATCTACCGTTCGATGGCCCGCACCGGGGCCGCGCCCCGGTTCATGAACCGCCTCAGCCGCCACGGTGTGCCGTACGGCGGTGTCCTCTTCACGGCCGCGCTGGCACTGGTCGGCGTGGGGCTCAACGCCGTCGTCCCCGAGAGCGCCTTCGAGATCGCGATCAACGCGACGGCGCTGGCGATCCTCTGCACCTGGGCGACCATCGTGCTCTGCCAGCTGCGCCTCTACCGCTGGTCACAGGAGGGCAGGGTGCCCCGACCCGCGTTCCGCCTGTTCGGCGCCCCCTGGACGTCGTACCTCACGCTCCTCTTCCTGTTCGGCGTCGTCGTCCTCATGCTCTTCGACTACCCCGTCGGGACCTGGACGGTCGGCACGCTCGTCCTCATCGTCCCGGCACTCGTCATCGGCTGGTACGGCGTCCGCGGCCGGGTTCGCACGCTCACGGACGACCGCGCCGCGGCCGGGGCGGCTCTTTCCCCCTCCCCCCATGACTGATTCAACTACTCAGGAGAGAACACACATGCGCAGCGAACACTGCACCACGGGATCCGACGCGGACCTGTTCCTGCGGGACTTCCGCTCATTGAGCGGGATCGGCGAGACGCCTGGTGGAGGCGTCGACCGGCAGGCCGCAACCGTCGCCGACGCCCAGGCGCGGGCCTGGTTCACGACCCTGCTGGGCCAGTACGGCTTCACCGTCGAGACCGACACGATCGGCAACATCTTCGGCCTCCTGGAGTGGAACCCCGGAGCACCCTACGTACTGGTCGGCTCCCACCTCGACAGCCAGCCCCTGGCCGGCAAGTTCGACGGAGCGTACGGTGTCGCGGCCGCCCTGCACGCGGGCCGTCGCCTGGCCCTGGCCCACGGCGCCGGGCACCGGCCCCGGTACAACCTGGCGGTGGTGGACTGGTTCAACGAGGAAGGGTCCCGGTTCGCCCCGTCCATGATGGGCAGCTCCGTCTTCACCGGGAAGATGACGGCGGCGGACGCTCTCGCCACCCGCGACGTGGACGGGGTGACGGTCGCCGAGGCGCTGGGCGCCATCGGGCACACCGGCTCGGGGACCGGGCCGGTGGCCGCTGCGTGCGCCGAGATCCACATCGAGCAGGGACGGTCCCTGGAGGACTCCGGCACGACGATCGGCCTCGTCCACTCCTGCTGGGCGGCGGAGAAGTTCACGGTCACCGTGCACGGCGAGCAGGCACACACCGGATCCACCGTCATCGCCGACCGCCGCGACGCCCTCCTCGGTGCGTCCCGGCTGGTGGTCCTGCTGCGCGAGCTGGCCGACCGTTACCCCGACGGCGCGCTGCACACCTCCGTCGGACAGCTCACCGTGCTGCCCAACTCCCCCGTCGTCGTACCCCGCCAGGTCGACCTGACGATGGATCTTCGCTCCGCCGACGAGGAGGTCCTCGCCGAGTCCAAGCGGTTGCTGGAGCAGGGCATCAAGGTGATCGAGGACGAGGTGAATGTCCGAATCGACGTCGG
This sequence comes from Streptomyces sp. NPDC058773, assembly GCF_042746015.1. NCBI lineage: Bacteria > Bacillati > Actinomycetota > Actinomycetes > Kitasatosporales > Streptomycetaceae > Streptomyces > Streptomyces sp. NPDC058773. The sequence continues at coordinate 13,958 of NZ_JBHYPE010000057.1, forward strand.
CGGTTCCCACTCATGGGGTATCCGTCCGTACCCGCCCGCCGGCGTGGACCTGGCCCGCGCGTGCGCGGACTCCCTCGGGCTGAGCAGCCGGCCGGTGCACACGCTGGCCGGACACGACTCCATCAACGTCAACGACGTCGTGCCGACGGTCATGCTGTTCGTCCCGAGCCGCGAGGGGATCAGCCACAATGAGGGCGAGTTCACCGAGGACGCCGACCTGTGTGCCGGCGTTGACGTACTGACCGAGGTGGTACGACGGCTGTGCGAGGGCACGCTCGATGACTGAGCCGGGACGTCTGACGGTGGCGGTCCTGCAGGCCACCGGCGTGGCCGGGGACGCCACCGGCAACCTCTCGACCGTCGAGAGGTTCGCCCAGCAGGCCGCCGCGCGCGGGGCTCAGCTTCTGGTGACGCCGGAGCTGTTCGTCAGCGGTTACGACCCCGCGGCCGTCGCCGAGGACGACGGAGCCCGGCACCGCGAGCGGCTCGCCGACCTCGCCCGGTCCATCGGGGTGGCGCTCGTCGCCTCGACCGTCGACCACGAGGATGGCGAACGCTTCATCAGTGCCTCGCTCTTCGCCCGCACCGGACGTGAACTGACCAGGTACCACAAGACACATCTCTTCGGCGCGGTGGAGAACGCGTACTTCACGCCTGGCCGGCAACGCCCCCGGGTCGTTCCGCTGCACGGTGTCGGGGTGGCGCTCGGCATCTGCTTCGACGTGGAGTTCCCCGAATTCACCCGCACAGTGGCGCTGTCCGGCGCCGAGCTGCTGTGCGTGCCCACCGCGGTTCCGCTCCGCGGACCTGTCGGCGGGCGGCCCGCGCCGTTCGACACCCGTCTCATCCCCGGCATGGTGGTGCCCACCCGGGCGCTGGAGAGCCAGCTCTTCATCGCCTACGCCAACCACGCCGGCCCCGGATTCGCCGGACTGAGCTGCCTCAGCGATCCCTACGGCCGGCGCATCGCGGCGGATGAGACATCCGAGGAACTGGTGGTGGGCGACGTCAGCCGCTCCGTCCTGCGCGCGGCGCGCCGCGACACCGACTACCTCGCCCGGCGCGTCTGACCGGACCGCCTCGAAGCACCACCCCTCACTTCCGTACCACCGACCCGCGCCGGGCCCACTCGGCACGAGCCTTCAGGACATCCCGTGAACACCACCCCGCAGAGCGGCATCAGCATGCTGATGCCGGACTTCCCCTTCCCCTACGACGAGTACCTGGCCCACCCCGACGGGCTCGGCTCGATCCCGGCCCAGCACCACGGTACGGAGGTCGCCGTCGTCGGCGCCGGCATGTCCGGTCTGGTCGCTGCTTACGAGCTGATGAAGCTGGGGCTGAAGCCGGTCGTGTACGAGTCCGCCCAGCTCGGCGGCAGACTGCGTGGTGCCGGCCGGCCCGGCACCGGCCACCCGGTGGCCGACCTCGGCGGCATGCGGTTCCCCCTGTCCAGCCGTGCTCTCTTCCACTACATCGACCTGCTCGGCCTCGACACCAAGCCGTTCCCCAACCCCCTCACCCCGGCGTCCGACAGCACCGTCATCGAGATCGCCGGACGCAAGCACTATGCCGAGACCCCTGCCGACCTGCCGCAGTTGTTCCACGATGTCGCCGCGGCCTGGCAGGACTGCCTTGAGGAACGCTCCCACTTCAGCGCGATGCAGCAGGCGATCGCGGCCCGCGACTACGCCACGGTCAAGAAGCTCTGGAACGAGCTGGTGCCTCGCCTGGACGACATGTCCTTCTCGCACTACCTCGCCACCTCCAAGGCGTTCTCCGCCCTCCCCTTCGCATACCGCGAGGCGTTCGGGCTCGTCGGCTTCGGCACGGGTGGCTGGGACACCAACTTCCCCGACTCGATGCTGGAGATCCTGCGGGTGGTCTACGTAGGCGCCGAGGACGACCAGCAACGCATACTCGGCGGTGCCCAGCGCCTCCCCCAGCTGCTGTGGCAGCACGCTCCGGAGCGGCTCGCGCACTGGCCCGCCGGAACGAGTCTCGCCTCTCTGCACGGCGGCTCGCCCCGCGGCGCGGTGCGGAGCATACGACGGGCCGACGGTGGGAGCAGCCATATCGAGGTCACGGACCGGTGGGGCAGGACCTCGTCCTACCCCGCGGTTGTCGCCACCTGCCAGTCGTGGCTGCTGTCCGCCCGGATCGACACGGACGAATCACTGTTCAGCCACCAGTTGTGGACGGCCATCGAGCGGATGCACTACATGCAGTCGTCCAAGACGTTCGTCGTCGTCGACCGGCCCTTCTGGAAGGACGTCGACCCCGAGACCGGTCAGCATGTGCTCAGCACCACGCTCACGGACCGGCTCACGCGCGGCACGTACCTGCTGGACGACGGGCCCGACAAGCCGGCGCTGATCTGCCTGTCGTACACCTGGAACGACGATGCCCTGAAGTGGCTGCCGCTCGATGTCGACGAACGCGTGCGGCTGATGCTGCACTCCCTGAAGCAGATCTACCCGAACGTCGACATCGCGTCGCACATCATCGGCGAGCCCGTCACCATCTCCTGGGAGGACGACCCGGACTTCATGGGCGCCTTCAGCGACAACCTGCCCGGCCACTACCGCTACCAGGAGCGTCTCTACACCCACTTCATGCAGGACCGCTTCGACCCGGCCCACCGCGGCATCTTCCTCGCGGGCGACGACGTGTCCTGGACCGGCGGCTGGGCCGAAGGTGCGGTCACGACCGGCCTGAACGCCGTCTGGGGTGTCATGACCCAGCTGGGCGGCAAGACCAGCGCGGCCAACCCTGGACCGGGCGACCGCTTCGACGAGCTGAAGCCGATCAGGCTTGCGTAGAGGCTCCGGCCAGGGCGCACCGTGCCCCCTCACCACCGACATGCCGCTGCCCACGGACCTGCACGCCCTCGTCGTCACCACCCGGGACCGGCCTGCCGGGCAGGCGGACAGCGACGCGGCGGTCGTCACGCCCGCCGCGTGCGCGCATGTCGTCGGCTACGCGGCGGTGGTGAGTTCGGCGCGACCGAACAGCAGGGCGTAGCCGGTGGGGAGCTGATGGAGGATGCGGGTGATCAGGTCAGCGCCGGCGTAGGCGGCGACGGCGGAGAAGACGGATCCGGTGTCCCAACGGGTGGTGGCCAGGGAGGCGCCGGTGCGGGCCGCGAGGGCCTTGACGAAGGCCCAGCCGGTCCGCGGCTGGGTGTCAGGGATCTGCGCAGTCAGCACGCGTGCGGCTTCCAAGGGCAGGCAGGCGGCCAGCGCGACGCGTTCGTCGCCGACCACCTGGCGCCCCAGCCCGGCAAGGACCAGGCGGACGGCTTCGTCGGCTCTCTCGCGGGTGGGGTAGGCGCCCTCGTAGCGCACCTTCTCCAGCATCTGCTCGTATGCCGTCCCGTACGGCTGCTGGTGCGGTGCGTGCCGGTCGGAGATCACTGGGGTGGTTGCCTTTCTTGCTGGGGCCGGTGTTCAGCCACCGGGGTGCGGGTTGGTCAGGTGGGCTGGGGACGGCCGAAGAGCAGGCCGTAGCCGGAGCAAGATCTGGCCCAGCAGGTTCTCGCCACGGCGTCGGCGACGGTGGACGCGCAGAGTCGTCTCGGCCGCCACGCGTTCTTCTCCGGACTGCCAAAGGGGTGCGGAGGGCGGGGTGAGGGGGTCAGGTGCCCGTCCTCCGCACCCGTCCGGCGGTGTCAGCCGGAGATCTCCTTGCGGCCGGAGCCGACGCCGATGGAAATCTTGCGGGGCTTGGCGCGCTCGGCGATCGGGATGCGCAGGGTGAGCACGCCCGCGTCGTAGTCGGCCTGGATGTGCTCGGTGTCGAGGGTGTCGGCGAGCACGATCTGGCGGGAGAAGACGCCCAGCGGCCGCTCGGACAGCTCCATCTGCACGTCATCGGCCTTTGTCATCGGCCGCCGCTCGGCCTTGACGGTGAGCATGTTCCGCTCGACGTCGATGTCGATCGCGTCCGCGGCAACACCGGGAAGGTCGAAGGCCACCACGTACTCGTCGCCCTCACGGTAGGCGTCCATCGGCATCGCCGACGGCTTCGACCAGGTACCCGGGCCCATCAGCTGCTGCGCCAGCCGGTCCAGCTCACGGAAAGGGTCAGTGCGCATCAACATTGTGAAAACACCTCCAGCAGGTTCAGGCAGTTGCTGCCAATGCGCCTCACTGACACCGTTGTAACATGTCATCCAATGGATGACAAACATGATGTCGTCGAAATGATGACAACCCGAGGGAGGTGCCCGTGACCGCAGCCGACCCATCGCCCGCGGCCAGCACGAACGCCCACAGTCCGGCGTCGTTCCTCGCCGCCGCGGCGGCCCTCACCGCCATAGACGACGCCCTGCGCAACGCCCAGCGAGACTCCCCGGACGCGCCCGGCGGTCCCAGTCCCGGGCCGGAGCAGGCGCTGGCCTCCCTGTTGCTGCTGCGGCAGGTGCGCGAGCAGCTCGCCGGGTGGGAGACCGGCCTGATCGAAACCGCCCGCGACGCGGGCGCCAGCTGGGCCGACCTCGCCGATCCCCTCGGTGTCGCCAGCCGCCAGGCAGCCGAACGCCGCTATCTGCGCGGCCGGCCCGGCCCCGCCGGGACCACCGGCGAGCAACGCGTCACGGCCACGCGCCAGGCCCGGGCCGCCGAGCGCACCACCGCCACCTGGGCCCGGGCCAACGCCGCCGAACTGCGCCGCCTCGCCGGACAGATCACCGCCCTCACCGACCTCCCCGCCGCTGCCCGCCGCCCGCTCAACAAGCTCCATGCGGCCCTCGCCCACGACGATCCCGCCGACCTCATCGCCCCCCTGACCGCTACCCGCCCCCACCTGGCCGCCGCCCACCCCGGCCTCGCCGCCCGGCTCGACACCCTCGCACCCCCCTGAACCCACCCGTTCCTCCCGGCGCGTGCACGAGATCCCCCTGCGGCACCGGGTCTTCGTGGTGGCGCTCGTGGCGATGCGGTGGGGGCTCAGCGTGCCGTGCCGGAGCACGCGGGCACGCCGGACAGCCATGCGCGCCGGACCCGGGTGATGCGAGGCGGCATTAAAGGCACGTAAAGATTGCCGGAAACCGGCAATGTTTCGAACCGGTCATGCGTGCAACGATCCTTCCTGTTCAAGCGATTTGAGGGAACGGGGAGGGCGTCCAAGATGGCCTGGCTTCTTGGCCTCGGCATAGCAGGCATCGTGCTGCTCGTGCTCTCGCTGGTCTTTGACGGTGTCCTCGAAGGGGCCTTCGGGGGAGTTCTGGACGGGCTCTTCGACGGTCTGCTGTCGCTTCCGGTGATCGCGGGTTTCCTGTCGATGTTCGGTTTCAGCGGCGCGATCTTGCTGGGCGGCACCGGCCTCGGTGCCGGTGCCGCCGCGGGACTCGGCATCGTCGCCGGAGCCGCAGCGGGCTGGCTCGCGTGGAAGTTCAGCCGGGTGCTGATGCGCGATCAGACCGACGCCACCCCGCGCCAAGAGGACCTGATCGGCACGGCAGGGTCGGTAGTGACCGCCATTCCCACCGACGGCTACGGCGAAGTGCTGATTCGTCTCGGGGGCCACCCCGTGAAGCTGGCGGCCAAGAGCGCGGTACCCGTGGCCCGAGGCGCCGAGATCTGGGTGGAGGAGCCGCTCTCGTCCACCTCGGTGGCCGTCCGGCCCGTCGAGCGCTGACCGACCGACACCGCCTCTCAGCCCGCCCTCCTCAACAGGTGACCGGGAACCATAACCGGCCACCGAATACCGACCACCACTCGATCTGCCGACCCCTGGGAAGGCAGGGGGGATCCGATATGAGTCCAGTTATTGCCGCCGTCGTGGGAGTCGTCGTACTCCTCTTCCTGCTCGCCCTCGTCGTCATCACCCGCTACAAGGTCGCAGGGCCCAACGAGGCGTTCATCATCACCGGACGGCGGGGCAAGAAGTCCATCGACCCGGAGACCGGCCAGGTCAGCATCGACAACAGCGGCCAGAAGGTCGTGGTCGGTGGCGGCGTCTTCGTGGTCCCGTTCGTCCAGCAGAAGTTCTCCCTGGATCTGTCCAGCCGGCACATCCCGGTCGCCGTCCGGGGTGCCGTCACCCTGCGCGGGGTGAAGGCCAACCTCGAAGGCGTCGCGATCGTGAAGGTCGGCGGCAGCGAGGACGCGATCCGGGCCGCGGCCCAGCGCTTCCTGCAACAGCAGGACGGCATCGTCGGCTTCACCCAGGAGGTACTCTCCGGCGCGCTGCGGGCCATCGTCGGCCGGATGTCGGTCGAGGACATCATCCGCGACCGGGCCGCCTTCGCCGGGCAGGTCGCGGAGGAGGCCGAGGCGAGCCTGTCCGGACAGGGCCTGATCCTGGACGCGTTCCAGATCCAGGACATCACCACCGAGGGCTCCTATCTGGAGGACCTGGGCCGGCCGGAGGCCGCCCGCGCCCGCCAGGAGGCCGACATCGCCGAGGCGAACGCCAAGCGCGCCTCGGAGCAGGCCCGGCTCAAGGCGGCCGAGGAGATCGCCGTCGCCGAGCGGACGTTCAATCTGAAGCAGGCCGAGATCCGGGTCGAGACCGAGGCCGCGGCCGCCCGGGCCAATGCGGCGGGTCCGCTCGCCGAGGCCGCACGTCAGCAGGAAGTTCTTTCCGAGCAGGAGAAGGTCGCCGAGCGGCAGGCCGCGCTGACCGACCGGGAACTGGACACCAAGGTTCGCAAGCCGGCCGACGCCGCCCGCTACCAGGCCGAGCAGGAGGCCGAGGCCCGGCGCATCGCCCGGGTAAAGGAGGCCGAGGCGGAGGCCCAGCGTGCCCGGCTGACCGGTGAGGGCGAGAAGCTGCACCGTGCGGCGCTCGCCGAGGCGGTGCGGATCGAGGGCGAGGCCGACGCGGCGGCGATCGCGGCGAAGGGCTCGGCGGAGGCCGAAGCGATGCAGAGGAAGGCCGACGCGTTCGCGCAGTACGGCGATGCGGCCATGCTCCAGATGCTGGTCGAGGCGCTGCCGCAGGTCGTGGCCAAGGCCTCCGAACCGCTCAGCGCCGTGGACAAGATGACCGTGATCTCGACGGACGGTGCGAGCCAGCTGTCCCGTACGGTCGCCGACAACGTCGCCCAGGGCATGGAACTGCTCAGCTCCACCACGGGCGTCGACCTCGCCGGGATGCTCAAGGGCCTCACTCACCGCGGCACGGCCACGAAGGCAACCGCATCCGTCCCCCAGCCAGCCGCCGCCAACGGGCAGATCCCGATCACCGACTGACCATCCAACAGGGGAAGGCAGGAGCCCGCCGGCAGATTGCTGTCGGCGGGCTCCTGCCTGTCTCCCCGCCGGTCTCCGCATCGGCGCGCAGCCTCTCCGGCCTGTGTGTTAAGAAAGCGCAAGCAATACGCCAAGGGGTGGGACGAGTGGCACGGCGGGAGATACCCGAGGAGTTCCTGGACGGATACGACCGGATCCTCGACGAAGTGGCACGGACCGGGCGCCTGCTGAACCGTGACGAACTCGCCTCGCGGCGCACGGCCGGTGAGCAGGCGGCCGAGGCGGGCCACAGCTTGCGCTCCCTGATCAACAGCCACCTCACGGTCGCCCGCGGCGCCTGGCCACGCCATGCGTCGGCTCACGCCGACAGTGCCCTCGCCGTCGTCGCGCAGGTCGTCGATGCCCTCGCCGAGGGCTTTGAGCGCGCCCAGCACCTCGCCGTACGTCAAGAAGAGGCCGAACGCCGCGAATTCATCGACGACCTGCTCCATGGAAGCGCCGATCTGGGGCGCCTGGCCGAACGTGCCGAACGCTTCGGTCTGCGCTTCTCCCACGCCCACGCCGTCGCCGTCGCCGAGGGCACCGCCGCCTACTCCGAGGCCGACCCCGTCGCACGCCGCGTGGAACTCGCCCTCCTGGGGCGCTTCGGCGACCGCCAGATACTGCTCACCACCAAGGACGGCCGTCTGATCTGCATCGCGCCCGGGGACCAGACGGACGTCCTGACCTCCTTCGCCAAGCAGGCCCACGCCGCCACGGACGGAGGCCGGGTCGCGGTGGGCCGTACCCACCCCGGCGCCGGCGGCGTCGTCCAGTCCTACCAAGAGGCCCTCAACGCCCTCGGACTGGCGGAGCGCATGAACCTCGACGATCCGGTCCTCCACGCCGCGGACCTCCTCGTCTACCCCGTTCTCACCCGGGACCGCGAGGCCATGGCGGACCTCGTCCGCAGCGCCCTCGGCCCGCTCCGGCAGGCCCGCGGCGGCGCCGAACCCCTGCTGGAGACGCTGACCGCGTACTTCGACTCGGGATGCGTATCCGCGGAAGCCGCCCGGCGCCTGTCCTTGAGCGTCCGGGCGCTGACCTACCGCCTGGGCCGCATCCACCAGCTCACCGGCTCCAATCCGGCCGACCCCGTGCACCGCTACACCCTCCACACCGCCGTCATCGGCGCCCGCCTGCTCGACTGGCCGGCGAAGGAGCTGTAGGCGAGACGGCCGCCGCGTGCCAGCGCGCCGACAGAGGAGCCCAGAATGCCGCTCTCGCCGCCGGTGACGGATACGAGCTGGGCGAAGCTCTGGTTGACCTGGAAGAGGTTGCCGCCGAAGAGGCCAGTCGCAGCGAGCGAGATCGCTCCGTTACGCAGAACCGCCTCCCCAAGATCGAAAGCTCCCGCGACTTCCCTGCCGGGCTCCGGCAACGACAGCGCGCCAGGGATGCGCGCTGGAGACCTGTCAAAATCGCGTAAAGAGCAGGTATGGTTCCCCGCGGTGTGCCGGGAAGTCTGGTCGGCGAGTTGGAGAGAGCTCTCTTACCGATCGGGGACACCATGGTGCTCGTTGCCGTCTTCGGAGTCGCGCTGCTCATCGCGGTGCTGCTCTCCGGGCTCGCCGCCCGTACGGTCCTGTCCACCTCATTGCTCTTCCTCGTCAGCGGAGCGCTGGTCAGCGACGGCTTCCTCGGCCTGATCCACATCACCCCGGACAGCGGCATCGTCTCGGTCACCGCGGACCTCGCCCTGTTCGCGGTGCTGTTCACCGACGGGATGCACGTCTCCTTCCCGAAGCTGCGCGAGAACTGGAAGAACCCGGCCCGTGCGCTGGGCCTCGGCATGCCGCTCGCCTTGCTCGGCACGGCCCTGGTCACGCACTACCTTGTGGGCTGGGACTGGACGACGTCATTCCTCGTCGGAGCAGTGCTCGCGCCCACCGACCCGGTGTTCGCCTCGGCGATCGTCGGGCGCAGAAGTCCCCGCCAAGCTCCGGCAGTTGCTGAATGTGGAAAGCGGCATCAACGACGGCCTCGCGCTGCCGCTCGTCCTCATCCTGATCGCCGCAGCCGGCCCCACGGCCGGCCTTGCGGATGCCTCGCTCGCAAGGATCGGGCTGGAGCTGGGCCTCGGGCTGACCCTCGGCATCCTGCTGCCCCTCCTCGTCAACGGCCTCGTGCGTTTCCGGCTGCTCGGTTCCGAGCCGAAGCTGCAGCCACTGCTGCCGTTGGCCACCGGGATCATCCTGTACGGGCTGTGCCACCTCACCCACGCCAACCCCTACCTCGCCGCCTTCTCCGCCGGTGCCGTGCTCACCGCGGCGTCTCCTGAAACGAAGTGCGCGTTCGAACCGCTCGGCGAGGCACTGGCCGAACTGGCCAAATTCGCCGCGCTGCTGGTCTTCGGCGCCCTGCTCACCCCGCAGCTCTTCGGCGACCTGTCCCCCGGCGGATACGCCGCCGTCATCCTGGCGATCTTCCTCATCCGCCCTGCCTCGCTGCTGCTGTCACTGATCGGGACGCGCTTCGACCGGCGGGAGAAGCTGGTCGCCGCCTGGTTCGGACCGAAGGGCTTCGCGTCCGTCGTCTACGGCCTGCTCGTGCTGCAGTCCGGCATCCCGCAGGGCCACGAGGCGTACACCCTCATCGCGGTCTGCATCGCGGTCTCGATCATCGCCCACAGCAGCACGGACGTCCCGATCGCCCGCCTCTTCCACGTCGAGGACCTCACCGGCATCCCCGCCGAGCGCGACCAGGACGAAGCAACAACGACCCAGGGCAAGGAGACCGGCCATGTCCGCGCATGACCTCTCCGAGCCGTGCACCGCCACCGAGGGAATCCCCATGGCGGCCCGACCTGGATGCCCTGCAGGCGGCAACGCTCATAGCCGCGCGCCGGAACGACTCATCGGAGAACAATGAACGACTGGCAGAGCTGGGCCGCGATCGTCATCTTCGTCGGCGCATACGCCCTGATCATCACCGAGAAGATCCACCGAGTGGCGGCAGCCCTCGGCGGCGCCGGCCTGATGCTGGCCATCGGGGCGACCGACGACAAGTCGGCCTTCCACTCCGAGCACAGCGGCATCGACTGGAACGTCATCTTCCTGCTGATGGGCATGATGATGATCGTCGGCGTCCTGAAGAAGACCGGCCTGTTCGAGTACCTGGCCATCTGGTCCGTGAAGAGAGCGAAAGCCAAGCCCTTCCGCGTGATGGTCATGCTGATAGTGATCACAGCCCTGGCCTCGGCGCTGCTCGACAACGTCACCACCGTGCTGCTCATCGCCCCCGTCACCCTGCTGGTCTGCGAGCGCCTGGCACTTCCCGTCGCGCCGTTCCTGATCGCCGAGGTCCTCGCCTCCAACATCGGCGGCACGGCCACCCTCGTCGGCGACCCGCCGAACATCATCATCGCCAGCCGGGCGGGACTGACCTTCAACGACTTCCTCGTCCACCTCGCTCCCCTGTCCGCCCTGCTGATACTGACCCTCATCGCGCTGTGCCGCGTCCTGTTCCGCAAGTCCTTCCGGTACGACGAGGCGCGGGCCGTCGAGGTGATGGAGCTGGAGGAACGCGAGGCGATCCGTGACCCCCGGCTCCTCGTCCAGGGCCTGATCGTCCTCGCTCTGGTCGTCGCCGGATTCGTCCTGCATCCGGTGCTGCACTACGAGCCCAGCATCGTCGCCCTCCTCGGCGCCGGCCTGCTGGTCGCCGTGTCCACCGCGGAAACCGGCGACGTGCTCAGCGAGGTCGAATGGCCCACGCTCGCCTTCTTCGCAGGGCTGTTCATCATGATCGGCGGCCTCATCGAGGCCGGGGTGATCGGCGAGGTGTCCAAGGCTCTCGCGCAAGCGATCGGCGACGACGAACTGGGCGGGTCCATGGTCCTTCTCGGCGGCTCGGCCGTGCTGTCCGGCGTCATCGACAACATCCCCTACGTCGCCACCATGGCGCCCATCACCAGCGATCTCGTCACGGCGATGGGCGGCTCCGCCGACCACGTCCTGTGGTGGGCCCTGGCCCTCGGCGCGGACCTCGGCGGCAACGCCACCGCCATCGGAGCCAGCGCCAACGTCGTCGTGCTCGGCATCGCCGAACGCAACCGCACCCCCATCTCCTTCTGGCAGTTCACCAAGTACGGCCTCGTCGTCACCGCCGTCACCGTGGCCCTCTCGGCCGTATACGTGTGGCTGCGCTACTTCGCCCTGGCCTGACCGATGACCACATGGGCACAGGCGGCACTCGCTGCCGCACGCCGGGGCAGCGCCAACCGCCCGGTTGCAACGGGAGGGCTGGAGCAGGCGCCGCCGGGGCCGAGCATGCGGCGTAAGCGTCGCGTCAACGTCATCGCCGGGAGCGTGGCGATGGGCGACGCTGGGACGAGGGACACTCCAAGCAGAGGAGGAGCCGACCGTGCGCGCACGAGATCTGGCCGTTGACTACGAAGCAGTGAGCGTCGACAGCGATGCCCTGGTGGCGGCGCGGCTGATGGTCGAGCACAAACTCCCCGGCCTCCTGGTGCTCGACGAACACGGCCGCCCCGGGGCGATCCTCCCGGCCTCGCAGATGATCAAGGTTCTGGTGCCGGCATATGTCATCGAGGATCCGGCCCTCGCCCCGGTCGTCGACGAGAAGCACGCCGACCAGCTCTGCCGGGCCCTGGCCGGACGCAGCGTCGGCGACTGCCTGCCTGTCGACGCACCCCCGCCTCCCACCGCGGACCCCGATGACACCGCGCTGGAAGTGGCGGCACTCATGGCCCGCGTACGCAGTCCACTGATCGCCGTCGCCGATCAGACCGAGGACGGCACGCACCTGCTCGGCGTGATCACCGCCGCCCACTTGCTGCACGAGCTCCTCGAAGCCTTCGGAAGCTGAGGCCGCACCACACTGGTCCAGGCCATGCCCCGGCACCAGACGCCTGCCGCACGGCGACAGAACTGGCCGTTGGTGGCGATCGGTCTCCTGTCGGCCAAGTGCGGCTCACTGATGGGGAGATGACCGCCAACTCCCGCGCGCATTCGTTCGATAGGGCCGCCGCCCAGTACGCGGCCAGCCGGCCTTCGTATCCGCCTGCGCTCTTCGATGCCATCGAGGAGTGCACCGGTGCCCCCTTGGGCGGTACCCGTGTCGCCGATGTCGGCGCGGGCACCGGGATTGCCACCGCGCTACCGCGCGAGGAAGGTGCCGAGGTGATCGCCGTCGAGCCCGGTGAGGCCATGGCCCGCGAGTGCCGCAAGGCGCTTCCGGAGGTGCTGGTCGTGCGTGGAGACGGGAACGCTCATGACGTGCCCTCCGCCACGCCTGACGGCCAAGACGACAACGCCGTCAGGCCACATGGGTGTGGTTCGTTGATCCGCGCATGACGGATCTGGTGGGACGGCTGGTCCTGGAGGGCTCCCGGCGCGGACCGCGCCGACGCCCGGCCAAGCTCCGCGCCGACAACGGCCATGACTGCGACCACCCGCGCCGATCGCTGCGCAAGAGAGGCATCCGCCACCGCATCGCGCGCAAGGGCATCGAGTCCTCGACACGGCTGGGCCGCCACCGCTGGGCCGTCGAGAGGACGGTCACCGGCTCACCGGATGCCGCCGCCCGCACCGCACCTACGCCACTCGGCGGGCCTGGCTCGTTACCGCTTGCCGTGCCGCTCACCGCCCGGCCTCCGCCAGCGAGTTCAGGGTGGTGGTGAAGCGCGAGCCGGGAGGGCAGCAGGCGGCGACCTCGGCGGCGTCGGCGGCGGTGTCCACATCACGCAGCACCGGCAGGTCGCTGACGCTCAGCCCCGCTTCGGCAAGCCGGCGCCGCTGGATCGCCCCGGTGCGGTCGGTGGACATCGGCACACCGCGCACAAGGGCTGCGGCGCGCGCCGGGTCGGCGAAACCCAGCGCCCAGAATCCGCCGTCCGCGGCCGGCCCGAACCAGGCGTCGGAGCCGTCTCGGCCGACCCGCGCAAGGAGGTCCGTGGTCAGTTGGGGGGTATCCATCCCGACCAAGAGGGCCGGTCCACGGTCACAGTGTCCGAAGGCGGCCGCGATCCGCTCGTCCAGGCCGCCGGCGCCCTGGGGCACGACGTCGAATCCGGACGGCAGCCAAGAGCCGGGAACACCGTCGAGAACAAGGACTCGGCGCCGGACGGGGGCCCTGAGCACCGTGTGCAGGGTGTCGGCAAGGGCCGCCTCGGCCAGAGCAGCCGCCTCCCGGGGCGTGTAGGGCGGGGTGAGCCGCGTCTTGACCCGCCCCGGGACCGGTTCTTTGGCGATGACCAGCAGCGTGTCCGTAAGCCGGGCGCTCATCGCCCGGTTCCTGGGGTGGTCGCCGCGGTCACCGGGTCGGTGACGGGCCGCTCGGCGAGGACGGCGCGCATATCCCGTACCGCCTGCCAGGTGCCCCGCCAGGTACCGGTGACCTTCGAGCGGCCCGTGCGCGGGTGATACGGCACATCCGTCTCCGCCACCCGCCAGCCTGCATCGGCGGCGCGGACCACCATCTGGAGCGGGTAGCCGGAGCGTCGGTCGGTCAGGTCCAGAGCGAGCAGGGGCCGGCGGCGGGCGGCGCGCATCGGGCCCAGGTCGTGCAGCCGTAGTCCGGTACGCCGGCGGATCAGACGGGCCAGCTCCAGGTTGGCCAGGCGGGCGTGCAGTGGCCAGGCGCGGCGTGTAACGGGCCTGCGGCGGCCCAGTACGAGGTCGGCGGAACCGTCGAGGACGGGCCCGCCGACAGCGGGCAGAAGTGCGGGATCGAGGGAGGCGTCGCAGTCGCAGAAGCAGACGACATCGGCGGTGGCGGCGGTCAGGCCCGTGTGGCAGGCGGCGCCGAAGCCGCGCCGCGGCTCGTGGACGACATACGCCCCGAGGGCGCGGGCGATGTCCGCCGAGCTGTCGACGGAGCCGTTGTCGACGACGATCGCGCGCCAGCCCGAGGGGATTCGGCCCAGCACCCACGGCAGGGCCTCGGCCTCGTCGAGGCAGGGCAGCACCACGTCCACAGGAGAAGCCGAAGAAGGGGGTCTCTCGGTCATGCCGTTCACCCTATGCAGAGAAAAGCACCAGAAGGGGCAAATGGCATTTAGGGAACTTACGGATCGCTGACATCCTCGCCCGCCCTCTGGCCACCGACCTTCGCCGGCCCCGGGAGAAGCCGACCGAGCCGAACAAACTGGCACCCGCCCGCGTCCGCAGAGGGTTCAGGAACCTACCCGCGAAGACCGGCTCTCCGGCCGTCGCACCGAAACCGTCCCGCCCCGGACCAGGCAGGCCGCCCGGCTCGAAGAACCACCGCCCCGCTACCCGGCACGACGTCGGCAGAGTCCTCGCCACCGGCGAGGCATACAGCCGCCCCGACCATCACAAAGCCGGCGCGAGACCACGGAGAGCCAACACCGATCGTTAAGTGACAAGCTAATTCGGGATGAAACAACGGGAGAAAGCGCCCTCTTACCTGTTCCGCTTGCTTGGAGTGCGCTTCAAGGCCATAGCGTTGAGGGCATGCCTGTATCACTAGGGTCTCGCCGGCGTCCCGGAAGGCTGCCTAACTTCTATACCGGCTCCCCGCTGAACACGAAATAAGTGGGAGCCAGACGATCGATATCCCAGGAGCATCTCTAATGCAACAACGCAAACTAGGGAAGGACCTCGAAGTCTCGGCTCTCGGGCTCGGCTGCATGGGCATGAGTTTCTTCTACGGTCAGCGACAAGACACAGCCGAGATGACGAAGCTGCTGCGGGCGGCCGTTGACCACGGCGTGACTTTCTTCGACACTGCGGAAGTCTACGGCCCGTTCACCAATGAGGATCTGGTCGGTCAGGCGCTGGCACCGGTCCGCGACCAGGTGGTGATCGCCACCAAGTTTGGAATCAAGCACGGCGAGCACGGGCCGACCCCGATGTCCGGGGTCGACAGCAGACCCGAGCAGATCCGCCAAGTGACCGAGGCCTCGCTCAAGCGTCTTCAAACCGAAAGTATCGACCTGCTCTATCAACACCGCGTCGACCCCAACGTGCCCATTGAAGACGTGGCCGGCACGGTCAAGGAGCTGATCGCCGAAGGCAAGGTAAGGCACTTCGGCTTGTCCGAGGCCGGTGCCGCGACGATTCGTCGCGCCCATGCCGTGCAGCCAGTAACGGCACTGCAAAGCGAGTACTCGCTCTGGATGCGCGAGCACGAAACCGAAATCATTCCGACCTTGGAGGAACTGGGCATCGGTCTGGTGCCCTACAGCCCGCTCGGCAAAGGATTTTTGACCGGCAAGATCGATTCCAGCACGTCGCTTGCCGACAACGACCTCCGCCGCCTGCTTCCGCGCTTCAGCCCTGAAGCACGGCAAGCCAACCAGGTGTTGGTCGACCTGCTGCAGCAGATTGCCGACGACAAAGGAGCCACGCCGGCCCAGATCGCTCTCGCCTGGGTGCTGGCGCAGAAGCCGTGGTTCGTGCCGATCCCCGGCACCACCAAGCTGCACCGCCTGGAAGAGAACCTGGGCGCACTCGACGTCGAGCTGACAACCGGCGACCTACATCGGATCGAAGAGGCCGCGGCCAACATCCGGATCCAGGGTGAACGTCTCCCTGAGCAGTTGCAGTCACGGTTCGGCCGCTGAAAACCTGTTCTTCGCCGGAGCCGGCATTCCGCCGTCCCCGCCGCGGCCGGAGGGAACGTCAGCCGGCTCGCAGCGAGGCCGTCGCGAACTCCGCCATTCCCTCCACAAACGCGACCTCCGGCTTCCAGCCCAGTTCGTCACGCAGCCTGCGCGAGGAGGCGGTGATGTGGCGGACGTCGCCGAGCCGGTAGTCCCCGGTGACAACCGGCGTCCGCCCGCCGTGCGCCGCTGCCAGGACGGCGGCCATCTCCCCCACCGTGTGCGGCTCGCCACTGCCGACGTTGTACGCCCGCATGGTCCCCTCCGGGAGACCGGGCAGCCCGTCCAGGGCCGCGAGGTTGGCCCGGGACACGTCCCTGACATGGACGAAGTCCCGCCGCTGGCCACCGTCCTCGAACACCCGGGGTGCCTCACCGCGCTCCAGCGCGGACCGCAACAGCGCGGCGACGCCGGCGTACGGGGTGTCACGCGGCATCCCGGGCCCGTACACGTTGTGGTAACGCAACGCGGTCACCCGCCCGCCGACGGCGCGCGCCCACGCGAAGGCAAGGTGCTCCTGCGCGAGCTTGGTGGCGGCATAGACGTTGCGCGGATCAAGCGGGGCGTCCTCGGTCACCAGGCCGGGCACGAGCGGCTCACCACACCTCGGGCAGGGCGGTTCGAAACGTCCTGCCTCCAAGTCGGCCACCGTGCGCGGCCCCGGCCGTACGACACCGTGCTCCGGGCACTCGTAGCGCCCTTCTCCGTAGACCACCATCGAACTCGCCAGCACGAGACGCCGCACCCTGGCCCCGGCCATCCCGGCCAGCAGCACCGCGGTGCCCAGGTCGTTGCAGCCCACGTAGGCGGGGGCATCGGCGAAGTGCTTGCCGAGCCCGACCATCGCCGCCTGATGGCAGACGGCGTCGACCCCCCGCAGGGCCTCGGCCACGGCCTCCGGGTCGCGGACGTCCGCATGGCTCCAGTCCACCCCGTCGGGGATCGGCGGGGACGTGCGGTGTGCGGCAGGCAACAGCGCGTCGAGCACGCGCACACCGTGCCCGGCGCCGGTGAGGGCGGTGACGACGTGCGAACCGATGAAGCCCGCACCTCCGGTTACCAGGACCAACATGCCACCGACCGTACGGCCCCGGGCCCGCCCGGCGACGGAACGGCGCCGGAACATCAGGAATGCGTAAGCATCCCGCCGCAGCCTGGGCGTCGCCGGGCGGTGCGGCCGCCACCGTCAGCAGGCCGAAGCCCGTGCGGGCAGCGATCCGCTGAAGCCCTCCGGCTCTCGCCGCAGCGGCCTGTTCGGCTGTCGGGGTGGTCGTCGGCGACCGGTCGTGCCGCTGCCGCCGGCTCGGCCGCCGGGCCATCACGATGAGGAGAACACCGCCGGCCGGAGCGAGCCGCCCATACCGCGAACGATGTGATCCGCTGTGTCGAACCGTAAGGTCAGCGAACGGTCAGCCTTCCCGGCTCACGCGGTGACGATGAGTGCGCAGAAGCAGGAGTGCCGACGCGATGTGTGGGCGGTGCTGGCCGCGGTCGTGCTGTTCGCGCTGGCGGTGCTCATCGGAAGACTCCTCAACAGGACCGTTTACGGTTCGGAGGGGATTCTGCGGCTGGGGTGGCCTCCGCTGTATGCGTGGTGGCTGCCGCATGTCGGCCCGGGGACGCCGGCGGCTCTCGCCGTCGCCGCGCTGGTGGTGGTCTACGGCCCGCCGACGGCGCGGCGCCTGTCGTGGCGGGCGCTGGTGCCGGCTGTCTGGGGCGCTGCCCTCGCATGGACGTGGTCGCTGGCGCTCGTGGACGGTTGGGGGCGTGGAGTCGCCGGGCGTCTGACCACTGGTCTGGAATACCTGCAGTCGGTGAACGGCGTGCACGATGTGCCCGCTTTCCTCCGGGACTTCACGCACCACATCCTGGTCGGCTCGCCCCACATCTGGCCGGCGCATGTGGCCGGCCACCCGCCCGGCGCACTGCTGACGTTCGTCGGCCTGGACCGTATCGGGTTGAGCGGCGGCGCCTGGGCGGCAGCCTGGTGCATCACCGTCGGGTCGTCGTTCGCGGCCGCGGTCCTGGTGACCGTGCGGGCGCTGTGTGGTGAGCAACTGGCCCGGCGAGCGGCCCCGTTCCTGGTGCTGGCCCCGGCGGCGGTGTGGATCGGTGTCAGTGCCGACGGCTATTTCGCCGGTGTCTCGTCCTGTGCGGTGGCGCTGCTCGCGCTGGCGGCCACCCGCACCACGCGCGTGCCCGGCCTCGCGGCTGTGGGTGCCGGTCTGCTCATGGGGCTTGCCTGGTACCTCTCCTACGGCCTGACGGTCCTCGTCGTGCTCGGTGCCGCCGTTCTCCTCCTCGCCCGGTCGGCCCGCCCCCTTCCGTTTGTGATCCTGGGAGTGCTGCCATGGGTGGCGGCCTTCACCGCCGCCGGGTTCTGGTGGCCAGACGGCTACACGGCCCTCGTCGAGCGCTACTACCAGGGCGCCGCCAGGGTCCGACCGTACGGCTACTTCGTCTGGGCCAACCTGGCCGCTCAGGTGCTGACAGTGGGCCTGGCCACGGTCGCGGGTCTGTGCCGAGCCGCCGGACCTCTGCGGCCGGCCGTGCGGGGGATGCGGCGTAGGCCACCGGCCGGACGTGGTGCACTGTCGGTGCTGGTCGCCGCGGCGTTGTGCATGATGCTGCTCGCGGATCTGTCCGGAATGAGCAAGGCAGAGACCGAACGGATCTGGCTGACCTTCGCGGTCTGGCTGATCCCCGCCTGCGCGCTGCTGCCACGCCGGGCTCATGCCGGGTGGCTGGCCGCCCAGGCCGTTCTCGCCCTCCTCGTCAACCATCTGTTGCTGACCGGCTGGTGACCGCCGCCCGGCCTGGACCGGGAGCCACCCTCCAGGAACACAGCGCCCGCTGCTGCGACTCCCCTCAGCCTTGATGTCGCGGGTGCGCCGGGTGAGAGCCGGCGCAGCGCTTCAGTTCGAGGAAGTGGCGGTCGCCGACCGACCAGTGTTCGACCGGCTGCCACCCGGTGACCGCTGCCGTGCGACGCAACGCGGCAACGCCGACACGGGCCCAGGGGAAGGGCATTCCAAGGCGGCCACGGCCGTCATCGAAGCGCACACGCAACCGTTCGTCGACGTCCTGCGAGGCCGCCTCCACCAGCAGCAGGCTTCCACGAGGAGACACCAGGCTCCCGATCCGCTCCAGCAAGACCGGCGGGTCGCCGCCGATCCCGATGTTGCCGTCCATGAGCAGCGCCGTATTCCAGATCCCCTCACCGGGAAGCCGTTCGAAGACGGATCGACACAGCGCCGCGCCTCCGGTGTCGGCGGTCCGTGCGACGGCGGCACGGTTGATGTCGATGCCGAGCACGAGGTGGCCGAGCGCCCGGAGGGCGTTGACCAAGCGCCCCGGTCCACAGCCGATATCGAGGACCGCCCCCTTGCACCGCCGCAGGACGCTCATGTCGGCGGGGTCCGGAGCGGCACACCAGCGGTCCACCTCTGACGACAGAACTCCACCGTCCATACGGCGCATGTAGAGGGGGCCGCGGCCGTCCTGCAATGCGTGCGCATACGGGTCCTCGTGCCGGGGGCCGGAGCCCAGCGGCTGCTCTGGCGCATGCTCTTCGGTGCTCACCGGGCAGGTGCCTTCGCGTTGCGGAGCCGATCGCGCTGGGTGGCGCCGGTGGTATCCGCGGGCATCAGGACGTCCCACAGCAGGCCGGGATCCGGTTCGGCCAGGCCGACGGCCCGGAAGCCCGGGGCGGATTGCCTGGCAAGGACGGCCGGTGTGGCTCGTTCAGGTGCGCGGGGCATCGGGATTTCCCTGCCGGCCCTTTCTCGGAACTGGCGGCCTGGTTACGCCTGGTGTCGGCCGGGCGCCTTCGGAGGGGTTTCGTGCGCTCTCGGCCGCGGCGGACGCGCACGCCACACGGCTACCAGCAAACACACTGCGGAGGCTGCGAAGAGGGCAGCCGTGATCAGCAGCCAGCGGCCCCAGAACACGTCGGCCGGCAGGCCGGTGTACGAGGTGAAGCCCGGGACCCGGTTCAGGATGAGCGGATACCAGACGAGGAGCAGCAGGAGGGCCACGCAAGCGGGCACGCGGATGTAGTTGATCCGGCCTGTCAGCGAGTGCGAGCGGTCCGTCGCGTCCCTTCTGCGCCGGAAGACGCCTTGCACCACTCGGTCGGTGACGGTGTAGAGGGGGAGAAAGACCAAGTCGTGCAGGAGCGCGGCGCCCACGAACCAGAGGGCGACGCCGAGCGTGTCTCCGTTCAGCAACCGGAGTCCCGCATAGACGGCCAGCGCGAAGGAACACAGCACGAGCAAGAGGTGCAGCGGGGATGCGCCGTAGCGGGTGCGGAAGCCCTTCACTGTGCTGCTCCGAAGGTGAGGCGAGTGACCCATTTGGTGTTGTGCACACCGGGGTTGGCCGGGACGATGATCCGCGCCGGATAGCCGTGGTCCGGGGAGAGGTCCGCGCCATTGACCCGCAGGGCGAGCAGTGACCTGGGGTCACGCACCTGGTTGTCGCGCAGGTGGGTGGAGCTGAAGGCTCCTCCGCGCTGAGCGGACTCGACGAAGACACCGGGAGGGCTCTGCCGCTGTCCGACCAGGGCTGCCAGGTCGGACAGCCGTACTCCGCTCCAGTGCTGGTCGTCGGTGGACCAGCCCTCCACGCACGCGATCGGCAGGGCTGCCGTGTGCTGCGCCAGCGCCAGCACCTGCGCGCGGGTGAAGAGCCGCTCCCGGCCGGGGCCGCGTACGACCAGGCGCCAGTCGGGCCCGATGTCGCGGGCACGGATACCCAACTCCGCAGCGGTCTTGTTGATCTGGAAGCCATTCGGGCCCTTTCCTGGCTCCTGCCCGTGCGGTGCCAGCAGCGCGGTCTTGCGCAGGGCCCCGCCGATGCTCTGCCCGGCCGTCACGACGAGCAGTGCCAGCGAGCCGGCGCCCACCAGGCCGAGGGCGCCCCGCCGCGACATCGTGGGCGGCGCAGGGTGGGGCGTCACCAGGCCGGTGTCATCCGCCGCTTCGGGCGTCGTGCGTGCGGCGGGGGTACGCAGGACGCCGCGGAAGCTACGGCTGCGCAGCGCCCTTGCCATGGTGGGAATCCGGAAGGCGATATGAACGACGAAGGCGCTGATGAAGACCCAGGCGCCGTAGAAGTGCAGGGTGTAGAAGGACCCGGGGAAGATGTAGTGGAGCTGGATGTTGAGCACACCGGTGACGAATTCGAACAGCACCCCGCCCACGAGGAGCAGCAACGAGAGCCGCTCCAGCGCATGACTCAGTGAACGCACCGGCGGCCAGGTGAACAGCTTGGGGACGACCGACCAGAGCTTCGCCAGCAGGATCGGGATCAGTACCACGCCCAGCGTCACGTGGATCCCCTGGGTGAGGCGGTAGAGCCAGTACGGGCTGGTCGGCCAGGAGAACAGATAGAAGCCGAGCCAGCCCTTCCCCGGTGTCTTGTCATTGCCCGGTGCCAGGTTCGGGTTGTACGCGGCGTAGGACAGCAGTCCGGTCACGAACAGCACGGTGATGCCGACCAGGAGGATCAGCCCGAACACCGACGTCAGCCACGGTCCCCGCAACGGACTTCGCCAGAAGCCCGGCCGAGTGGGGCCCGGCGGCGGAGTGTTCAGCAGTGCGGCGAGGCGTCGGCGGCGACCGGGACGGGGCTTGGCAGCCTTTTCGGTGAGTGGGGAGGCGCCGGCGGCCCGTCGATGTGCGGAACTCCCCCGGCGTGGCGGGCTGCTGTCGGCCGCCTCGTCGGGCTGTCGCTGCGGCCTGTCACGACGAGGCTCGCCATCACGGTCACTACCCTCCACGTCGGTCCCCTCACGGTGGCCGGTGCGACATGATCGCCGCCCAGGGCCCACCGTATGCGGCTCGATGCACAATTCACTCTTTGCCGCACATTATGGGACTCTTTCGGCCCCACGCCGACCTCGCCCCGGCCCAGACGGACTCCCTACGTGCAGAGGCGCCCGCGTGTGATCGGCGATGATCAGTTGCGGGGCGTGGGGCTCGACGAGCCGGGTCAGGCGCTGATTCAGGGCATCGATCTGCCCGGTGAGTTGCTCGGTGCGCTGGGCCCTGGCGGGGGCACCGTCGTGTGTGGCACAGGAGCAACCCTGGGGTCCTGTTCGTCACCCGCTGTCCTCTGCTGTACTGCCCTGCGGCTAATTTGTGTGCAGGACAGGTACGCAGGCCGTGGTGGCAGAGGTGCACGAGGGACGGGAGGTCGGGAAGAGTGTCGCTGCGCGCAGGTGATCCAGCCGAGATCGGCGGTTATCCGCTTGAGGCGCGACTCGGCTCGGGTGGCATGGGCACGGTCTTTCTGGCCCGTACGAGTTCGGGTCGTCCTGTCGCGATCAAACTGATCCATCCACAGTTCGCGGCGGACGACGAGTTCCGCATCCGCTTCCGGCAGGAGGTGGCGGCCGCAAGGCGAGTGAGCGGCGCGTTCACCGCCGCCGTGGTCGACGCTGCTCCTGAGGCCGAGCAGCCGTGGATGGCGACGACCTACATCCAGGGGCACACGCTCGCCCGGCGCATCGCCACGAAAGGCCCGCTGAGCGGAGCGGAGCTGCGGAGGCTCGCCATCGGGCTGGCGGAGGCGCTGCGGGACATCCACCGGGTGGGGGTCGTCCACCGTGACCTGAAGCCCTCGAACGTCGTGCTCTCGCCCGAGGGCCCACGCGTCATCGACTTCGGCATTTCGCGCGCCGTGGACCAGCAGACGCTGACGGTTACAGGGCGGGTCATCGGTACGCCGCCCTTCATGTCGCCGGAGCAGTTGCAGGCGCCGCGCGATGTGGGGCCGCGGTCCGATGTCTTCTCGCTGGGGACGCTGCTGGCATACGCAGCGACGGGCCACGGGCCGTTCGACGCGGACAGCCCATACATAGCTGCCTATCAGGTGGTGCACGAGAAGCCGTCGCTGGAAGATGTGCCGGCGGCCTTGCGCACGGTCGCCGAGTCGTGCCTCGCCAAGGAGTCCAAGGCGCGCCCCTCGGCGGACGAACTCCTCGTACTGCTTCGGGACCTGCCGACCGACCTCGGCCAGATCGAGGCGAGGGGAGCTGGCACGGGCCGCACCCGCGACATGGCCACCGAGCATCACTTCGCGACGCCGGCCACCCCGAAGCCGGCAGCCCCCACCCCGGCCGCCCCGACGCCGGCAGCCCCCACTCCGGCCACCCCGACGCCGGCAGCCCCGACCACCCCGGCCGGTCCCGATACGGGGAGCACCGATACCTCCATCGGCCGCCGATTGCGTCCCCGATGGCGTCCCGTGTTCGCGGCCGCGGTCGCGGTCACGGTGGCAGCGATCGGTGGAGGAGTCGCCGCACTGACGGCGGGCGGCTTCGGAGGGACCAGCGGCGGCGACAAGGGCAACAGCCTTGCAGTGCCGGGTGCCGCACTTCCGGACGGCTTCGAGCCGTGGCACAAGGCCGTGCCCGGCGGTCGCCCGGACATCCCCGACGAACTGCGTTGCGTCGTGCGCGGCGACGCGCTGTTCTGCGGGGGCGGCAGTGTTGTCGCGACCCGTATCAGGGCCAGGGACGGCTCGCGGGTGTGGACGGCGAAGAGCCCCGGTGTCCCCACCAACGGCATGCACCTGGTGGGCGCCACCGACGACACGGTGCTCGGCTACCGCTTCGCCACCCAGGACGCCCCGCAGGACCCTCCGAGCGAGGTGGTGGCCCTCGACGCGAACAACGGACGGGAGCTGTGGTCCGTGCCGTCCGGTGCCCAGTCGACGGCCGTCACGGGTCGGACTCAGGACGCCATTGTGACCGGCTCCGACGTCGTGACGGTCGACGCTTCCAACTCCCGCTTCGAGGCCCGCAACGCGCACAGCGGTCAGGTCACATGGACGTCGCCATTCCCCGCGGGTACGCAGTGCGCTCCCGTCCCGGCGGGCCCACGGCTCGTCGCGATGTGCGCGAAGAATGCGGAGGTGGATGCCTTGGCAGTGCGCCACCCCACCCTGTACGCGGTCGACCGCGCCTCGGGGACACTGGGCAGGCCCATCGCGGTCAACGGCCCCGCCGTGCCGATGGGGGTCGCCAACGGCAGGCTCGTACTCCTGCACGTACACAGGAAGGGAACGGAGCTGGCCGGCTACAACGGGGTGGCACAGGTCGACCCGGCCTCACGGAAAGTCACGTACTCCCGACTGGCCAAGACATACGGGGGGACGCCCGGCATGGCGGACAGCACCGTATACGTGAGCGGGCAGACCGGTCTCGTCACAGCACTCGACCCCGCGACCGGCCGGAAGAAGTGGTCGCGGCAGACCGGCGTGGAGGGCGCGTCGGGTCCTGGTACGGGAGCGGGCGCACTGTATTTCAGCTCGGCCACCGGCCGGGTGGTCGCGCTGTCGCGGGACGATGGCAAAATCCTGTGGACAACAGATCCGCAGGTCGATGGTTTGACGGGCGAGCAGGGCGCAAGCCCACGTGTGACTCTTGCGGGGCGTGCGGTGATCGTGGCCGCGGCAAAGAACACTCTCTTCGCTTTCGACGCGCAGAAGCCACCGAAGTCGGGTTGACCCGGTGTCATACCCCCGCAGGGGTCCTGCCCCTGGTGTCCTACCGGTGTTCGGGGTTTTCGTAGTCGTGGCGACAGCCCGCGTCCCAGGCGGTGCGCTGGTTGCCATAGGCGGGGATGCCGCCGATGTCCTTCAGCGCACGGGCCAGGTGCAGCAGGTTCCAGGTCATGAAGGTGGTGTTGCGGTTGGTGAAGTCGTTTTCCGGGCCGCCGGAGCCGGGGTCGAGGTACGAGGGGCCGGGGCCCGCCTCGCCGATCCAGCCGGCGTCCGCCTGGGGAGGGATCGTGTACCCCAGGTGCTGGAGGCTGTAGAGGACGTTCATCGCGCAGTGTTTGACTCCGTCCTCGTTGCCCGTGATCAGGCAACCGCCGACCCGGCCGTAATAGGCATACTGACCGAAGTCGTTGAGCAGGCTGGAGCAGGCGTAGAGGCGTTCGATCACCTGCTTCGTCACGGAGCTGTTGTCACCCAGCCAGATGGGGCCGGCCAGCACGAGGATGTCGGCGGCCATGACCTGCCGGTAGAGGTCCGGCCAGGCGTCCGTCGCCCAGCCGTGCTCCGTCATGTCGGGCCACACACCCGTGGCGATGTCGTGGTCCACGGCCCGTACGACATCGACGTGCACCCCTTGCCCGTCCATGATCGCGGTACTTCGGTCGATCAGCCCCTGCGTGTTACTCGTCCCGGGCGAACGCTTGAGGGTGCAGTTGATCACCAGAGCGCGCAGGTCGTCGTACCGGGCCGGCGGCGCATCGGTGGCAGGTGGCGAAGCGGTCACACGGTCCTCCCAGGGCCCTGCTGCCGCACGGTGCGCGGCGAGTCGTCCACGTCCGGCTCCAGCGTGCGGGCCGACCGCGGCCGGCGCCACCACAGCACCTCCGAATGGCACCACGCGGTGTTCGCTCAGCCACGGGGCGGTACCCGCCCCCGGCCGGCGGCTGACAGGTGGCCAGGCCGGCAGCGTGTGCCTACGTTCGTCGCATGGGCACCGACGACGCGACCACATCGCGGAACACGGCAGCGGTGGAAGACGTCGCGCACCTGCTGGTGCGTTGCCTGCAGGCGGAGGGCGTGGAGTACGTCTTCGGGATCCCCGGTGAGGAGAACATCCGCTTCGTCGACGCGCTGAAGGGCTCCGGAATCCGGTACGTCCTGGTGCGCCACGAGCAGGCCGCCTCCTTCATGGCGGAGATCTACGGGCGGCTGACCGGCCGGGCCGGGGTGTGTTCGGCCACGCTCGGACCCGGGGCCATCAATCTGCTGCTCGGCACCGCGGATGCCATGACCAACAGCGCGCCGATGGTTGCCCTGGCGGCCCAGGGGTCGCTGCGGCGCATTCACAAGGAGTCGCACCAGGTCATCGACCTGGTGTCGATGTTCGCTCCGGTCACCCAATGGGCGGCCCGTATCGAGTGCCCGGACGCCGTTCCGGAGATGACACGCAAGGCGTTCAAGACCGCGCAGAGCGAGCGCCCCGGGGCCGTCTTCCTGGCCGTTCCGGAGGACATCGAGGCTGAGTGCCCCGCCGGACCGCTGGCGCCCGTGCAGGTCGACGCCGTGCATGCCGATGCGCCCGCGCCCGCGCAGATCGCACGGGCCGCGGAGGTGATCGCCGCCGCGCGGCATCCCGTTGTACTGGCGGGTCACGGTGCCTCCAGGGCCGGGGCATCAGCGGCCCTCGTACGCTTCGCCGAACGGCTGAACGTCCCGGTCGCGACCACCTTCCACGGCAAGGGCGTCTTCCCCGACGATCATCCGAACGCACTCGGCGCGGTCGGCTTCATGCGCCACGACTACGGCAACTTCGGCTTCGACACGGCCGACGTACTCATCTGCGTGGGCTACGAGATCCAGGAGTTCGACCCGGCAAAGATCAACCCGGACCGCGACAAGCGGATCGTGCACCTGCACCGCTTCTCCGCTGAGGTGGACGCCCACTACCCCGTCACGGTGGGCGTCGAAGGAGACCCCTCGCAAGCACTCGACGCACTCGCGGCGGCGCTGCCCGACGGACTCACCTACGACGCGGCGACCAGCGGGAAAATCCGCACGCTGCTCGATGAGGAACTCCAATACGGACGCGACAACAACGCCTTCCCCCTGGTGCCCCAGCGCGTGGTGTCCGATGTCCGCGCCGCCCTGGACCGCCACGACATCGTGCTGGCCGACACCGGGGCCGGAAAAATGTGGATGTCCCGCCTCTATCCCACCTACGAGCCGGACACCTGCCTGGTCTCCAATGGTCTGTCCACCATGGGGTTCGCACTGCCGGGAGCCATCGCCGCCAAGCTGGCGCGACCGGACCGGCGGGTCCTGGCGATGATGGGCGACGGCTCGTTCCTGATGAACTCCCAGGAACTGGAAACCGCCGTCCGCGAATCCGTCCCGCTGGTCGTGCTCGTGCTGGTGGACCAGGAATACGGCCTGATCACCTGGAAGATGGAACTCGAACTCGGCCGTCACAGCCACACCCGCTTCACCAACCCGGACCTGGTCGCCTACGCCGAGAGCTTCGGTGCCCGCGGCTACGCGATCGAGGCCGCCGACCAACTGCTCCCCGCGCTGGGCAACGCCCTCGACGACGAGACGGTCTCCGTGATCGCCTGCCCCGTCGACTACTCGGAGAATCTGCGCCTGACGGACAGACTGGGCAGTCTCCACGGCCCGTTCTGACTTCCGAACGGGGCCGGCCGACCACCGGCACCGCCCCGGACGAACCTCGGGCCGACACGCCGCCCCCGACTCGCTCAGGGGCTGCCGTGATCGCGGGCGTAGGCGGCCAGCACCTGCTGTCGCGGACCCCCCGTGTGCAGGAAGCGCTGGTCGAGCACCGTGGCGAGGTCGTCGAGGGCGGTGGCGAGCACGGCCGCGGCGCTCCGATAACCCGGGTGGCCGGTTCGCAGCTCGGCGAGGTCGGCGGCGTAGCCGAGGGCGAGGGCCAGCGAAATGTCGCCGGGGCCGTCGTGGAAGTAGTAGGACTCGGGGTACTGGAGGAAGTCCACGCAGGTGCGTGCGATGTCGGCAGCGAGTTGACCGAGGACGGCCGCCCCCGCGTCAGCGGCCGGTCGGCCGGCCGCCAGATCGGCGCGGCTCAGCTGGGAGATGCGCAGTGCCAGCGCCCGTCGCCGGGCCAGGGCCGGATAGATGCCAAGGATCCAGGAGACAGTGGCGGTCAACAGCGCGAAGCCGACCAGCGCCTCCAGCGGTGCGACGATGCGCAGCCAGTCGGCGGAGGGGGCGATGTCGCCAAGGCCGAGCGTGGCGACGGTCACCAGTGAGAGGTACAGGGCGTCCACCGGCCCGGAGTGCTCGGACGGCTCCAGCGTGCCGGAGAAGGAGAACGCTTCCGGCATGTGCGGCCAGTACACCAGAGCCCAGCCCACGGCCACGGCGCAGGCCCACGTAGCCACCACGGTCACCATGCCGACAGGCCCGGCCAGCCCAGCGGTCCTGCTGCTCTTGCGGCCCCGGGTGGACAGCCGCCACAACAGCGTCATGACCACCCTGCTCAGGCCCCCGTGCCGGGTCGGGTGCCAAAGGGTGTGAAAGACGTCCCGCAGGATGATCAGCACCATCGCCGCGCCGATCAGCGTGATCAGCCACTCCAATGAAACCTCCCAGCTCACCGCCTCACGTCCAGAATGGGGCATTCGCTCAACGGATACGATCACGCGCCACGCCCGGTCCACCGTGCGCCAGCCGATCGGGCCGGAGTAGTGGTCATCGGCGCCCTCAGTCAGCGAACACAGCCGGCCCGACGCCCCGACATCGGTGAAGTGCCGATGCTCTGGCACGGCCTGCCGGAGCGTGCACTTCGCACTGACTTCGCCGCGCTCGAAGCCTTCGCCCCCGGCGAGCCGGTGGGTCACTGCGGGAGAGGCGGCGACCAGAATCCAGCGGTTGCGCGCGGGACGGCACGCAGCCTGGTCCGCGAAGTGCCCCACGGCCGCTGTCCGGCGTGCTCTCCGCACAGCGGAGGGACGATGACGCGTCCGGCCTCGTAGCTGGGCTGTTCCCGCACGTCACTGACTGGCCGTTCGGCACCGCCGACGAGCTTCCGCCTCCTTGCCTCGAACCGGGAAGGCGGCCGCGTACGGACCGCAGCCACTGATTACCCGCGAGTAACTTGGCGTACAGTGCTGTCAGTTGCGGGCAGTCGGCCCGCCGCCTGTCTGCAGGACAGACAGCCACCGCACGGCACACGGGCTGCCACCAGCCTGTGCAACGGAAAGGACCGTCCTCATGGCCGCCCCACGTCCGCTTCGCATACTGCTGCCGCTGGCTCTGATCGTCTCCGCAGCCACCCTGGGCACCGGAGCCGCAATGGGCGCGGTCTCGGAGGACTCGTCCTC
>NZ_JBHYPE010000058.1:0-42264 GCF_042746015.1 Streptomyces sp. NPDC058773
GCCGGTGGTACTGCAGGGGGGACCCTGTGGGAGAGTAGGACGCCGCCGAACAATCTTTCAGGACCCTTGGTCCCAGCGTTCATGCTGGGACCAAGGGTCCTTTTTGTTTTTCCGAAGCGCGCCGAACTGGTCGGTGCGTGAGAATGAATGCAGTACCGAAGACAGGAGTCACGTCGATGTCCACCAACTCTTCCGACGATCGTTCGGAGCGCCGGCCGCAGCGGCGCGATGACGGTGACCGCGGTGGTTTCCGGCGTGATGACCGTGGCCCGCGCGGTGACCAGCGCGGCGGCGACCGCGGAGGCTACCGACGTGACGACCGTCCGTCCGGTGGCTACCGCGGTGGCGACCGTGGCGGTTTCCGGCGCGAGGACCGTGATGACCGTGGTGGTTTCCGGCGTGATGACAGGCCGTCCGGTGGTGACCGCGGTGGGTTCCGCGGCGGCGACCGTAGGGACGACCGGCGGGATGACCGCGGTGGGTTCCGGCGGGATGACCGTGGGCCGCGTCGGGATGACGATCGGCGTGGTGGTTTCCGGCGTGATGACCGGCCGTCCGGCGGTTACCGCGGTGGCGACCGTCGCGACGACCGTCGCGATGACCGGCGGGATGACCGGGGCGGCGAGCGCGGTGGCTTCCGTCGGGACGATCGTTCCCATGGCGGGGACCGTGGTGGTTTCCGGCGTGATGACCGGCCGTCCGGTGGTGACCGCGGTGGGTTCCGTGGCGGTGACCGGCGCGATGACCGTGGTGGTTTCCGGCGTGATGACCGGCCCTCGGGTGGCGACCGCGGTGGGTTCCGCGGCGGCGATCGCAGGGACGACCGGCGGGACGAGCGGCGGGACGACCGTGGCGGCTTCCGGCGCGATGACCGGCGCGATGACCGCGGTGGCGACCGTGGCGGGTTCCGCGGTGGCGACCGGCGCGATGACCGGCGGGAGGACCGCAGGGATGACCGCGGTGGGTTCCGGCGGGATGACCGTGGGCCGCGTCGGGATGACGATCGGCGTGGTGGTTTCCGGCGTGATGACCGGCCGTCCGGTGGTGACCGCGGTGGGTTCCGTGGCGGTGACCGGCGCGATGACCGCGGCGGCGACCGTGGTGGATACCGCGGCGGCGACCGTAGGGATGACCGGCGGGACGACCGTGGCGGGTTCCGCCGCGATGACCGCGGTGGCGAGCGCGGTGGGTTCCGGCGGGACGACCGTGGGCCGCGGCGGGATGACCGTGGCGGGTTCCGGCGGGATGACGAGCGTGGGGGGCGTCGGCCGTACGGAAGTGGTCGCGGGCGGGATGACCGTCGGGACGAGCGGCGGGACCGGGACCGGGAGCCGATCAAGCGGCTGCCGATTCCGGAGGACGTCACCGGTGACGAGATCGACAAGGATGTGCGTCAGGAGCTGCTGAGCCTGCCGAAGACGCTGGCCGACGATGTCGCCAAGAACCTGGTGATGGTGGCGAAGCTGCTGGACGAGGAGCCGGAGAAGGCGTACGGCTACTCGCGGGTGGCGCTGCGGCTGGCGTCCCGGGTCGCGGCGGTGCGGGAGGCCGCGGGCTTCGCGGCGTACGCGGTCGGCAAGTACAGCGAGGCGCTGGCGGAGTTCCGGGCGGCGCGGCGGATGACCGGCAGCGTGGAGCTGTGGCCCGTCATGGCGGACTGCGAGCGTGGTCTCGGGCGTCCGGAGAAGGCGATGGCCATGGCCGGTGAGCCCGAGGTGCAGAAGCTCGACAAGGCCGGCCAGGTCGAGATGCGGCTGGTCGCGGCGGGTGCCCGGCGGGACATGGGCCAGGCGGACGCGGCGGTGGTGACGCTGCAGAGCCCGGAGCTCGCGTCGAGCGCGGTGCACCCGTGGACGGCTCGGCTGCGGTACGCGTACGCGGACGCGCTGCTGGAGGTCGGGCGCGAGGACGAGGCGCGTGACTGGTTCGCCAGGGCACTGGAGGCCGACCAGGGCGGCACGACGAACGCCTCGGACCGGCTCGCGGAGCTGGACGGGGTGGAGTTCACCGACGCCCTGGAAGAGGACGACGAGCCGGAGGGGTCCGAGGACGGCGGGGCGCAGGACGAGGCCGGTTCCGCGGAGGACTGAGCCGGCCGTCGGTGTGCGCCGGCGTGCGGAGTGACGAAGGGCGGGACCCCGTGGTGGGGTCCCGCCCTTCGGCGTCGGGGAGGGTCAGGAGGCCGGTGCGTAGGGGGCGATGGGGTTGCGGAGGGTGCCGATGAGCTGGAGGGCGCCCGCGGGGTCCTGGAGGTCGACCATCTCCTGGTTGTTGCGCAGCTGGAGGCGGTTCAGGCAGGAGAGCGCGAACTCCTCGGTGAACAGGTCGTAGCGTGCGAACTTGTCGGCGAGGTGGGGGGCGGTCGCCTGGTAGTCGGTGACGCAGGCGGCGACCGTGCGCCAGAAGGTGTCCTCGTCGAGGATGCCGTGGTCGTCGAGGGTGCTGCTGAGGAAGCGGAAGAAGCAGTCGAAGACGTCGGTGAAGACGGACAGGAGTTTCTTGTCCTCGGGGACGTCGGCGCGGATGCGTTCGACGGCGGGCGGCAGGATCGCGTCGATGGGGGCACCTCCCTGGCCCTTAAGGCCTTGGGGGACCATGACGGCGATCTCCTCGGCGATGTCCTTGAAGATCACGCGGGCCACGGCGCCGTCCTCGATGACCAGGATGGCGTTCTCGCCGTGCGGCATGAAGACCAGGTCGTAGGCGTAGAAGGCGTGGAGCACGGGCGTGAGGTAGGCGTCCAGGTAGCGGCGGAGCCAGACGGCGGGCTCCAGGCCGGATTCCTCGATGAGGGCGGCGGCGAGAGAGCCGCCGTCGTGGTCGACGTGCAGGAGAGCGGCCATGGTGGCCAGGCGCTGGCCCGGTTCCAGGGTGGGGACGGGGCTTTCGCGCCACAGGGCGGCGAGCATCTTCCGGTACGGGGAGCCCTTGGTGGTGGCGGCCTCGTACTGGCGGTGGTGGTAGCCGATGGCGGCGCGCTCACGGATGATCGAGAAGCGGGCGGCCCGGAAGGTGTCATCGGCGGCGATGAGGCGGACCAGCCAGTCGTTGATGGCCGGGGTGGCCTCCATGTAGGCCGCGGACAGGCCGCGCATGAAGCCCATGTTGAGGACGGAGAGCGCCGTTTTGACGTAGTGCTTGGCGGGGCTGGTGGTGTTGAAGAAGGTGCGGATGGACTGCTGGGCCAGGTAGGCGTCGTCGCCGGGGCCCAGGCACACCAGGCGCTGCTGGGCGATCTCGGCGGCGAAGGTGACGGAGAGCTTGTTCCACCACTGCCAGGGGTGGGTGGGGAAGAAGTAGTAGTCGGCGGGGTCGAGGCCGAGGGTGGTGAGGGTGGCGTCGAAGCGGGCGCGGGTCCCGTCGGGGAGTTCGTCGCGGATGAGGGTGTCGTAGTCGAGGTCGCGGCCGGCGGTGAAGGTGGCGTGGTCGCGGTGGGCGGCGAGCCAGATCAGCCGGAGCGGGGCCGCGGTCTCCGGGGCGTAGGCGTGGTACTCGTGGATGCCGAAGCCCAGCCGGCCGTTGTTGGCGACGAAGCAGGGGTGGCCCTCGGTCATGCCGGTCTCGATGGCCTGGAAGCCGGCCTTCGCGAGCTCGGCGGCGGCGGGCCGGCCGGCGGCGAGTTTGTAGGCGGTGCCGGAGAGGGTGGAGCTGATCTCCTCCAGGTAGACCGGGAGGATCGCCTCGCCGAGGCCCAGGGACTCCTGGAGTTCGATGAAGAACGCCAGGGCGTCCAGGGGGAGTTCGTCGCCGTCGCGGTGCCGGGTGATGCTGTCGGCGTCGATCTGCCAGTGGTCCAGGGCGCGTCTGCGGGCGGCGAAACGGTACTCGGTGGCGCCGTCGTCGCTGCGTACGGCGTAGTGGCCGTCCTGGGGGAGGCGCTGGGGCGCGAGCAGCCGTTCGTGGGCGAACTCGGCGAGGCCCTTGCGGATCAGCAGCCGGTTGGCGCGGGCCCACAGGTCGGGGGTGAGGTGGGCGACGGCGTCCCGGGCGGAGAGGGGCGGGGTGCCGTCGGAGGGGGCGGTCATCGGTGGTCTCCTCGGGTGGCCAGGAACTGGTCGCGGGTGCAGATGCTGAGGCAGGCGTCTTTGGAGGGCAGCGAGACGGTGCGCAGGATCTCGAAGCCGACGGCCTTGTTGAGGGCGTGCACGGCGGTGTTGCGCGCGTCGGGCTCGACGACGACGCGGTGGTGGGCCGGGTCGGCGAAGAGCATCTCCATGACGGTGGTGATCACGGCGAGGGTGAAGCCGTGTACGGGGGTGTCGGTGGGCGCCGACAGGAAGTGCATCCCGACATCGCCGGGTGCGGCGGCGTGGACGCCGACGAGTTCGCGGTGGGCGGGGTCGTAGCGCTCCATGAGGAAGGCCGGGGTGCCGTTGTGCAGGCCGAGGAAGGCGTCGTGGAAGGGGTCGGCGGCTATGCGCGCGAACTCCTTCTCGACGGCGGCGACGTCGCAGTCCTGCATCAGCCAGAAGGCGGCCTTGGGGTGGGTGACCCAGCGGTGCAGCAGTGCGGCGTCGCCGGACGGGTCGACCGGCCGGAGTGAGAACTCCCCGAGTGCGGCGTCGGTGCGGGTGAAGACGGGGGCGCTCATGCCGGCAGCTCCATGGGGCGGTGCGGACCGGCCGGGGCGGCGAACTCCTGGAAGGCGATGGCCTTTTCGACCGGGTAGTACTCGCGGCCGAGCAGCTCGCGGATGATGCATGCGTTGCGGTAGGCGGCCATGCCGAGGTCGGGGGTGACGAAGCCGTGGGTGTGCAGCTCGGCGTTCTGCACGAAGATGCCGTGGCCGGTGGTGTCGATGCTGTAGTTGCGGGCGACGTCGTAGCGGCCGGAGTCGTCCCAGACGATGCGGTCGCGGACGGGGGAGAGGAAGTCCGGTACGCGGTAGCGGTAGCCGGTGGCGAGGACCAGGCCCTGGGTGTCGAGGGTGAAGTCGCTGCCCTGTTCCTCCTGGCGCAGGCCGAGGGTGTAGGTGCCGGAGGTCCCGTCGTAACTCGCGCCGTGCAGGACGGTGTTGGTGAGGAGCCGGGTGGGGACCGGGCCGGCCAGGTTCTTCTGGTAGAGCAGGTCGAAGATGTCGTTGATCAGCGCCGAGTCGATGCCCTTGTACAGGTGCTTCTGGGTGGCGTTGAGGTGGTCGCGGGTGGCCGGCGGGAGGGCGTGGAAGTAGTCCACGTACTCCGGGGAGGTCATCTCCAGCGTGAGCTTGGTGTATTCGAGGGGGAAGAAGCGGGGGGAGCGGGTGGCCCAGGTCAGGTGGTAGCCGTGGCTGTCGATGTCCTGGAGGAGGTCGAAGTAGATCTCGGCCGCGCTCTGGCCGCTGCCTATGAGGGTGATGCTGTCCTTGGCCTGGAGGGCCGCCTTGGCGTCGAGGTAGTCGGCGTTGTGCAGTAGGTCGCCGCCCAGGTCACGGCAGGCCTCCGGGACGTACGGCGGGGTGCCGGTGCCCAGGACGAGCCGGCGGGCGCGGAAGGTGTGGCGTTCACCGGTGGACCGCTGCTCGGCGTGGACGGCATAGAGCTCGTCCCGTGCGTCGTACTCGACGGTGGTGACCTGGTGGCCGAAGCGTACGGAGTCGAGTTTGCCGGCCGCCCAGCGGCAGTAGTCGTTGAACTCGGCGCGCAGCGGATAGAAGTTCTCGCGGATGTAGAACGAGTACAGCCGCCCCGATTCCTTGAGGTAGTTGAGGAACGAGAAGGGGGAGCTGGGGTCGGCGAGGGTGA
This sequence comes from Streptomyces sp. NPDC058773, assembly GCF_042746015.1. NCBI lineage: Bacteria > Bacillati > Actinomycetota > Actinomycetes > Kitasatosporales > Streptomycetaceae > Streptomyces > Streptomyces sp. NPDC058773. Next base: position 5,724 of record NZ_JBHYPE010000058.1, read on the forward strand.
CCAGGTCGGCCAGGAACGGCACCTGGAGGTGGCTGCTGTCCAGCATCATGCCGGGGTGCCAGTCGAAGGCGGCCTTGTCGTCCAGGAACAGGCCGTCGAGTCCGTCGATGGGTTCGGTCAGACAGGCCAGGCCCAGGTTGAACGGGCCGAGGCCGATGGCCAGGAAGTCGTAAGGGGCGGGCACGGGGTCTCCGGTGGGGACGGTCGGTGGGGGAGGTCAGCGCGCGCTGAGCGCCGGCCGGGGCTGCTCGGCGAGGAAGCTGCCGGCGTGCTCGGCGATCAGATCGAGGACGGTGGCGATGTCCTCGAGCGTGGTCTCCGGGTTGAGCAGGGTGAACTTGAGGTGGTGCCGGCCGTCGACGACGGTGCTCGCGACGATCGCCTCACCGGAGGCGAACAGGGCTTCCCGGGCGTGCAGATTGACCCGGTCGCTGAGTTCGGGGTCCTGGTCGGTGGTGGGGACGTAGCGGAAGACCAGGGTGCTCAGCCGGGGCTCGACGACGACATCGAAGCGGGGGTCGTCGTCCAGCAGCTTCCAGGCCTCCGCGGCCCGGTCGACGACCTCGTCGAAGAGGTCCCCGACGGCCTGGGCGCCCATGATGCGCAGGGTGAGCCAGAGCTTGAGGGCGTCGAAGCGGCGGGTGGTCTGGATCGACTTGTCGACCTGGTTGGGGATGCGCTGCTCCACCATGCGGCGGGGGTTGAGGTAGTCCGCGTGGTAGGTGACGTGCCGCAGCGTGGCCCGGTCGCGGACCAGGACGGCGCTCGAACTCACCGGCTGGAAGAAGGACTTGTGGTAGTCGACGGTCACCGAGTCGGCGCGTTCGATACCGGACAGCAGGGCGCGGCGGCGGGAGACCAGCAGTCCGCAGCCGTAGGCGGCGTCGACGTGCATCCAGGCGCCGTATCCGGCGCACAGCCCGGCGATCTCGGGGAGCGGGTCGATGGAGCCGAAGTCGGTGGTGCCGGCGGTGGCGACGACGGCCATCGGGATCAGGCGGTCGCGGCGGCAGCGGGCCAGTTCGGCGGCCAGTGCGTCGGGGCGCATCCGCTTGTCGCCGTCGGTGGGGACGGTGATGACGGCCTCCGCGCCGATGCCGAGCAGGGTGGCCGACTTGCGGATGCTGAAGTGGCTGCACTCGGAGGTGAGGATGCGCAGCCGGGGCAGTACGTCGGTGAGCCGGGCGCCAGCGGGCAAGTCGTCGCGGCTCAGCTCCCGGCGGCAGGCCTCGTCGCGGGCGAGCAGCATGGCCTGGAGGTTGGACTGGCTGCCGCCGCTGGTGAAGATGCCGTCGGCCGCTTCGCCCAGGCCGATCCGCTCGGCCGTCCAGTCGATCAGCCGGCGCTCGATGAGCGTGCCGCCCGCGCTCTGGTCCCAGGTGTCCAGGGAGGAGTTGACGGCGGAGAGCACGGCCTCGCCGACGAGGGCGGGGATCACCACGGGGCAGTTGAGGTGCGCGAGGTAGCGCGGGTGGTGGAAGTAGACGGCGTCGCGGAGGTAGACCTCTTCGAGTTCGTCGAGCGCGGCGGCCGCGTCGTGCAGCGGGGTGTCGAGGTCGACCGCGGCGACGGCCGGGGTGAGGCCGTCGACGGTGATGCCGGTGAACGGGCGGGTGGTACCGGCTATTTTGGCGCTGATCCGGGTGACGCTCTCGGTGACCGCGCTCCGGTAGTGCCGGGCGGTGCCGTGGGTGAGCAGATGTGCCCGGTGGCCGGCCGGGTCCTCGGCGGAGTGCGCGAGGAGACTCATGAAGATGTCCTCCCTGGTGCGGAGTTGACCACGTCCTGCGCAGGGTGAGGTGTGCGCAGGGGCAGGGAGAACCCCGCCCGGCGACGTAGTGAGGTAAGCCTAACCTAACTAGGTCGTGGGCGGGGTTGAGGGTGCCGTGGCGGCGTCCGGCGCCGGGGAGGATCAGTTCTCGTGGTCGTCCAGGGTGCGCAGGACCAGGCCGGTGGCGGGCTTGGGGCCGAAGGAGGTGGACTTCCGCGGCATCGTCACACCGCACTCGGCGAGTTGACGGACCGTCTCCTCGGAGGTGGCGCGCATCAGCACCGCCGTACCGCCGTGCCGGGCGGCCTGCTCGACGGCGGCACCGGTGTGGTGCAGATAGCCGATGTCCGACGGGTGGTCAGGGATGTGCCAGACCTCGTCCAGCAGGACGGAGTGCAGCACGGTGGCGTCCAGCCGACGCCAGGCCTCGGGCCGGTCCCGGCGGATCGTCCGCTCCAGCAGGACGGGATCGGGGCGGTCCAGGAGGTGGAACGAGTCCGGGCCGCCGGCCAGGACGAAGGCGGTGCCGGGGGTCTCCTCCAGGGCCTCCAGTGCGGCGGACAGGTCGCCGGGGAGGGCGCGGGCCCGGAAGGCGCCGGCCAGGTCCGCCAGCGCCTTGGCGGGCGGCAGATGCGGCAGTACCCGGTGGATCGCGCGGACCTGGAGCGGATAGCGGGCGGTGTCCACCAGCAGCACCAGACCGGAGGCCCAGGGCGAACCGGCGTCCGCGCCGGGCTGCTGCTCGTACAGCCGCTGGTAGGTCGCCCAGCGGTGGTGGCCGTCGGCGATCAGGGCCCGCCGGTGGCTGAGGTCCTCGTCGACGGCGGAGAGGTCGGCGGGTTCGGTGACCGCCCAGAGGCGGTGCGCGAAACCGTCCTCCGTGGTGGTGGCGAGCAGCGGTTCGCCCTCCACCACGCGCTCGATGACCGCGGCGGCGCCGGTCGCGGTGCCCTCGCCGCGGTAGGAGAGCAGCAGCGGTTCGAAGTTCGCCGCCGCCGCGCGCATCAGGGCGGCCCGGTCCTCAACCACCTCGGGGATGACGCCCTCGTGCGGCAGCACCGGACCGTCCAGGCGCAGCGCCCCGATCAGCCCGCGCTGGAGCATCGCACCGGCGCGCTGCTCGTAGACGTACAGCGCGGGCTGGGCGTCCTGCGTCAGCACGCCCTCGCTGCGCCAGCGGTGCAGGGTGTCGGCCGCCTGGCGGTGGCGGGTGGTGGGGTCGGCGGCGTGGGGGAGGATCAGCCGGACGATGTTGTACGGGTCGGCGGTCTCCAGGTGGCGCACGCCGTCCGGCCGGACCACCACGTCGTAGGGCGGCGACATCACAGCGGTCAGGCTGCTGACCCGCTCCGGGGCATAGCGCAGTCCACGGAACGGGAGGAGGCGGAGGCCGTCGGTACGGGTCATTGAAGAATGCTATGCCGCCGGAGGGATGAGGGAAGATCGGGGGACAGCCCGTGCGTGGCTGGAAATATCGGTGTGCGCGCCGCTGGGCACGGCGGGCCGGCGGCGCGGTGAGCACGCCCGGCGGGCCGCCGGCCCCTTGGTGCGATGCGTGGAGCGAGGAGCGAGACGGCATGGACGAGCAGGTTCGCAGGCGGCCCGAGGGGTCCCGGCACGCGCTGAGCGAGGCATATGACACCGCGCTGCTGGATCTGGACGGGGTGGTCTACGCCGGCGGACAGGCCATCGAGCACGCCGTGGAGTCGCTGACGCGCGCACGGAAGGGCGGTATGCACCTCGCCTATGTGACCAACAACGCCGCCCGGACCCCGCAGGCCGTCGCCGACCAGCTGTCCGGTTTTGGTCTGCCGACCGGTGCCGACGACGTGATCACCTCGGCGCAGGCGGTGGCGCGGCTGATCTCCGAGCAGGTGCCGGCGGGCGCGCGGGTACTGGCCGTGGGCGGCGAGGGGCTGTGGGTGGCGCTGCGCGAGCGGGGGCTCGTCCCGGTGCGCTCGGCGGACGACGACCCGGCGGCCGTGGTGCAGGGCTACGACCCCACGCTGGGCTGGGAGCGGCTGGCGGAGGCCGCGTACGCGGTGCAGCGCGGGGTGCCGTGGTTCGCGTCCAACACGGATCTGACCATCCCCAAGGAGCGCGGGATCGCCCCCGGCAACGGCGCGTTGGTGGAGGTGGTCCGGATCGCCGCGGGCGGGACCCCGCAGGTGGCGGGCAAGCCGCAGCCGCCGATGCACCGGGAGACGGTGCTGCGGACCGGTGCGCGCCGGCCGCTGGTGATCGGCGACCGGCTCGACACCGACATCGAGGGGGCCTGCAACGGCGAGGTCGACTCGCTGCTGGTGCTCACCGGCGTCACCACCCCCGCCGAGCTGCTGGCCGCCCCGCCGCAGCACCGCCCCGCCTACGTGGACGAGGATCTGCGCGGGCTGCTGGCCCCGCAGCCGGAGGTGACCGCGGACGGCGACGGCTTCCGGTGCGGCGGCTGGCGGGCCGTGGCGGACGGGGACGCGCTCCTGGTGGAGGGCGAAGGCACCCCGGTCGACGGGCTGCGGGCGCTGTGCGCGGCGGCCTGGACGGCTGCGGGGGACGGCAGTTATGGGGCGGACACGGGGCCGGCGCTGGCGCGGATCGGCAGCTGAGGCCCGGCGCCCCGGTCCGCCGGGGTCAGTCCTCCCTGTCCGCCGGGGCGCCGGCCGTCAGCTCCGCGAGCAGCTCCTCCTCGGAAGCGCCACGGCGCCAGTAGCCGGTGAACTTGACGGCCCTGCGGTCGATACCGCGCTCGCGGACGAGGTGCCGGCGCACCGCCTTGACGGTGCCGGCCTCACCGGCGATCCAGGCGTACGGCGTGCCCTCGGGCAGCTCGGCGGCGCGCAGGGCGTCGAGCACCGGCTCGCGCCGCGCGGCGGCCGCCCCGTCCCGGACGAGCCAGGTGATGTCGGTGTCGGCGAAGGACGGCAGCGGCTGCCGGTCGTCCTCGTGCGCGATCTCGATCCAGGCCTTGGCGTGGGTGCCGGGGGAGAGCCAGGACAGGATGCCGGCGATCGCGGGCAGCGCCGTCTCGTCGCCGGTGAGCAGAATCCAGTCGGTGCCGGCCGGCGGCCGGAAGTCCACACCGCCGTTGTCCTCGACGGCCGGGGCGAGGACGGTCAGCCGGTCGCCGGGCCGGGCGCGGGCGGCCCAGCGGGAGGCGGGCCCGCCGGCCAGGGGAGACGCCTCCGGCCCGGCACCGTGCAGCGCGAAGTCGACATCGAACTCCCGTGGCTCATGGCGCTGTTCGCGGATGGTGTACGAGCGCATCACCGCCCGCTCGGCCGGGTCCTGGGCCCGCCAGGCGGTGTACCAGCCGTCGCCGGTGTCGTCGAAGACCGGACGGTCCTGGTGGGGCTGCGGGAGGAAGAGCTTGAAGCGCTGGTCACGACCGCCGGAGGCCAGCTCGGCCAGCCGTTCGCCGCCGAAGGTGACCCGCACGACGGAGGGGCTCACCCGTCGGGTCCGTACGACGTGCACATCGAAGAAGCGGAACGGTGCGGTGGCGGGGGCGGCGGTCGTGGTCATGTGGGGGACCTCCCGGGACGGGGCGGGGACTTCCGGTCTGGTGGTGCGGTGGCTTCCGGGTGTGCGGGTGCCGCGGTGGACCGTGGCGGCCGGGTGCGGCCCCGGCCGGTGTCCGCGATCCACCGCGGCCGTACGTCAGTTGACCTTCTTGGCGACCTCGATGGCCTTGGCGATCGACTCGATGAGCGGGGCGGCGCCCGCGTAGGAGAAGCGCGGTTCGCTCGACCACGGGGTGATCTGGCCGGCCTTGACGGCGGGCAGCTTGGCCCAGGAGGGCTTGGAGTTCAGGTCCTTGGGCTGGAGGGTGGCGGTCCGGTTGTCCAGCAGGAGCAGATCCGCCTGGTACTTGTCGGCGTTTTCCCAGCTCAGGCTCTCGAAGTAGCCGCTCTTGTCCAGGTGGTCGGGGACGATCAGATCGACGCCGAGGGACTTGTAGTACATGAGGTCGGCGTTGATGCCGGGGTTGGAGGCGTAGAAGAGGTCCGGGCTGCCGGAGCAGGCGAGCACCTTGACCGGGTGGGCCTTGGCGGCCTTGCGCAGCCGCTCGGAGGCCTGCTCGAAGCGGGCCTTGGCGTCGGTGACCTGCTGTGCCCGGAGGTCGGCGCCGAGCGACTTCGCCAGTTCGGCGTAGCGCTCGATGATCTTCACGAGCGGGACCCGCGCCGAAGTGATGGCGAGGGTCTTCGCCAGCGGGGTGATCTTGTCCTTGCTGTCGTCCGGCACGAACCACAGCGCGCCCGGCTCATACATGTTCGTGACCAGCAGATCGGGGCGAAGCGACGCGTACTTCTCGACATTGAACTGGTTGTAGGCGTTGCCGATGATGGTGACCTTGTCGATGTCCAGGTCGCCGGCCTGCGGGTCGGGCTTGCCGTTCTTGAGCTTGGTGGGGCCGAAGACGCCGACGATCCGGTCGTCGATCCCGAAGTCGTGCAGCGCGGCCGCGGTGCCGGTGAACGCGACGATACGCTGCGGGGTGTTCTTCAGGGAGACCTTCTGCTTACGGTCGTCGGTGAAGGACCAAGGGCCGGACTTGCCGCCCTCGTTGGCGCCTGCCGGGCCTTTGTCTCCGCCGCACGCGGTCAGCAGAGCGCCGATACCGACGGAGCCCCCCGCGGCCAGGATGCCGCGACGGGACAGCGGGACGTTCCGGGAGGTGCTCATGGTGGGTGCACTTCTCTCTGGGAGGGACTGCAAGTCGAATGTGAGGGTAGGCTAACCTAACTACGTGTTGGTTGACAGTCCCCCCGAAGCGGCAACGGCTCCGGACCCCGTGACGCCCCGGCGGCGCCCTCTCCTGCGCCCCACGGGACTTCTGGTCTCCGTGGCCGTCCTCGCCGTCCTCGTCGTCCTCGGTATCGCCGTCGGCGCCAAACAGATCCCCCTCGGCCAGGTGTGGCACGGGGTGTTCCACTACTCCGGCACCGACACCGACGTGGTCATCCGCGATGTCCGGCTGCCGCGCACCCTGCTCGGCCTGATCGTCGGCGCCGCGCTCGGCCTGGCCGGCACGGTCATGCAGGCGCTGACCCGCAATCCCCTGGCGGACCCGGGAGTTCTGGGCATCAACGCCGGGGCCTCGGCGGCGGTCGTCTCCGCCATCAGCTTCTTCGGCATCACCTCACTGACCGGCTATGTGTGGTTCGCGTTCGCCGGCGCCGCGGTGGTCAATGTCGCGGTGTACGTCCTCGGCGGCACCCGCGGCGGCACGCCCGTACGGCTCGCGCTGGCCGGTACCGCGCTGACCGCCGTCCTCGTCGGCTACATCAACGCCGTCAACCTGATGGACACCGCGGCGCTGGACAAGATGCGCTTCTGGACGGTGGGTTCGCTGGCCTCGGCCACCCTGCCGACGGTCACCGGGATCGCGCCGTTCCTGGCGGTGGGCGGCGTCCTCGCGCTGCTGATGGCCCGGCCGCTGAACGCCATCGCGCTCGGTGACGACCAGGCGCGGGCGCTGGGCACCCGGCTGACCCGCACCCGGGTGCTGGCGATGCTCGCCGTCACCCTGCTGTGCGGCGGGGCGACCGCCGCCTGCGGCCCGATCGTCTATGTGGGCCTGATGGTTCCGCATGCCGTACGGGCTGTCACCGGGCCCGATATGCGCTGGATCCTGCCGTACTCCGCGGTGCTCTCACCGGTCCTGCTGCTCGGCGCCGATGTCCTCGGCCGGGTCGTGGCCCGGCCCGGCGAACTCCAGGTCGGCATCGTCACGGCCGTCCTCGGCGGCCCGGTCTTCATCTATCTCGTACGACGTCGGAGGATGGCCCAGCTGTGAGCGTGACAGTGAAGTCCGGGGAGAGCGCGGGGCCTCAGGCCGGGAAGGCCCCGGCGACGGCGGTCCGGCGGGTGCGGGCGCTGCGCACCAAGGGGGGCCTCTCGCTGCGCCTGGACCTGCGCGCCACGGTGGCCGGACTGCTGCTGCTGGCCGTCGCGCTGGCCGCGGCCGTCGCCCTGATCGGCTCCGGCGACTACCCGATGACCCCGGCCGAGGTGCTCGCCGCGCTGACCGGCGGCGGGGACCCCGGACAGCAGTACATCGTCCAGGAACTGCGGCTGCCACGGGTGGTGGTGGGGCTGCTGGTCGGCGCCGCGTTCGGGATCTCCGGGGCGGTCTTCCAGACCGTCTCCCGCAATCCGCTCGGCAGCCCGGACGTCCTCGGCTTCGCCCAGGGCTCGTCCGTCGGCGCCCTGGTCGCCATCGTCTACTTCCAGGCCGATGCCTTCGGGGTCGCCGCCGGAGCGGTGGCCGGTGGAGTGGGAACCGGCATCGCCATCTTCCTGCTCGCCTGGAAGCGCGGCATCCACGGCTACCGCTTCGTACTCGTCGGCATCGGAGCGAGCGCCATGCTCTACGCGGTGGTGCTCTTCCTCATGACCAAGGCGAACATCGTCGAGGCGACCCGGGCCACCACCTGGATGACCGGTTCCCTCAACGGCCGTGACTGGGACCAGGTCCTGCCACTGGCCGCCGTCTGCGCCGTCCTCGTGCCGCTGCTGCTGTTCCACGGGCGGTCGCTGCGCATGCTGGAGATGGGCGACGACGCCGCGTATGCCCTCGGCGTACGGGTCGACCGGGTCCGTATCGTCGTGCTGCCGGCGGCCGTTGTGCTCGTCGCCGCCGGCACCGCGGCCGCCGGGCCGATCTCCTTCGTCGCGCTCACCGCACCCCAGCTGGCTCGTCGGCTGAACCTCCCGCGATGGCGCAAGGGCGGGGGCGGCGCTCCCATGCCCGGCCCCAACCTGGTGCTGGCCGCCCTCATGGGCGCCGTGCTCCTGGTCGCCGCCGACTGGGCCTCCCAACGCCTCTTCGGCGCCGACCAACTGCCGGTGGGCGTCCTCACCGGCGTCCTCGGCGGCGGCTATCTGCTGTGGCTGCTGGCCACGGAGCGCCGGGCGGGGCGGGTGTGAGGGGCCTGGGGGCGGGGGCCGGCGGACGGGCCGGTGCCGGGCGGGCTTGTGCGGGGCGGGCTTGTGCGCGGCGGCCGACGGTGCCGCCCACGGCCGGTGACGGTGTGCCCGGTGCCGAGCCCGGCAACAGCAGTGACACGACAACCCCAGGAGTTCCGAAGTGAGCCGTCTCACGGCCGAGAACGTCACCCTCGCCTACGACCAGCGGGTGATCGCCGAGAACCTCTCGGTCGCCATCCCCGACCACTCCTTCACGGTCATCGTCGGCCCGAACGCCTGCGGTAAGTCCACACTGCTGCGCGCGCTCTCGCGGATGCTCAAGCCGTCGAGCGGATCGGTCCTGCTGGACGGCGCGGCGATCTCCTCGCTGCCGGCCAAGAAGGTCGCCAGGACGCTCGGGCTGCTGCCGCAGTCCTCGGTCGCCCCGGACGGGATCACCGTCGCGGACCTGGTGGCCCGCGGCCGCTATCCGCACCAGGGGCTGCTGCGGCAGTGGTCGCCCGAGGACGAGCGGATCGTCGAGGAGTCCATGGCCGCCACCGGCGTCGGCGGGCTGGCCGAGCGCTATGTCGACGAACTGTCCGGCGGGCAGCGGCAGCGGGTGTGGATCGCGATGGCGCTCGCCCAGCAGACCCCGCTGTTCCTGCTCGACGAGCCGACGACGTATCTGGACATCCAGCACCAGATCGAGGTGCTCGACCTGTGCGCGGAACTCCACGAGGAGCAGGGGCGCACGCTCGTCGCGGTGCTGCACGACCTCAATCACGCGGCCCGCTACGCGACGCACCTGATCGCCATGAAGGACGGGGCGGTCATCGCCGAGGGCGCACCGGCCGACATCGTCACGGCGGACCTGGTGGAGCAGGTCTTCGGGCTCGGCTGCCAGATCATCGACGACCCGGAGACCGGCACCCCCCTGGTCATCCCCGCCGCCCGCAAGCCCCGCCACGGTGGCTCCCGAGCCGATCACGGCGCGGAGACGAAGGCCCCGGCGGGGGCGGGGCGCGGGGGCGGACGGTAGGGGAAGGCCGGGGGCGGTCGGGGTCGGCGCGGCCGCTGGGCGCGCCGGGTGGGCTGCGGACTGCCGGGCGCGCCGGGTCAGGGCGCTCAGGCGGGGGCGGGGCCGCCGCTAGAGCAGAGTCCTGAGGCGCAGGAGGTCGCGCAGGCCGGCCTCCAGCTTGACGCGGCCGCTGCCCCAGGCCTTGGCGAAGTTCAGCTCTCCGTCCACCAGGGCGACCAGGTCGTCGCCGGCCATGCTCAGCCGGATCTCGGCCTTGTGCGGGGGCGGACCGGGGACGCTGGTCACCTCCTGGATGGAGCCGTCGGTCAGCCGCCCGAGGAAGGTCACATCGAGATCGGTGATGCGGCAGCTGAGCGAGCGGTCGAACGAGGCGGCGTGGCGGACGCTGCCGTCTGCCGAGGACAGGTTCTGGGCCAGCCGGTCGAGAGCGGCGCGGCACTGGTCGAGGGTTGCCATCGTGAGCGACGATACGCCAGGTCGGGGACGGCTCGTTCGTCCTCGACCGGCTTCGCCGGGGTAGCGTCGGGGGCATGGAAGAGCCGACGTCCGGCCCGGAGCCGGAGGCGCCCGCGGAAGCCGCGCCAGGGGAGCCCACCGAGCCCGCGGAGCCAAGGGCGCCCGGCCAGCGCGACGGCGGTGGAGCCATGAGCACCGCGGGCGGCCTGCCGTCGGGTCCGGTCGTGCCGGTCCCTGCCAGCGAGCCGGACGACCGGGGCCGGGCGGACACCGCCGCCGAGCCGGAGGCGCCCGCCGGGCCGCAGCCGATCGGGGTGGGAGTGACCCCCACCGGTGAGGCCGCGGTCGATGCCGGGCTGCGGCGCCTCGCCGACGCCGACCACCTCCCCGCGAGCGGACACCTCCAGGTGTACGAGGATGTGCACCGTGGGCTGCGCGATGTGCTGGCCGGTCTCGACCAGCAACCCGGGCCGCCCGCCCCTTCCTCGAAGACACACGACCACAGGAGCTGAACCACAGGTGGCAGGAGTGGCACGACGCCGACTCGACGCGGAGCTGGTGCGCCGCAAGCTGGCCCGGTCGCGCGAGCACGCGAGCCAGCTGATCGCCGCGGGCCGGGTGACCGTCGGCGGGGCGACCGCGACCAAACCGGCCACCCAGGTGGAGACCAGCGCGGCCGTGGTCGTCCGCGAGGACGAGAGCGACCCCGACTACGTCTCGCGCGGCGGGCACAAGCTCGCCGGGGCGTTCGCCGCCTTCGTCCCGCTCGGCCTGAAGATCGAGGGCCGCCGGGCGCTGGACGCGGGTGCCTCGACCGGTGGCTTCACCGATGTCCTGCTGCGGGCCGGCGCCCGTCATGTCGTCGCCGTGGACGTCGGATACGGACAGCTCGCCTGGTCGCTCCAGAGCGATGAGCGGGTCACCGTGAAGGACCGGACGAACGTCCGGGAATTGACGCTGGAGCAGATCGACTCGGAGCCCGTCGATCTCATCGTCGGCGATCTCTCGTTCATCCCGCTGGGGCTCGTACTGCCCGCGCTGGCCGGTTGTGCGGCGCCCGGCGCGGATCTGGTGCTGATGGTCAAGCCGCAGTTCGAGGTCGGCAAGGAGCGGCTGGGAAGCGGCGGGGTGGTGCGCAGCGCGGAGCTGCGGGCCGAGGCCGTACGCGCGGTCGCGAACCGGGCCGCCGAACTGGAATTTGGCGTACTTGGCGTAACTGCGAGCCCGCTGCCTGGACCTTCCGGGAATGTCGAGTACTTTCTGTGGCTGCGCGCCGGGGCGCCTGCACTCGACCCGGCGGATGTCGACCGTGCAGTGGCGGAGGGGCCTCGTTGACCACTACCCAGGCAGTTGAAGGCAGCGCAGCACACGAGAACACCGGAGCCGGGCGCACCGTTTTCCTGCTCGCCCACACGGGCCGTCCCGCGGCCATCCGCAGCGCCGAACTCGTCGTCCAGGGCCTGCTGCGCAGCGGCATCGGCGTACGGGTGCTGGCGGAGGAGGCGGCGGACCTGCCGCTGCCGTCGTCGGTGCAGCGCGTCGAGTCCGAGCAGTGCGCCGCCGAGGGCTGTGAACTCCTGGTGGTCCTGGGCGGGGATGGCACGCTGCTGCGCGGCGCGGACTTCGCCCGGACGTCCGGGGTTCCGATGCTCGGCGTCAACCTCGGCCGGGTCGGCTTCCTCGCGGAGGCTGAGCGCGACGACCTCGACAAGGTCGTCGACCGGGTCGTCACCCGTGCGTACGAGGTCGAGGAGCGGATGACGCTCGATGTCCTCGTCCGCAACAACGGCAATGTCGTGCACACCGATTGGGCCCTGAACGAGGCGTCGGTGGAGAAGGCCGCCCGGGAGCGGATGCTGGAGGTGGTGACCGAGGTCGACGGCCGGCCCGTCTCGCGCTTCGGCGGCGACGGGGTGGTCTGCGCGACCCCGACCGGTTCGACCGCGTACGCCTTCTCGGCCGGCGGGCCCGTGGTCTGGCCCGAGGTCGAGGCCCTGCTGATGGTCCCGATCAGCGCCCACGCCCTCTTCGCCAAGCCGCTGGTCACCTCGCCGCGTTCCGTACTGGCGGTCGAGGTCCAGCCCAAGACCCCGCACGGCATTCTGTGGTGCGACGGGCGCCGTAGTGTCGAACTCCCCGCCGGCGCCCGCGTCGAGGTCCGCCGCGGTGCCGTGCCCGTACGCCTGGCCCGGCTGCACCACGCCTCCTTCACGGACCGTCTGGTCGCCAAGTTCGCCCTCCCCGTGGCGGGGTGGCGGGGGGCGCCGCACTGAGGCGCTTCGTGCCCGGGGCCGTCGCCATCGACGAAGGAGCGCGCGGTGGCCGTGGCCCTTCCCCCTGCGCAGGTGTGCGAGGAGGCCCGCGACGCGGGTGGGGCGCGGCGGCGGAGTCACGCGGGAGGAGGAGTGGCCCGTCACCCGTTCCGTGAGGGTTTCGGGACGGCGGCCGGGCCGCCCCGCATACGTCGATCTGCTGGACATGAGCACACCTTTCGTTCCGGACTGTGATCAGCGTGACGGCTGAGCGTGATCACGCACCATGCAGATATCTCCCATTTTCCGGTGGGGTTTTCTCCCGGGTCGGCGGTGGAGGTAAGGGGAGGCCGTCGCGGGGCGGCCCCGGGACCTCGTAAGGTCGTATCCGTGTTGGAGGAGATGCGGATCCGGTCCTTGGGTGTCATTGACGACGCCGTTGTCGAGCTGTCCCCGGGCTTCACGGCGGTGACCGGCGAGACGGGCGCGGGCAAGACCATGGTCGTCACCAGCCTCGGCCTGCTGCTCGGCGGGCGCGCCGACCCCGCCCTGGTGCGGATCGGCGCCAAATCGGCGGTGGTGGAGGGCAGGGTCGGCATCGCCCCCGGCGCCGCCGCCGCGGTACGCGCCGAGGAGGCCGGCGCGGAGCTGGACGACGGCGCGCTGCTGATCAGCCGCACGCTCTCCGCGGAGGGCCGTTCGCGCGCTCACGTGGGAGGCCGCTCGGTACCGGTCGGCCTCCTGGCGGAGCTGGCCGACGACCTGGTCGCCGTACACGGCCAGACCGACCAGCAGGGCCTGCTGCGCCCGGCCCGCCAGCGCCAGGCCCTGGACCGCTACGCCGGGGACACCGTCGCGGTCCCGCTGGCCAAATACACCGCCGCCCACCGCCGGCTGCGCGCCGTTGCCACCGAGCTGGACGAGCTGACGACACGGGCCCGCGAGCGCTCCCAGGAAGCCGACCTGCTGCGCTATGGCCTCGACGAGATCGCGACGGCCGAGCCCCTCCCCGGCGAGGACACCGAACTCGCCGCCGAGGCGGAGCGGCTCGGCCACGCCGAGGCGCTGGCCTCCGCCGCGACCGTCGCGCACGCCGCGCTGGCCGGCAACCCCGAGGACCCCGAGGGCGTCGACGCCACCACCCTGGTCGCCGGCGCCCATCGCGCGCTGGAGGCCGTCCGCAGCCACGACCGGGAGCTCGCCGGGCTCGCCGAGCGGATCGGTGAGATCGGCATCCTGGTGGCGGATGTGGCGGGTGAGCTGGCCGGCTACGCGGACGGCCTGGACGCCGACCCGCTGCGGCTCGCCGCGGTCGAGGAGCGCCGCGCCGCGCTGAACCACCTGACCCGCAAGTACGGCGAGGACATCGCAGCGGTGCTGGCCTGGGCGGAGGAGAGCGCCGCCCGGCTCGCCGAACTGGACGGCGACGACGACCGGATCGGTGAGCTGACCGCTGAGCGCGACGCACTCCGGGCCGAACTGGGCGAACTGGCACAAACGCTGACCGATGCCCGGACGGCCTCGGCGAAGCGTTTCGCCGACGCGGTCACCGCCGAACTCGCCGAACTCGCCATGCCGCATGCCCGGGTGACCGTCGAGATCCGCCAGACCGAGGTTGCCGAGGACGCCGACGGCATCGAGGTCGGCGGCCGTACGGTGGCCTACGGCCCGGCCGGCGCCGATGAAGTCGAACTTCTCCTGGCCCCGCACCCGGGCGCACCGCCCCGGCCGATCGCCAAGGGCGCGTCCGGCGGTGAACTCTCCCGGGTGATGCTCGCCGTGGAGGTGGTGTTCGCCGGCTCCGACCCCGTACCGACCTACCTCTTCGACGAGGTCGACGCGGGGGTCGGCGGCAAGGCGGCCGTCGAGGTCGGCCGACGGCTGGCCAGGCTCGCCAAGTCGGCGCAGGTCGTGGTCGTCACCCACCTCCCGCAGGTTGCGGCGTTCGCGGACCGCCAGTTGCTGGTGGCGAAGACGAACGACGGCTCGGTCACCAGGAGCGGCGTCACGGTCCTGGAAGGCGAGGAGCGGGTCCGGGAACTCTCCCGGATGCTGGCCGGTCAGGAGGACTCCGAAACGGCCCGCGCGCACGCCGAGGAACTGCTGGAGACTGCGCGTACGGGCAGCTAGGAAGCGGTGCGCACCCGGGGCGCACCGGTCTTTCTGCCCGCCGCCGGAGCCGGGGGCGTCGTTCCCGCGTGACCGGGCGGCGCCCGCTCCTAGGGTGACGGGAGTCGATCACGGCGTGGCGCCGGGCGAGGGGAGAGACATGGTGACGGTGGCGGGCGGCAGGGTGCCGGGGCGGATCTCGGCGCTCCTGGGGGCGGCAGGGGTGACCCGGGCCGTCTACACGGCGCTCAGGAAGCGGCCGCCGGGCGGTGCCGTCCTCTGGGAGCGGAAGAACTATGCCGGCCGGAGCGTGGACCTGCACGCGGGTCTCGCCGCCGCCACCGGCACCGCCCTCGCCGCCGCCACCGCGCCGGGCCTGCCCGCCCGGACCCGGGCCGCCGCGGCTCTGGCGGTGCTGGCCGCCGGGGGCTGCGGTGCGTACGACGATGTCTTCGGCGCCGGTGACCCACGCCGCGGATTCCGGGCGCACCTCTCTGCCCTCCGGCAGAAAGAGGTCACCACCGGGGCGGTGAAGCTGTTCGGCATCGGCGCCGCCGGGCTCACGGCCGGCGCCCTCCTCAAGGAGCGCCCGGCCGACAAGCTGCTGGCAGGCGTGGTGATCGCGGGCTCGGCCCATCTGGTGAACCTGCTGGACGTCCGGCCCGGCCGGGCGGGCGGCGCCGTGCTGGCCCTCGGCGCACCCGGGCTGCTGCGCCGCGGTCCGGCGGGCGCGCTGTCCGCCGCGCCCATGGGAGCGGTGGCCGCCGTCTTCGGCGACGACCTCGGGGAGCGCACGATGATCGGGGACGCCGGTGCGCACGCCCTCGGCGCCGCGCTCGGTCTCGCCGTCGTCACGGGCACCGGCCGCCGGGGTCTGGCCGCACACGCCGCAGCACTCGTCGCCGCCGCGGCCGCGGGCGACCGCGTCAGCCGGGCGGCCGCCGCGCTCTGAGGCCGGCTGATGCGGCCGCCCAAGGCCGCCCGTCCGGGGTACGCCACCGTCGGTTCGGCTCTCCATGGGCACTCTGCCGCCTCAACGCCCCAGTCAGGGCGCCAAACACCAGTCAAATGCGGGCAGAGCGACCATTCCCGATGGGTGCTCCTCGCCGCATCAACTCCTGATTCGGCCAAACTCGGAGCGCGCGCCGGACGGCGGCGCACGCGCCCCGCACTGGGGCGCACAGCGCACTCCGGGGAGTGGGGTCACCCGTAGGAGCCATCGACCCGCGCGGGCGGTTTGTCGCCCATGTGGGTGATCTGGTGGGCGTTGGCGTGAGACTTCCCACCGGAACGTCGGCCGGACGGTGCCGAAGTGACCTTGCCGGGCTGGCATCCTGGGCGCGGTGCGCAGTCCCGGGCCCGCTCGCCGCGGCCCGCCCGTCCGCCGGGCAGGCAGGCGGCCGCCGGCCGCGCACCGCAGCACAGCGGACCGCGCCGCCGGTACGGACCGCCCGCCCCCTACCCAGGAGCCCGACCACGTGACCAGTACCCCGACCTCGGCGCACGGTCTGTCGCCGCTGCGCACGGTCCAGGTGCTCGGGCACGGCAGTGCCGGCAGCGCGGCGCATGTCCGCTCGCTGGCCGAAGGACTGGTCGCGCGCGGGGTGCGGGTGACCGTCTGCACCACTCCGGAGACCGAGGAGGCCTACGACTTCACCGGGTCCGGCGCGCGGTTCGTGCACGTCCCGCCGCGGATGGATCCGGCGAGCGTGGCCGTGCTGCGCAGCGCCTGCTGGGACGCCGACCTCGTGCATGCGCACGGGCTGCGGGCCGGGCTGCGGGCCTCGATGGCGCTGCGCGGACTGCGCGGTCCCCGGGGTGGGCGGCGGGTTCCCCTGGTCATCACCTGGCACACCAAGGCGCACACCGAGGGTGCGCGAGCCGGGGTGGTGCACCTGATGGAGCGGCGGGTGGCACGGGCCGCCGCCGTGGTCCTCGGCGCCTGTTCCGATCTCGTGGACAGGGCGCGTGAGCGGGGCGCCCGGGACGCACGGCTCGCGCCGGTCGCGATTCCGAGCCCCCGGTACGGCAGCGCACCGGACGACCTCGAGGACCATGACCGGATGTGCCACAAGGAGCGGGCCGAACTGGGCGCGGTGGACCGCCCGTTGCTGCTCGCGGTGGGCCGTCTCGATCCGAACCAGGGGCATGACCTGCTGCTGGACGCGGCGCACGCGTGGTGCGCGCTCGATCCGCAGCCGCTGGTCGCCATCGCGGGGGAGGGCGAGCAGCGGGCCGCGCTGCAGCGGCGGATCGACAGCGAGCAGCTGCCCGTCCAGTTGCTCGGGCGCCGTGACGACGTGCCCGAACTCCTCGCCGCCGCCGACCTGGTGGTGCTGCCCAGCCGGTGGGAGGCGCGCTCGCTGATCGCCCAGGAGGCGCTGCGCGCCGGGGTGCCGCTGGTCGCCACCGACACCGGAGGCACCCGCGAACTCGTCGGCGGGGCCGCGGAACTGGTCCGCTACGGTGACGCCGCCGCGCTGGCCCGTACGGTGCTCGCGCTCCTCGCCGACCCCACCCGGCGGGACGCGCTCGCCGAGGCGGGCCGGGCCCAGGCGGCCGGCTGGCCCAGCGAGAACGACACCGTCACCCAGGTCCTCAGCGTCTACGACGAGTTGACCCAGCCGATCCAGCCGGTCTGACCACTACGGCCACGACGGCCGGTCCCGTCCCGCCAACCGGCCAAACGGTCGAACCAGCCGACGAGCCAACGGGCCAACAGGTCCGGCCACTTCGGCCACCCGGCCACTTCGGTCACCCGGCCGCTTCGGTCACCCGGCCGCTTCGGTCACCCGGCCGCTTCGGTCACCCGGCCGCTTCGGTCACCCGGCCGCTTCGGTCACCCGGCCCCTTCGGTCACCCGGCCACTCCGGTCACCCCGTCCGGCCCCGCGGACCCGGCCGATAGGCTCCCCGGAGCCGGATTCATGTACGGCCCAAGGGTGTTCCTCCGTCGCCGCCCGGTCGCAGTACGAGAGGAGACCGCCGTGACAGCCGCGGTTGCGGGATTTGTGTTGTTCGCCCTGCTGGTGACGATGGCGCCGGGCCCGGACACCCTGCTGGTGCTGCGCAACTGTGTGCGCGGCGGACGGCGTAAGGGAGCCGCGACGGCCCGTCGGCGCCGCCGTCGGCTCGCTCGCCTGGGCGGTGGCCGCCGCGGTCGGGCCGTGCCGCGGCGCTGCAGCGCCGGGACGCCGCGTTCACGGTCGTACGGCTGGCGGGCGCCGCCTACTTGGTGCTGCTCGGCGGCCAGGCGCTCTGGGCGCACCGGCGCGCCGCCACGGCGACGACGCCCGCGGCCGCTCCCGGCCCGGACCCCTCCGACGCCCCGGGCATCTTCGGCGTCCAGGAAGCGGATGGCCGCGCCGCCGGGCCCCTCGCGCCCCCGCGTGCCTTCCGGCAGGGGCTGTTGAGCTGCCTGCTCAACCCCGAGGCCGGGATCTTCTTCGTGGCCGTGGTGCCGCAGTTCCTCCCCGAGGGGCACTCGGTGCTCGGCGCGGTCGACGCGGTGATCGCCGCGGGCCGGCTGCTGCTGGTCGTGGTCTGTGCGGGCCGGGTGCTGCGCCGGCTGCAGTACCCCCGGGTGCACCGCAATCCGGAGCGCACCACGTGCGGGGTGCTGATCGCGCTCGGTACGGCGACGGCGGCGGAGACCGCCGCGGGGCGACGCCGGCGCACCGGCAGCCCGTACGTCTGCCGGCGCACCGGCAGCCCGTACGTCTGCCCGCCCCGTTGGCAGCCGCCCGTTACGGCCTGTCCGTATGGCGCCGCGCGCGCAGCGCCAGTCGCAGGCCCAGCACCGTCTGTGGGTCGTCCAGATCCGTGCCCAGCAGCTGGGCGATGCGGGCCAGCCGGTCGTACAGGGTCTGCCGGTTGACGTTCAGGTCGCGGGCGGTCTCGGCCTTGCGGCCCGCGCTGGCCAGATAGGCCTCCAGCGTCGGCAGCAGCGGCTGACGGGCGGCCCGGTCATGGGCCAGCAGCGGCCCGATGGCGCGCTCCACGAAGTCGGTGAGCACACCCTGCTCGCCGTGTTCGCGCATCCGCCACAACAGCAGCTCGATATCCAGTCGGCGGGCGTCGTACCAGGGCTGTTCCGGCAGACCCTGGGCCGCGGCCGCCGCCTCCGCCGCGTGCTGGAGACCGGGGCCCGCCGCTGCCCAGTCGCCCGGCGTACCGACCACAACCACGGGGCGGTGCGCGGCCGGCCGGTCCAGGCCGGCGCGGACCACCCCGGCGCGCAGGGCCTCGGCGATCCGGTCGGCGAGCGCGTCGCGGTCCTGGCCCTCCCGCAGCGCCACCAGCACCGGAACCCGGCCTTCCACGGGGCGGACACCGAGCAGCACGGGCACTCCGGGCGCGGCGAGTTCCTCGCGCAGGGCCTGGGCGAGCAGGGCCCAGCTGCCGGGGGAGGGAAGCCCCGCGGGCAGCCGCATCACCACCGGGAGCACGGGCTCACTGCCGGGGCGGAAGCCCAGCAGGCGGGCCTGCGCGGGCGCCTCGGCAGCGGAGATCCGGCCCTCCGCCAGGTCGGCGAGGAAATCGCCGCGCCCACGGGCGGCGAGCACCTCCTCCTGGCGGGACTGGAGCATGACGACCGCGAGCAGATCGGCGGCCCGTTCGGCGGCGATCCGGTGCACCGGTGCCAAGGGGGCGTTGACCGGCAGCAGCACGAGCCGGGCGCGGACCGCGTCGGGGCCGTGGCCGCCGCCGGGCACATCGACCCGGAGGCCGGTGTCCCGCAGGCCCTCCCAGGCCAGCAGCGGGTCGGCGGCCGCGGGCCCGTCGTCGTCGCCGTCCGGGCCCGCCGCGTAGAGCGGGCTGCCGTCGGGCGCCTCCAGACAGAGCGGGTTGCCGGTGAAGACGGCCAGCAGCTGGAGCACCTCGGGGACGCCACCGCCGCGCAGCAGCACGTCCGTGCAGCGCCGCAGGATCTCGTCGGCGCGCCGCAGCAGGGCGTAGTGGCTGTTGATGATCTCGGTGTGGATCGCCTCGGTCACCGTGACGTACGGGACCTCGCGGTGCAGCTGGATCAGCGGCAGCCCGCAGTCCCGCGCTGCGTCGACCAGCGCGGCGGGCAGGGAGGAGAAACGGGAGCCCAGCTCCACGACGAGCGCGGCGATCTCGCGGTCCGCGAGCTTGCGGATGAAGGCGCGCTGTTCGGCCGGCCGGGCGCCGAGCCCGAGCCCGGTGGTCAGCAGCAGTTCGCCGCCCTTGAGCAGGGAGGCGATGTGCGGGACCTCGCCGGCGTGCACCCAGCGGACCGCGTGGTCCAGCCGGTCGCCGCCGGCCAGCACCTCCGGCAGACCGCGGCGCAGCGCCGGCAGCTCCAGCGCCCTGCGCACCGTGATCTCGGCTTCCATCTTCGCTTCCTGCCCCATGGCGAGGACGGTACCCGCTGTCCGCTATCCGGAGCTCCACGGTCCGGTTCGCGCTGCCGTGTGGCACGGGCCCGACCCGGCCGCCTCCCGGTGCCCGGCACCGTCACCCCGACTCCCGCACCACCAGCCGAGCCTCCGTGATCACCGGCGCGAGCTGCACCGCGTCCGCGTCCTCCGCCCGCCGCGGATCGAGCAGCCGCAGCAGCAGCCGGGCCATCAGCCGTCCCATCTCCTCCACGTCCTGCCGCACCGTGGTCAGCGGCGGATCCGCCCAGGCCGCCGGTTCCAGATCGTCATAGCCGACCACCGCCACGTCCTCCGGCACCCGCCGCCCGCGCGCCCGCAGGGTCCGCAGCGCACCGTTCGCCATCAGGTCGGAGCAGACGAAGACGGCGTCCAGATCCGGTGCGGCGTCCAGGAGTTCGGCCATCGCCCGCTCACCGCCGTGTGCCGTGAACCCGCCGTCCGCGATCAGCCGCGGATCCGGCTCCGCCGCGCCCAGCGCCTCGCGGTAGCCGTCGAGGCGGTCCGCCGCGGAGGTCTGGTCGAGCGGTCCGGTGATCACGGCGATCCGGCGGTGGCCGCGGCCGAGCAGATGGCGTACGGCCTGCCGGGCGCCATCGCGGTTGTCGGTGTCGACATACAGCGGCCGCGGCGCCCCGCCGGCGCCCGCCCAGCCGGGCCGGCCGCCGTAGACAGTGGGCAGCCCGGCGCGTTCGGCCATGGCGGGCAGTGGGTCGCCGCGGTGCAGCGAGAACATCAGCGCGCCGTCGACGTGCCCGCCCGACAGATAGCGGCCGATGCGTTCGTAGTCGGCGCGGTGCTCGACGAGCATCAACAGCAGCTGGGTGTCGGCGGCGGCCAGCTCGCGGCCGATACCGCGCAGTTGGCGTCCGAAGAACGGATCGCTGAAGACCCGGGTCTCCGGCTCCGCGATGACCACGGCGACCGCGCCGGTGCGGCGGGTGACCAGCGAGCGGGCCGCGCTGTTCGGTACGTAGCCCAGCTCGGCGACCGCCTGGCGCACCCGCTCCCGGACCGCGTCCCGTACGCCCGCACCACCGTTGACCACCCGGGAGACCGTGGCCCGGGAAACCCCGGCGCGGGCCGCGACCGCCTCCAGCGTCGGCCGTGGGCCGTTCGGCTCGGACACCATGCAACTCCTTTTCCTGCACTGTCACTTGACGGTCTGCCATCGAGTCGGCAGGGTGCACAGCGCACACCATGGGAGCGCTCTCAGTCCGCATGCCCCAGGAACTCCTCACGACCCCCACCGTGCCCCGAGGAGAGAATGTCATGAGCATGAGCATCAGGTCCGGGTGCCGGGCGATCTCCGGCCGACGGTCCGCCGGAACCCGTACGGGCCGGACCGCCACCCCCACCGACCGGCACACCGCCCGGCAAGGAGCCGCCTCGTGATCACTCGTCGCAGCCTGCTCGGCGGTCTCGCCGCCGCTTCAGCCTCCGGAATCGCCCTGACCGGCCGCGCGAACGGCGCGCCCGCCCCGGCCGCGGCCTCCCGCGGTCCCGTCCGGTCCGCCGCCTCGATGCCCCTCCACCTGGTCAACAACTCCGGCGCGTACGCCAACTCCTCGGTCTGGGTCTATATCGTCGGCAATGACGGCACCCAGCAGGTGCACGTCACGCCCGAGGGTGAACTCAAGCCGGTCGCAGTGGCCGACAACGGCTCCGACGGCTTCACCGACTACGCCGTCCCCCTCGCCGCGAGCGGCACCACGACCCTCCAGCTGCCGCAGATGTCCGGCCGGATCTACACCGCGCTGGGCGGCAAGCTGAAGTTCAAGGCGGTCGAGGACGGCAACGGCAAGGCCGCGCTGGCCTACCCGGCGGGCTGGGTCGCCGGCGACCCCAACTACGACGTGCTGCACGACTGCGCCGAGTTCACGTACAACGCCGGTGGGATGTACTGCAACACCACCATGGTTGATATGTTCAGCGTGCCGCTCGCGCTCCAGCTCACCGGGGCCGAGCAGCAGACCACCGGCACGCTCAAGGACGGTGCCCGCGCCAGGATCTTCGCCGACATCAAGGCCGCCGAGGGCTTCGACCGCCTGGTCATCGACGACAAGCGGGTGATCGCCCCCGGCCACGGCCTGGACAGCGGACTGTTCGCCGGCGACCACCTCGCCCCCGCCATCGACGAGGCCTGGTCCGCCTACGCGGCCAAAGACCTGTCCGTCACCACGAACGCGGGCACCTTCACCGGCCGGGTCCGCGACGGCAAACTCGTCTTCACGGTCCCCCGAGGCCTCAAGGGCCAGGGCGGTGCCCCCACGCGCACGATCACCTTCGACAAGCCCTCCACCCGCGACGTCCTTTTCTGCGACGGCACCCTCGCCGCTCCCAACGACGGCACCCTCGGTCCGGTGGCCGCCGTCCTGGGCGCCGCCCTCAACCGCGCCACTCTCGCCTCCCAGGCACACCAGCCCACCACCGACCCGGCCGCCTTCTACCAGCAGAAACTGGCCAACCACTACGCCAAGGCCATGCACGCCGCGACCCGGGACGGCAAGGCGTACGGCTTCGCCTTCGACGACGTCGCCGGCTTCGCCTCGTACATCGAGGACACCGCGCCGAAGGAGATCACCCTCACCCTGACGCCGTTCTGACACGGAAAAGGTGCCGCCCGGAATCCGGACGGCACCACAGAACCCCGGGCGGTGAGCGGCCCAAGGGGGCCGCTAACCCCCGTAGGCCCCGCTGGCCGTCAGCCGCAGCGCCGTGTCGATCAGCGGGACATGGCTGAACGCCTGCGGGAAGTTGCCCACCTGCCGCCGGCCCTTGGGGTCCCACTCCTCGGCCAGCAGGCCCAGGTCGTTGCGGAGCGAGAGCAGCTTCTCGAAGAGCTTGCGGGCCTCGTCGACCCGGCCGATCATCGCGAGGTCGTCGGCGAGCCAGAACGAGCACGCCAGGAACGCACCCTCCTCGCCCTCCAGCCCGTCCACGCCGAGATCGTCCGCACCGGACGTCGGGTAGCGCAGTACGAAGCCGTCCTCGGTGGACAGTTCCCGCTGAATCGCCTCGATGGTGCCGATGACGCGCTTGTCGTCCGGCGGCAGGAACCCCATCTGCGGGATCAGCAGCAGCGAGGCGTCCAGCTCCTGCGAGCCGTAGGACTGGGTGAAGGTGTTGCGCTCCTTGTCGTAACCCTTCTCGCAGACGTCCCGGTGGATCGTCTCGCGCAGGTCCTTCCAGCGCTCCAGCGGTCCGTCGACATCGCCGGACTCGATCAGCTTGACCGTACGGTCGACCGCGACCCAGGTCATCACCTTGGAGTGGACGAAGTGCCGGCGCGGACCGCGGACCTCCCAGATGCCCTCGTCCGGCTCGTCCCAGTGCTTCTCCACCCACTGGATCAGCTTGATCTGGAGCAGCGAGGCGTAGTCGTTGCGGGCCAGCCCCGTCATGTGCGCCAGGTGCAGCGCCTCGGTGACCTCGCCGTAGACATCGAGCTGCAGCTGTCCCGCGGCGCCGTTGCCGACCCGCACCGGACGGGAATTCTCGTACCCGGGAAGCCAGTTGAGCTCGTTCTCACCCAACTCCCGCTCACCGGCGATGCCGTACATGATCTGCAGGTTGTCCGGGTCGCCGGCCACCGCCCGCAGCAGCCACTCCCGCCAGGCCCGCGCCTCTTCGCGGTAGCCGGTGCGCAGCAGCGAGGACAGGGTGATCGCCGCGTCCCGCAGCCAGGTGAAGCGGTAGTCCCAGTTGCGCACCCCGCCGATGCACTCCGGCAGTGAGGTCGTCGGCGCCGCCACGATCCCGCCGGTCGGCGCGTACGTCAGCGCCTTCAGCGTGATCAGTGAGCGCACCACCGCGTCCCGGTAGGGGCCGTGGTACGTGCAGTGCTCGACCCACTCGCGCCAGAACTCCTCGGTGGCCTCCAGCGACCCCTCCGGGTCGGCGACGGCCGGCGGCTGCTTGTGCGAGGGCTCCCAGCTGATCGTGAACGCGATCCGCTCACCCGGGGAAACGGTGAAGTCGGAGAAGGTCGTCAGGTCCTTGCCGTAGGTCTCCGCCTCGGTGTCCAGCCACACCGAATCGGGCCCGGCCACCGCCACCGTACGGTCGTCGATCTTGTGCACCCAGGGCACGACCCAGCCGTACGAGAAACGCATCCGCAGCTGCGAGCGCATCGGGACCCGTCCGCTGACGCCCTCCACGATGCGGATCAGCTGCGGCGCCCCGTCACGGGGCGGCATGAAGTCGATCACGCGGACGGTGCCGCGCGGGGTGTCCCACTCCGATTCCAGGACGAGCGAATCGCCCCGGTAACGCCTGCGGTCGGCCGGTGCGGGCCGCCCCCCGGGACCGTTGACCGGCCCCATCCGCCAGAATCCGTGCTCCTCCGTGCCCAGCAGCCCCGCAAAGACCGCCGGGGAGTCGAAGCGGGGCAGGCACAGCCAGTCCACCGTGCCGTCCCGGCACACTAGAGCGGCGGTCTGCATATCGCCGATAAGTGCGTAGTCCTCGATGCGCCCGGCCACGTGCATCTCCCGTCGAACTGGAGTCACGCCCCCCATGGGACGTATGTATTGGTCCGTCCTGCCCATGAAACGTCGCCGAGCAGCGGGACCGGAAATCGGGCTGGGGGCACCGTCCAGCGGTAGCTGGGGGAGGGTGCTGCCTTCCCGGACGGCTCGTCGCGAGTGTCCGAGCAGGATACGACGCAGGTGGGTGATCCGCGTGATGCTCGCACGGACTGAAGTGCTCCGAACGGGTGGCCTCCGTCACGTGACACCGGCACCCGACCGGCACCGCACGGTCACCCTGTGTGGCCGGGCGCGACCATGCCCGGTCGCTGATAGCCTGGTACCCCGTGGACCGGTGGGCACGAGAACCCCCGAACCGCAGCGACGGCACCCCTGAAATCTCCGGACGGCGCCGCCTCGCACCTCTCCACCTCGCGACCACGGGAGCCCCCTCTTGGCCATGCCGCCCAAATCCACGACGACCAAGCACCTCTTCGTCACCGGGGGCGTCGCCTCCTCGCTCGGCAAGGGGCTCACCGCCTCCAGCCTGGGTGCTCTCCTCAAGGCGCGGGGCCTGCGGGTCACGATGCAGAAGCTCGACCCGTACCTCAATGTCGACCCCGGAACGATGAACCCGTTCCAGCACGGCGAGGTCTTCGTCACCAACGACGGCGCCGAGACCGACCTGGACATCGGCCACTACGAGCGGTTCCTCGACGTCGACCTCGACGGTTCGGCGAACGTGACCACCGGCCAGGTCTACAACACCGTGATCGCCAAGGAGCGCCGCGGTGAGTACCTCGGCGACACCGTGCAGGTCATCCCGCACATCACCAACGAGATCAAGCACCGCATCCGGCGGATGGCGACCGAGGACGTCGACGTCGTCATCACCGAGGTCGGCGGCACCGTCGGCGACATCGAGTCGCTGCCGTTCCTGGAGACCGTCCGCCAGGTCCGCCACGAGGTCGGCCGGGACAACGTCTTCGTCGTGCACATCTCGCTGCTGCCCTACATCGGCCCGTCCGGTGAGCTGAAGACCAAGCCGACCCAGCACTCCGTCGCCGCGCTGCGCAACATCGGTATCCAGCCCGACGCGATCGTGCTGCGCGCCGACCGTGAGGTGCCGACCGCGATCAAGCGCAAGATCTCGCTGATGTGCGATGTCGACGAGGCCGCGGTGGTCGCCGCGATCGATGCCCCGTCGATCTACGACATCCCCAAGGTCCTGCACACCGAGGGCCTGGACGCCTATGTCGTGCGCAAGCTGGACCTGCCCTTCCGGGACGTGAACTGGACCCAGTGGGAGGACCTGCTCGACCGCGTCCACAACCCCGACCACGAGGTCAGGGTCGCTCTGGTCGGCAAGTACATCGACCTCCCCGACGCCTACCTCTCGGTCACCGAGGCGCTGCGGGCCGGCGGCTTCGCCAACAAGGCCCGGGTGAAGGTGAAGTGGGTCACCTCCGACGACTGCAAGACCCCGGCCGGGGCCGCCGAGCAGCTCGCGGACTGTGACGCGGTCTGCATCCCCGGCGGCTTCGGCGACCGGGGCGTGGACGGCAAGGTCGGCGCGATCACCTACGCCCGGGAGAACAAGCTCCCGCTGCTCGGCCTGTGCCTGGGCCTGCAGTGCGTGGTCATCGAGGCGGCCCGCAACCTCGCCGGCATCGAGGGCGCGAACTCCACCGAGTTCGACCCGGCGGCCGCCGACCCGGTCATCTCCACGATGGCCGAGCAGATGGACATCGTCGCAGGTGAGGGCGATATGGGCGGCACGATGCGGCTGGGCATGTACCCCGCCAAGCTCGCCGAGGGCTCCATCGTCCGTGAGGTCTACGACGACCAGCCCTACGTCGAGGAGCGCCACCGCCACCGCTACGAGGTCAACAACGCCTACCGCGGCGAGCTGGAGAAGAAGGCCGGCCTGCAGTTCTCCGGCACCTCCCCGGACAACAAGCTCGTCGAGTACGTCGAGTACCCGCGCGAGGTCCACCCCTACCTCGTCGCCACCCAGGCGCACCCGGAGCTGCGCTCCCGCCCGACCCGCCCGCACCCCCTCTTCGCCGGACTGGTGAAGGCCGCGGTCGCGCGCAAGACGGGCGCCGCGAAGTAGCGGACACCACGGCGGATACGGTTGCCGGGGTACGGCCTCCCGCAGGTCGTGCCCCGGTTTCTGCGTTGGTACAGGCACACACAGGAGGACGCGCCATGGCGATCAAGGACACCCCCGAGGAGTGGACGGTCACCGCGACCACGACGCCGTTCACCGGGAACAAGACCAGCGTCCGCACCGACGAGGTCGTCATGCCGGACGGCTCCACCGTCACCCGCGACTACCAGGTCCACCCCGGTTCCGTCGCCGTCCTCGCCCTCGACGACGAGGGCCGGGTGCTGGTGCTGCGCCAGTACCGCCACCCCGTGCGCCAGAAGCTGTGGGAGATCCCCGCCGGGCTGCTCGACATCCCCGGTGAGAACCCGCTGCACGCCGCGCAGCGCGAGCTGTACGAGGAGGCGCACGTCAAGGCCGGGGACTGGCGGGTGCTGACCGACGTCTACACCACGCCCGGCGGCTGCGACGAGGCCGTACGGATCTTCCTCGCCCGCGATCTGTCCGAGGCCGAGGGGGAGCGCTTCGAGGTCTCCGAGGAGGAGGCCGACATGGAGCTGGCGCGGGTGCCGCAGGACGAGCTGGTCCGTGGCGCTCTCGCCGGTGAGCTGCACAACAACTGCCTCGTCGTGGGCGTGCTGGCCCTCACCGCGGCGCAGGGCGGCGCGGGCCTGGAGGCGCTGCGCCCGGCCGACGCACCGTGGCCGGCCCGCCCCTTCGAGGCCTGATCACCGGGCCGCCGGCGCCGTATCACGAGCCGGTCGGATGATCCACCGATCCGATCGGGTGAGGTAACCGCCCCTCACTGCACGGGACGTGACGGGGCGTGAACTACGCTCGCTGGGGCGTGCCCCCAAAGTCCCGTCGTTCGCCCGGAGGGCGGGGCTCGCGGCGTCCGGCACGCCCAGCGTCCGCCCCGGCGGCGGATTCGTACGCGCAGGTGGACGGGAGCGTGAGCCGGTGACGGACCAGGCGGTGGGCGGGGGGCAGCTTCCCCCGGAGGCGGCCGAAGTACCGGTCACGACAGCGCCCGGACCGCGGGCCGCGGCGCCCCGCCGGGACGGTGCCGCCCGCCCCGCCGTTCCCGCCGCCACCGCCGGATTCGTCGGGCGCCGCCGTGAGCTCAAGGCGCTGCACGCCGACATCGCCCGCGCCGGCCTGGACACCCTCTCCGGCCGCAAGGGCGCCCGCAGCCGGGTGCTGCTGATCGCCGGCCGCCCCGGTTCCGGCCGTACGGCCCTGGCCGAGGAGCTGCTGCGGGAACTGGCCGGCGACCATCCCGACGGCGTGCTGCGGGCCACCCTGACCGGGCCGGACGGCGCACCGGCCGACACCGGGCGCACCGCGCGTGAACTGCTGGCCGCGCTCGGCGACGGCGCCCCGCCGGGCGCCGCCGAGGACGAGCTGACCGAGCGGCTGCGCGCGGCGCTCGCCGGCCGCCGGGCGCTGCTCTTCCTCGACGACGCACCGGGCGCCGACCAGGTCGAACCGCTGCTGCCGGACGCCCCGGACTGCCTGGTCGTGGTGGTCTCGCAGGGGCCGCTGACCGGCATTCGGGACGTCCGGCCGTGCGCGCTGGGCGGTCTGGACGGCGTGGCCGGGGTCGCCCTCCTCAGCCGGTACGCCGGACCGACCCGGATCACCGTCGACCCGCGGACCGCCGACAGCGTGGTGGAGGACTGCGGCGGCCAGCCGGCCGCGCTGGTGCTGGCCGGCACCTGGCTCGCCGCCCGCCCGATGTCCTCGGTCGCCGACCTGCGCCAGGCACTGCACGCCGTTCCGCTGCCGCCGGACCTGCCCACCGGCGCCCGGCCGCTGTTCCGCGCCTTCCGCCTCACCCATGACACGCTGCCCGCGCCCGCCGCCCGGATGCTGCGGCTGCTCACCCTGGCGCCGGGCGGCCTGGTGGACGCGCACATCGCCTCCGCGCTGGCCGGCTGCTCGGTGGCCGCGGCGGCCACGACCCTGGGCGAATTCGCCGGGCTCGGGCTGCTGCACCCGGTCGCCGCCGGGGACGACGAGGTCCCGGGCGCCCGTGTGCCGGACGCCGCCCTGTACGCCCCGTACCGCCTGGCCGGATGCCTCGCCCCGTTGGCCCGCGACCTGCTGACCGAGCACGAGCGCCCGGCCGAGGTCCAGCTGGCCCGTGCCCGGATGCTGGAGCGGACCGTACGGCTGCTGCAGTCCTGCCGGGCGAGGGGCGAGCCGGCCGATTCCCCCGCCCGGCAGAAGACCGCGGGGCTGCCGCGCGCGCTGCGCTTCGGCTCCCGGGCCGCCGCCGCACACTGGCTGCGCAGCCGCCGCAGCGCCCTGCTCGACGCCGCCAGGATCGCCGTCGCGGACGGTGAACTCGACACCCTGGACCGGCGGTTGATGGCCGCGCTGACCCGGACGCTGCTGGTCCACCAGGGCCCCGAGGCCGCCGCCCCGGACCTCTACGCGCTGCACGAACTCGTCCTCCGGGTCGCCGAGCGGCGCGGGATGCCACGGGAGCGGGCCGCCGCGCTGCTGAACCTCGGGGACCTGGACGGCCAGGCGGGCCGGACCGTGCAGGCGCTCACCCGCTACCGGGGCGCACTGGAGGCGGCCCGCGAGGTGAAGGACCCGGTGGCCACCGGCCGGGCGCTGGAGTCGCTGGGCGGTGGCTACGCCGAGCTGGAGGACTGGCAGCGGGCCGCCGACTGGTACGGCAGGGCGCTGGAGCTGCGGCTGGCCCGCGGCGAGGCCGGTGACGCGGCGCGGCTGCACGGCCGCATCGGCGGCGCGCTCGCCTGCGCGGGCCGGTGGGCCGAGGCGCTCAAAGCGTGGCGGGCGGCCGTCGGGACCTACCGCCGGCTCGGCGAGCGGGCCGGACAGGCGCGGGCGGCCGGTGAGCTGGCCCGCGTGCAGGAGTGCGCGGGGCGTCCCGAGGACGCGCTGCGCACCTGTCTCGAAGCCCTGGACCTCGCCCGGAGCGCGGATGACGAAAAGCTGGAGGCGGCCCTGCAGCTGCGGATCGCGGACACCCTCGACCGGCTCGGCGACCCCGCCGCGGCACGGCTCCATCGCATGGCCGGAGAGCGACTCCTTGGAGATCATCCGGAGTGACCTACGAAATCGGTGGTGCTTCTCGCAAGAATTAATGCTTTGCAAGGCTAGACAAGAGGAGCTCCTTCAATAGACTGGCTGGACCGCGTTCGGCGCGGCCAGTTCCGTCATGCAAGGCATGAGGGGATAATTCCTCCTGCACCCTCTCTAGCAAGGACCGTGATCGACGTGAAGGTCGGCATCCCCCGCGAGGTCAAGAACAACGAGTTCCGCGTGGCTATCACGCCCGCCGGAGTCCACGAGCTCGTCCGCCACGGACACCAGGTCTTCATCGAGAAGGACGCCGGTCTCGGCTCGTCCATCACGAATGAGGAGTACGTCTCCGCCGGTGCGTCCATCCTGGACACCGCCGACGAGGTCTGGACCACCGCTGACCTGCTGCTGAAGGTCAAGGAGCCGATCGCGGAGGAGTACCACCGCCTCCGTAAGGACCAGACGCTCTTCACGTACCTGCACCTGGCCGCTTCCAAGGAGTGCACGGACGCCCTGCTGGAGTCCGGCACCACCGCCATCGCCTACGAGACCGTCGAGACGGCCGGCCGCCAGCTGCCGCTGCTCGCCCCGATGTCCGAGGTCGCGGGCCGTATCGCCCCGCAGGTCGGTGCCTACCACCTGATGCGCCAGGCCGGCGGCCGCGGTGTGCTGCCCGGTGGCGTCCCCGGTGTCCACGCGGGCAAGGCCGTCATCATCGGCGGTGGCGTCTCCGGCTGGAACGCGCTGCAGATCGCCGTGGGCCTCGGCTTCCACGTCACCCTGCTCGACAAGGACATCAACAAGCTCCGCGAGGCCGACAAGATCTTCGGCACCAAGGTGCAGACGATCGTCTCCAACGCCTACGAGCTGGAGAAGGCCGTCGTCGACGCCGACCTCGTCGTCGGTGCCGTCCTGATCCCCGGCGCCAAGGCGCCGAAGCTGGTCACCAACGAGCTCGTCGCCAAGATGAAGCCCGGAAGTGTGCTTGTCGACATCGCGATCGACCAGGGCGGCTGCTTCGAGGACTCGCGTCCCACCACGCACGCCGAGCCGACCTTCCCGGTCCACAACTCGGTCTTCTACTGCGTCGCCAACATGCCCGGCGCCGTGCCGAACACCTCCACCCACGCGCTCACCAACGCCACGCTGCCCTACATCGTGGAGCTGGCGAACCGCGGCTGGGTCGAGGCGCTGCGCCGTGACCCGGCGCTGGCCAAGGGCCTGAACACGCACGACGGCAAGGTCGTCTACGGCCCCGTCGCCGAGGCGCACGGCCTGGAGCACGTCGAACTGCGCACCCTCCTCGGCTGAGTCGTCAACGACGGACGTCAACGCCGCACCTCCGGCCGGGCCTTGTCGACAAGGCCCGGCCGGTTGCGTGTCCGGCCACCGGAACGTTGTACTCCGGTTCGTCGGCACCCAACTCGCCGCGAACGTAACCCTTTAACCGATTCGCGCACCCCTGAAACATCGGTCCGATACCGCTTGCGCCCTTGACATCACGGGGTCCGGTTACCGACACATCGTGCCGGGTCCGGTGGATTGTGTTGCTGCGGACGCCCGACACGCCATAGAGTCGCCAACCGTCGGCATGGTGCCACGCTGACCTATCGATAAAGTTTCCTGGTCACGTCCAAGGAGGTAAGACGACTTGTGAATGAGTCGACATTTACTCCCGGAGGCGGTCAACCAGGAGTGGTTGCACGGGACCAGGGTCCCTCGGGGCGCGAGGCTGTCGGCTCCGTTGCGGTCCATACCTTCGCAGCCCATCAGAGTATTTCCACGACAGCCCACCAGAGCATGGACGGCCATCACGTGAACGCCATGGCCGGCGACCGGGGCAGTGGAGAACCCGCCCGTCTCGCCGACTACGACGACCTGCCCGAGGGGCACTTCTACGATCCGGACGCGGAGTACGAGCCGGACCCCGAATACGCCGCGACGCTCGCGCCGGACGCCGCGCGACAGCGCCGCGAACGCGTCGGCCCGACCGGACGCCCGCTCCCTTACTTCCCCATCCCGGGACCGCTGTCGGACCACGGCCCCGCCAAAATCATCGCGATGTGCAACCAGAAGGGCGGGGTCGGCAAGACCACCTCGACCATCAATCTGGGCGCCGCACTCGCCGAATACGGACGACGGGTGCTGCTCGTCGACTTCGACCCGCAGGGCGCCCTCTCGGTCGGACTCGGCGTCAACCCGATGGAGCTCGACCTGACGGTCTACAACCTGCTCATGGAGCGGGGCATGTCGGCCGACGAGGTGCTGCTGAAGACCGCGGTCCCCAACATGGACCTGCTGCCCAGCAATATCGACTTGTCCGCGGCAGAGGTGCAGCTGGTCAGTGAGGTCGCGCGCGAGTCGACGCTCCAGCGAGCGCTGAAGCCGCTGCTGGCCGACTACGACTTCATCGTCATTGACTGCCAGCCCTCCCTCGGCCTGCTCACCGTCAACGCCCTGACGGCGGCTCACAAGGTCATCGTGCCGCTGGAGTGCGAGTTCTTCGCGCTGCGCGGTGTCGCGCTGCTCACCGAGACGATCGAGAAGGTCCAGGAGCGGCTCAACCCCGAGCTGGAACTCGACGGCATCCTGGCGACGATGTACGACTCCCGCACCGTGCACAGCCGTGAGGTCCTGGCGCGTGTCGTCGAGGCCTTCGACGACCACGTCTACCACACCGTCATCGGCCGTACGGTCCGCTTCCCGGAGACCACCGTCGCGGGCGAGCCGATCACCACGTACGCCTCCAACTCCGTTGGTGCCGCCGCCTATCGCCAGCTCGCCAGGGAGGTGCTCGCCCGGTGTCACGCCGAGTGAGTCTGCCGGGAGCCGACGAACTGTTCCGTACCACCGGGGGAGTGGGGCTGCAGCCCTCCAGCCCCCGCCGGCCGGCGAACGGCGCCCCGGCCAACGGTGAGGCGCCCCGGGTACCCGCACCGGCCGGCGAGCCCGATCCGGCGGCGGAGGGGCAGGAGGCGGCCACCGCGGTACGGCAGCGCCGGCCCGGCACCGGCGGCTCGGACACCCCGGCGGCGACCGCCGGTGACGGCGGACCGGCCACCCCGCCCCGGGTGCCCGCCGTCGGCCCCCCGGCCGAGCACGGCGGCCGCGAGACGGACGGCGACACCGCCAAGGGCCACCGGGCCAAGGCGGGCAAGGGCAGCCAGGCCGGTTCCGACCCGGCCGCCGCGGCCGCGCAGGCCGGTGGCCAGGGCCGCCGCCGCGGCGGCACCCGCGGCGCCAACCGCCGCCCCAGCGGCCGGGAACGGCACGACGAGAAGATCACCGTCTATGTCTCCGCCGAGGAGCTCATGGATCTCGAACACGCGCGGCTGGTGCTGCGCGGCGAACACGGCCTCGCCGTCGACCGCGGCCGGATCGTCCGCGAGGCGGTCGCCGTCGTCCTCGCCGACCTGGAGTCGCGCGGCGACGCCAGCATCCTGGTGCGGCGGCTGCGGGGCCGCTGACGCCTCTGCCCGCGCCCTGTACAGGCGGACGGCCCGGCACCGCCGGCCCACCGTCGTGGCCGCCCGCCGGCCACGGCCCAGAATTCCTGCGACGGCCGCCGCGGTGCGGAAACGTCACGCCGGGCGGGCCGGGATAGCCTGCCTCCTCGGCGGGCCGTCCCGCCCGTGACCAGCCCGTCGCCCCCGGCACGGGACCGCAGCACCATGGACCACGATGCCGACGACCAACGACGAAGCCGCCACCCCCCGCGCCCGCAGACCCCTGGGCCGGGGGCCGGGCGCGGGTCCGGCGGCACCGGACGGGCCCGGTGGGCTGGACGAACCCGGAGGGCCGGACGGGGACGGGGCGGCCGAGGCGCTGCCGGAGGTTTCCGACGGGCCGGGGCCGGAGCCCGAGCCGCAGACCGCGGCGCCGACGGCCGTTGCCGGGGAGGCGCCCGGGACCGCCGTCGACGCCACGCCTGCCGATGCTGCCTCCGTGGACGGCGATCACGGCAAGTCTGGCGAGGACGGCGAAAGCGACGACCCCGGCAAGGAAGACGGGGAGGAAGACGGGCAGGGCCAGGACGGCGACGGCCGTTTCACGCTCCGGCTCGACAACTTCGAGGGCCCCTTCGACCTCCTCCTCCAGCTGATCTCGAAGCACAAGCTGGATGTCACCGAGGTCGCGCTGTCCAAGGTGACCGACGAGTTCATGGCGCACATCCGTGCCATGGGGCCGGACTGGGATCTGGACCAGACCACGGAGTTCCTGGTCGTCGCGGCGACGCTGCTGGATCTGAAGGCGGCCCGGCTGCTGCCCGTGGCCGAAGTGGAGGACGAGGCGGACCTCGCGCTC
This sequence comes from Streptomyces sp. NPDC058773, assembly GCF_042746015.1. NCBI lineage: Bacteria > Bacillati > Actinomycetota > Actinomycetes > Kitasatosporales > Streptomycetaceae > Streptomyces > Streptomyces sp. NPDC058773. Next base: position 39,608 of record NZ_JBHYPE010000058.1, read on the forward strand.
CTGGAGGCCCGCGACCTGCTCTTCGCCCGGCTGCTCCAGTACCGCGCCTACAAGCGGATCGCGGACATCTTCAGCGGCCGGCTGGCGGACGAGGCCCGGTGTCACCCCCGTACGGTCGGCCTGGAGCCACGCCTCGCCGAGCTGCTGCCCGAGGTCGTCATCAGCACCGGCGCGGAGGGCTTCGCCCGGCTCGCGGTGAAGGCGATGCAGCCCAAGGCGCGGCCGCAGGTCTACGTCGACCACATCCACGCCCCGCTGGTGAGCGTCCGGGAGCAGGCCGAGGTGGTGATGGCGCGGCTGCGCGAGGCGGGCGAGTGCGGCTTCCAGGAGCTGTGCGCGGATGCACCGGACACCCTCACCGTCGTCGCCCGCTTCCTGGCCCTCCTGGAGCTCTACCGGGAGCGGGTGGTCGTCCTGGACCAGGACGAGGCCCTGGGGGCGCTCACGGTCCGCTGGACGGGCGCGGAGGGGGCCGAGCCGGTGGTCACCGACGAGTTCGACCGGGAACCGGGACAGCGCGCCGCAGAGGCGGAGCGGACGGCGCCGGCAGGAGAGGAGCGGGCATGAGCGACGAGGCGTACGACATCACGGAGGCCGGTGCGGACGGCACCCCGGGCGGGCGGTCCGGGGCACCGGCCGGGACGCCGCTCGTCGCCGAGCTGGAGCTGAAGCCCGCGCTGGAGGCCGTCCTCATGGTCGTCGACGAGCCCGCGACCGAGGAACACCTGGCCAGGGTGCTGGAGCGGCCCCGCCGCGCGGTCGCTCTGGCGCTGCGCGAGCTGTCCGACGACTACACCCGCCAGGGCCGTGGTTTCGACCTGCGGCTGGTGGCCGGCGGCTGGCGGTTCTACTCCCGCGCGGCGTACGCGGACGCCGTGGAGGGCTTCGTCCTGGACGGCCAGCAGGCCCGGCTGACCCAGGCCGCGTTGGAGACTCTGGCCGTGGTCGCGTACCGTCAGCCGGTCAGCCGTTCCCGCGTCTCGGCCGTACGCGGCGTGAACTGTGACGGTGTGATGCGCACGCTCCTCCAGCGCGGCCTGGTGGAGGAGGCGGGGACGGAACCTGAAACAGGTGCGATCCTGTACAGGACGACGAATTACTTTCTGGAGCGGATGGGCCTGCGCGGCCTGGACGAGCTCCCTGAACTCGCACCCTTCCTCCCGGAGGCGGACGCGGTCGAGGGCGACTCGCCGGAAGGTATCCCGTCGTTCGACGTAGACGACAGCGGCGACTCTCAGACGGATCATTGATGCGAAGCAGCGGCAGGAACAACGACAGCGGGCGGGGCAACTACCGCGGCGCGGGTGGGGGCACATCCCAGCCGAAGGCTGGGGGAAAGCGGGACGACAAGCAGCAGCGCGCCGGTCGTCCCCGTCCGGAGGAGCGCCGCTACGACGTGGGCGGAACCGGCGGCCCCGGCGGCAAGGACGAGCGCGGCGGCGGCAAGAGCGGCGGCAGCCGGGGCGCTGCGGCCCGCGGCGGTGCCAAGGGTGGTCCGCGTACGGGCGCCAAGTCCGGTCCCGGTGCCAAGGGCGGCCCGCAGCGCGGCCGTGGCCAGGCGCCCGCGCGCCCCCGCGAGTACGACGCCCAGATCGAGGAGCGCAACCGCGCCCGCCACAACAAGCCGCAGGTCAAGACGCCCAAGACGTTCGGCGACCAAGAGGGCGAGCGGCTGCAGAAGGTGCTGGCCAGGGCCGGTATGGGCTCCCGCCGCGCCTGCGAGGAGCTGATCGACCAGGCACGGGTCGAGGTCAACGGCCGGATCGTCATGGAGCAGGGCGTCCGGGTCGACCCGGAGAAGGACGAGGTCAAGGTCGACGGCCTGACGGTCGCCACCCAGTCGTACCTCTTCTTCGCGCTGAACAAGCCCGCCGGTGTCGTCTCCACGATGGAGGACCCCGACGGCCGCCAGTGCCTGGGCGACTACGTCACCAACCGTGAGACGCGGCTGTTCCACGTCGGCCGGCTGGACACCGAGACCGAGGGCATCATCCTGCTCACCAACCACGGTGAGCTGGCCCACCGCCTGACGCACCCGCGCTACGGCGTCCAGAAGACCTACCTGGCCGCGATCCAGGGTCCGCTCCCGCGTGACCTCGGCAAGCAGCTCAAGGACGGCATCCCGCTGGAGGACGGCTACGCCCGCGCCGACCACTTCCGGGTCGTCGAGAACACCGGCAAGAACTATCTCGTCGAGGTCACCCTCCACGAAGGCCGCAAGCACATCGTGCGCCGCATGCTCTCCGAGGCCGGCTTCCCCGTCGACAAGCTCGTCCGCACGAGCTTCGGCCCGATCGCCCTGGGCGACCAGAAGTCCGGCTGGCTCCGCCGCATGACGAACACGGAGGTCGGCATGCTGATGCGAGAGGTTGAGCTTTAGGCCCTGCGTTCTGCTTTCTTCCCACGTTTTCGGCTTTCCCGCCGTGGTGGTTGCTCGCCGGTTGTGGCCCGCTTCGCGGCGCCCTCGCCGTTGCGCCTGCGGCGGGGCGGGGGTCCGCTGCGCGGGGCTGTGGTTCCCTGTGTTTTCGGCTGACTCGTCGTTGCGCCTGCGGCGGGCGGGTGGTTGTTGGGTGCGGTGACGGGCCTCCGGGGTCTGGTGTGTGGACTGCTTCGCTTTACGTCCACACACCAGGCCCCTCCCGCCCCTCCCCTCCCCG
>NZ_JBHYPE010000059.1:0-41621 GCF_042746015.1 Streptomyces sp. NPDC058773
CCGGAGGGGCCTGTTGTGAGGACTGCTTCGCTTTACGTTCACAACAGGCCCCTCCGGCCCGTCACCGCACCTGACAGCCCCGCGCAGCGGACGCCGCCCGCCGCAGGCGAAGAGGCGAGCTACCACGGCGCCGCACCCGGCAACGCACGCCGCAAGCCCGGCGCAGCCCTACGCGTCGCGCCGCCTCAACAACACGAACCCGCAGACCAGCGCGACCACCGTCCAGGCGATCATGATGCCGAGCCCGCCCCACGGGCCGTACGGCACCGAGTCGTGGGCCGGCGGGACCACCTGCATGATCTTCGAGCCGGCCTGGTCCGGCAGGTAGCGGCCGACCTTCCGGGTCGCCGAGACATTGCCGAGGATGTTCGAGATCAGGAAGAAGAACGGCATCAGGATGCCCAGCGAGAGCATCGGGCTGCGCAGCATCGTGGCCACCGCCATCGAGAAAAGCGCGATCAGCGTCATATAGAGCCCGCCGCCGATCACCGCGCGCAGCACACCCGGATCGCCGAGGTGCGCCCGGAGATCACCGAGCACCGCCTGCCCCGCGAAGAACGTCACGAAGCTGGTGGCGAGTCCGACGACGAAGACCAGCGCGGTGGCCACCAGCAGCTTGCAGAAGAGGAAGGTGGCGCGCTGGGGCACGGCGGCCAGCGAGGCGCGGATCATGCCGGTGCTGTACTCGTTCGAGACCACCAGCACCCCGAAGACGATCATCGCCAGCTGGCCCAGCCCCATCCCGGCGAAGCTGATGTTGGTGGCGTCGAACGTCAGCCGGTCCCGGGCCGGCATCGAGCTGAAGTCCTTGTTGGCCAGGGTGCAGATGAGCACGCCCAGCCCGATGGTGACCACCACGGCGATGCCGAGCGTCCACACCGTGGACCGCACCGACCTGATCTTGGTCCACTCCGACCGAATGACCTGCCCGAGCGCCGCCATCCGTCAGCTCCTCTTCTTCTGCCAGTCCGCGCCCCAGCCGGTCGGCTGCGGCTTGCCCGGCCCTGCCCCGGCCGGCTGCGGTTCCTCCGCGGGCCGTGCGCCGGGCTGGGCCGGCACCGGGTCGCCGTCGTGCGCGTGGTATTCCACCGACTCGGCCGTCAGCTGCATGAACGCTTCCTCCAGGGAGGCCTGCTGGGGGCTCAGCTCGTGCAGCACCAGCTGGTGCCGGGCGGCCAGTTCGCCCAGCCGGTCGGCGGAGACCCCGTCGATCTCCAGCGACCCGTTGGCGACGGCCACCGCGTCGATGCCCTCGTCGTGCAGCAGGTCCAGCAGCTTCTCCTGCTGGGGGGACCGCATCCGGACGTACGAGCGCGAGTTCTGGTGGATGAAGTCCTTCATCGAGGTGTCGGCCATCAGCCGGCCCTGCCCGATCACGATCAGATGGTCCGCGGTCAGCGCCATCTCGCTCATCAGGTGCGAGGAGACGAAGACCGTGCGGCCCTGGCCGGCGAGGTTCTTCATCAGATTGCGGATCCAGTGGATGCCTTCGGGGTCGAGCCCGTTGACCGGCTCGTCGAAGAGCAGCACCTGCGGGTCGCCGAGCAGCGCCGCCGCGATCCCCAGCCGCTGGCTCATCCCGAGCGAGAAGCCCTTGGCGCGCTTCTTGGCGACCGACGACAGGCCCACGGTGTCGAGGACCTCGCCGACCCGGCGGCGCGGGATGCCGTTGCTCTGCGCCAGGCACAGCAGGTGGTTGGCGGCGCTCCGGCCGCCGTGCACCGCCTTCGCCTCCAGCAGCGCCCCGATATAGGTGAGCGGATCCTTCAGCTGCCGGTAGTGCTTGCCGTCGATCCGGACCGTCCCCGAGGTCGGGTTGTCCAGGTCGAGCATCATCCGCATGGTGGTCGACTTGCCCGCGCCGTTCGGGCCGAGGAAGCCGGTGACGATACCGGGCCGCACCGTGAACGTGAGGTGGTCCACGGCGACCTTGTCGCCGTAATGCTTGGTCAGCCCCTCGAGCTCGATCATGTGAAGCACGCTAGGTGCGCCCGGTGGCCGCTGCCACCGGGGCGGGGCCGCCCGGTGGACCCCGTACGCACCGCGCCCCCGCACCGCCACGGAGGCGGTACGGGGGCGCGCAGCAAGCGGGCCGGCAGCGGAACTGCCGACCGGTCAGCGGCTCTGCTGGGCGGGGACGCCGCGGGTGACGGTCTCTTCGTCGCCCGGGGCGCCGGCCGCGGCCACCGCCGCGCCGGTCAGCGTCGCCAGCATCTCGCGGACGTTGGTCAGCTGGGCGTTGATCGAGTCGCGGCGGTTGGTCAGCGCCGCCAGCTCGCGCTCGGATTCGCTGCGGATACGATCCGCCTTGGCGTTGGCGTCCGCCACGATGTCCTCGGCCTGGCGCTGCGCGGTCTCCACCGTCTGGCGGGCCCGGCGCTCGGCGTCCGTACGCAGCTTCTCGGCCTCCAGTCGGAGCTGCTCGGCGCGGTGCTCGATCTCCGCGAGGCGCTTCTCGGCCTTGGCCTGACGCGAGGCCAGGTCACGCTCGGACTGCTCACGGCGCTTGGCGAGGTTGGTCTCGAAGTCCGCGGCGGCCTGCGCGGCCTTGGCCCGGGTCTCCTCGAAGAGGGAGTCCGCCTCCTCGCGCTTGGACTGCGCGTCCTTCTGCGCCTCGGCGCGCAGCGACGCCGCCTCGCCCTTGGCCTTCTCGACGATCCGGGCGCCCTCGTCCTCGGCCTTCGCCTTGCGCTCGGAGGCGAACGACTCGGCGTCGTTACGGACCTGCTGGGCGGCCGACTCGGCCAGCTCACGGTGCTGCTCGGCGGCCCGCCGGGCCTCCTCGCGCAGATCCTTCGCCTCCTCCTCGGCGAGCCGGAGGATCTTCTCCACGCGCGCACCGAGGCCCGCGTAGGACGGTTCGGCGTCATTGACCTGCGCCTGGGCGTTCTGCGTTTCGAGGTGCAGCTCCTCGATCCGCTTTTCCAGCGACGTGATGCGGGCCAGCGCGCTGTCGCGGTCGGCGACGAGCTTCGTAATGCGGTCATCCACCTGACCGCGGTCGTACCCACGCCGCACGAGCTCGAAGCCGAAGGGGGAGGAAGTGTCGCTCATGGGGTTCCTGTCGAAGAGACCGGTGAGGTGATAAGGAGAATCCTAGGGGTCACAACGGCGTGTCATCGAGTCATTGCCGGTTTGATCTGGAGAATGACCCCTCATTTGAGTGGCTACCCCTCAGACTGCTTGCCACTCGAACGAGTTGCCCCCGCTCCTGCGGCGGCCTTCACACCGCCGCCCTTCCCCTCCGCGCCCCCGCCGGGTGACTCGAACGATTCCAGGGCTTCCAGAACGTCCTGAACGCGGGAGATTTCGGCGTTGATGTCCTCCCGGCGGCGCACCAGCACCTCCAGTTCCCGCTTGCCCTCGTCCACGATCCGGGTGGCCTCCGCCTCGGCCTCGCTGCGCATCCGCTCCGCGTCGCGCACCGCCGCGGCCTTCTTGTTCTCGGCCTCCTTGATCAGGCTCTCGGCCTTCTTCACCGCCGAGATCCGGACCTTGCTCGCCTCGCTGTTCGCGTCCGCCACCATCCGGTCGGCCTTCTCCTCGGCCTCGACCTGCTGCGCGGTGGCCTGCGCGATGAGCTTGTCGACCCGCTCGCCGGCGTTCTTCATGGCCTCCGCCGACTCCCGGCGGGCCCGCTCGTGCAGCTCCTCGACCTCGGACTCGATCCGCTGCCGCAGCTCCTCGGCGCGGTCCCGGATACCGGTGGCGTCCCGGCGGGCCTCCTCCAGCAGCGTGTTCGCGTCCGTACGGGCCTTCTCCACCCGGGCGTTGCCGTCGGAGGTCGCCTCCGCGACCAGCCGGTCGGCCTCCTTGCGGGCCGCGCCGACCATCGTGTCGGCCTGCTCCTCGGCGGCGGTGGCCGCCTTGAGCGCCTCCTCCTGGGCCTTGGTGACGAGCTGGTCCGCCTGCTCGGCCGCGTCCCCGCGGCGCTGGGCGGCGTCCTTGCGCGCCTCGTCGAGCAGCCGGTCCGCCTCCTGCTGGGCCTCGGTCCGGGTCTGCTCGGCCGCCGCCTCGGCCTCCTCCTTGAGCTGTGCGGACTCGTTACGGGTGCGGTTGGCGTGCTCCTGCGCGGCGGTGACCGTCTCGGCGGCCTCCGCCCGCAGCCGGTCCGCCTCCGCGGTCGCCGTCGCCAGCATCCGGTCCGCCTGCTCCCGGGCATCGGCCCGGGTACGGTCCGCGTCCCGCTCGGCGTCCGCGGTCGTCTCCGCGGCCTCCGTGCGCAGCCGCTCGGCCTCGGTCGCGGCCTCCGACATCAGCTCGTCGGCCTGCTCCGCGGCGTCCGAACGCGTCTTGTTGGCCGCCTTGCGGGCCTCGTCGCCGGTGCGCTCGGCGTCCTTGCGGGCCTCCTCCAGCACCTCGGCCGCCTCGGCCCGCAGCCGCTCCGCGGTCTCGGTCGCCTCCGCCACCAGGCGCTGCGCCTGCTGCTCGCCCTCGGTCCGCAGCTGCTCGGCGGCCTGCTGGGCCTCCTGGACCGTACGGTCCGCGTCCTCCTGCGCCGAAGACGTCAGCTCGGTGGCCTCGGTGACAATCCGTTCGGCCTCCGTGCGCGCCTCGGTGACCAGGCGGTCCGCCTGCTGCGCGGCGTCCGAGCGCATCCGGTTCGCGTCGTCCCGCGCCTCCGCACGGGCCCGTGCCGCGTCCTGCTCGCCGGCCGCCAGTGCGTCCGAGGCGTCGGTACGCAGCTGCTGGGCCTTCGCCGTGGCGTCCGCCACCAGCTTCTCGGCCTGCGCGGTCGCCTCCGACACCAGCCGGTCGGCCTGCTCCGCGGCCTCGGTCCGCGCCGTGTTGGCGTCCCGGCGCGCCTCGTCCAGCACTCCGGCCGCCTCGGCACGCAGCCCGTCGGCCTCCTCGATGGCCTCGGAAACCGCCCGCTCCGCGAGGGACTTCGCGGCCTCCGTCGCCTCCTGCGCCTCCGCACGGGCCCGCGCCGCGTCCTCCGAGGCGCGCTCCCGCTCCTCGTAGGCGTCCTTGCGGATGCGGTCGGCCTCGTCCTGCGCCTCGGCCTTGGTGCGCTCCGCGGCGTGCTCGGCCGCCGAGCGCAGCCCGGCGATCTCCTCACCGGCCTGCTCGTGCAGCCCCGCGACCGAGTCCCGCACCTGCTGCGCGGTCTGCTCGGCCGCCGCCACCAGCTCCGACGAGCGCCCCTCGGCCTCCTCGGCCAGCCGCTGGGCCTCGTCCTGCGCCTCGCTCACCCGCGTACGGGCGGACGCCAGCAGCTCCTCGCTCTGCTCGCGCGCCGAGGTGCGCTCCTGGTGGGCCTCCTCGCGGGCCTCGCCCAGCAGCTGTTCGGCCTCCCGGCGCCGCCGCGCGGCCTCCTCCTGGGCCGCGGCCAGCGCCTGCGCCGCTTCCGTGCCCGTGCGCTCGGCGGCGGTCGCCGCCTCGGCCCGCACCCGGTCCGCGGTCTCCTGCGCCTCCGACTTGAGCCGCTCCGCCTCGGCCGACGCCTCGGTGCGCAGCCGTCCGGCCACCGCCTCGCCCTCGGCACGCGCCGCCGAGGCGTCCGCAGCCGCCTCCGCACGAAGCCGCTCGGCCTCCTCCTCGGCCTGCTGCTGCAGCGTCCGGCGCCGCTCGGCCGACTCGGCCTTGAGCCGGGCCGCGTCCTCCTGCGTCTCCCGGCGCAGCCGCTCCGCCTCCGCGCGGGCGTCACGCAGCGTCCGCTCGGCGGCGGTGACCTTCTCCTCCGCCTCGGTGCGCAGCCGGTCCAGCTCGTCCTGCGCCTCGGCGCGGCGCTCGTCGGCGGCCCGCTCGGCCTCCTCGCGCAGCCGGGCCGCGGACTCCTCCGCCTCGGTGGTCACCATCTCGGCGGCCTGGGCGCCCTCGGTGAGCAGCTCCTCGGACTCCGAACGGGCCCGCTCCAGCGCCTCCTCGGCCTGTCGGCGCAGCGCCGAGGCCCGCTCGATGGCCTCCGTCCGCACCCGCTCGCTCTCCGCGACGGCGCCCGAACGGGTCTCCTCGGCGTCCGACTTGGCCTTGGCCAGCAGCTCCTCGGCGGTCCCGGCCGCCTCCTCGATCTGCTGGACCGCCTCCCGGCGGGCCTCGCTGCGGATCCGCTCGCCCTCGGCGACCGCGTCCGCGCGCAGCTGCTCGGCCTCACCGCGCAGCCGCCGTGCCTCCTCCTGGAGTTCGACGGTCTTGGCGCGGTACTCCTTGGTGTCGTCCTTCGCCGCGCCCTTGAGCTGGGCCACGGTGTCATGGGCCTCTTCGCGCAGCCGGTCCGCCTCGGACTCGGCCTCCTTGCGCAGCCGTTCGGCCTCCTCCGCGGCGGCCTTGGTGGTGGCCTTGGCGTCCTCCGACGCCTTGGTCAGCACCTCCTCGGCACTGCGCGCGGCCTTCGCCAGCTGCGCCGCCGAGTCCTCCGCCGCCTTGGAGCGGGCGGCCTCCTGCGCCTCGGCGACCAGCCGCTCGGCCTCCGCGCGGGCGTCCGACCGCAGTTGCTCGGCCTCGGCCTTGAGCGCCTCGGCCTCCTTGGTGGCCTCGCCGACCAGCCGGGCGATCTCCGCCTTGGCCGTACGGGTGCGCTGCTCGTTGTCCGACTCGGCCGCCGTCAGCCGCTTGGTGGCGCTCTGCTGCGCCTCCTCGACGAGCTTCTCCGCCTCGGCACGGGCCTCGCGCAGCGCGGTGTCCGCCTCCTGGACGCGGGCCTCGGCGGTACGGGTCAGCTCCGCGGCCTGGCGGCGGGCCTCCTCCGACTCGGTGCCGACGCTGCTGCGCAGCTGCTCGGCCTGGTCGGTGGCCTCCTGGGCCTGGCTGGAGGCGGCGTTCAGCAGCCGCTCGGCGTCCGTACGCGCCCGGCGCAGGATGCTTTCCGCTTCGGCGCGGGCCTCTTCGGCCGCGGTGCCGAGCCGCTCACGGGCGCGTTCGGCCAGCCGCTGTGCCTCGTCCCGCGCGGCCGACAGCGCCTGCTCGGCCTCCCGGCGGGACTCCTCCATGAGCCGGCGGGCCTGCGACTCCGTGCGGGCACGCAGCTGTTCGGCCCAGGCGACGTTCTCGTTGACATGCGATTCGACGGTCTGCCGGCGCTCGTTGAGCTCCTCGTCGAGCCGCTGCCGGCGGTTGACCGCCTCGGCGTGCAGCTCGGCCTCCAGCCGGGACTGCCGCTCGGCCTGCTCCTGCAGCAGGCGCTGGGTCTGCGCCCGTGCCTCGCGCAGCTCACGCTCGGCATCGGAACGCAGCTGGTCCGCCTGGATCTGCGCGTTGCGCAGCAGCTGTTCGGCCTGATGACTGACGTTGTCGTAGGCAGGGCGGGTCGCGAGGTTGCGGCGCGCCTCATGCAGCTTGGCGCGCAGCACCTCGACCTGATAGCCGAGGTCGTCGGCGTGCTGAACGGCCTTGTCCCGCTCCGTCTTCAGCCGCTCCATCTCGGCCTCGAACTGCGAGAGGTGGTCGTCAGCCTCGTAGCGGTCGTTGCCCCGCACTGCGCGGTCCCATCCGTCCCCTGGTCATGGTGGCGGCCGTCTCCGATCCTGCGGTGCTCGTCCCGTACACGTCACGTCGTACGGGAGTCACGCCCTCGGAGCTGACCCTTCCGAAGAAATGGTGTCAGATCATCGGCAGGGTATGGACCGAGCCCCACTCCCTTACCCCGGCCGAAGCTGCACTCTACCGGCCGGGGAAGGTGAAGGTCAGTGCTCCGTCGAGGTGGCAGGCGCCGCGGTGACGAGTTCGGTGAGCACTCCGTGACAATCCTTGGGGTGCAGGAAGGTGATCCGGGAGCCCATCGAACCCGTCCGGGGCTCGTCGTAGAGGACCCGGACACCCTTGCCCCGGATGGCCTCGGAGTCGCCGTCGACATCGGCCGTACCGAAGGCGATGTGGTGCACCCCCTCGCCGTTCTTGGCAAGCCACTTGCCCACCGCGGAGTTTTCGCGGGTGGGCTCCAGGAGCTGCAGATACGAGGCCCCGCCGTCCGAAGCCTCGTTGATCTTGAGCATGGCCTCGCGGACCCCCTGCTCCTCGTTGACCTCGGTGTGGAACACCTCGAAGCCATACGTGGCACGGTAGAACTCGACAGTCTTGTCGAGGTCGAAACAGGCGATCCCGATGTGGTCGATTCGCGTCAGCATGGCTCCAGTGCACCGCCCGCACGGCTGGTTACGCAACGTGCGCGCCGTCACACCCGCTGGCCGGTGACCCGGCGCGTACCGCTCAGTACATTGACGGGAACCCTCGTTAACTTCCCTGCAAAGGAAGGCCGCACCGCATGTCTGCAACGAACGGCACGAACGGCAGCACCTCAGTGATCGTGGCGGGAGCGCGCACCCCCATGGGCCGGCTCCTGGGATCGCTGCGGACCTTCTCCGGCGCCGACCTGGGCGCCGTCGCCATCAAGGCGGCACTCGACCGGGCGGGCATCGGCGGCGACCAGGTGGAGTACGTGATCATGGGCCAGGTGCTCCAGGCCGGGGCGGGGCAGATCCCGGCCCGCCAGGCCGCGGTGAAGGCCGGCATCCCCATGAACGTCCCCGCGCTCACCGTCAACAAGGTCTGCCTCTCCGGCCTCGACGCGATCGCGCTGGCCGACCAGCTCATCCGCGCCGGTGAGTTCGACGTCATCGTCGCCGGCGGCCAGGAGTCCATGACCAACGCCCCGCACCTGCTCCCGAAGTCCCGTGAGGGCTTCAAGTACGGCGCGGTCGAGATGCTCGACGCGATGGCGCACGACGGCCTCACCGACGCCTACGAAGGCATCGCCATGGGGGAGTCGACCGAGAAGCACAACACCCGTCTGGGCATCGCCCGGCCGGAGCAGGACGAGGTCGCCGCGCGCTCCCACCAGCGGGCCGCCGCCGCCCAGAAGAACGGGCTCTTCGAGGCCGAGATCACCCCCGTGGAGATCCCGCAGCGCAAGGGCGACCCGGTCCTTTTCAGCCAGGACGAGGGCATCCGAGGCGAGACCACCGCGGAGTCGCTCGGCAAGCTCCGCCCGGCCTTCGCCAAGGACGGCACGATCACCGCCGGCACCTCCTCGCAGATCTCCGACGGCGCCGCCGCGGTCGTCGTCATGAGCAAGGCCAAGGCCGAGGAGCTCGGCCTGGAATGGATCGCGGAGATCGGTGCGCACGGCAATGTCGCGGGCCCGGACAACTCGCTCCAGTCCCAGCCCTCCAACGCCATCAACCACGCCCTGAAGAAGGACGGCCTGGCCGTCGGCGATCTTGACCTGATCGAGATCAACGAGGCGTTCGCGGCGGTCGCCGTGCAGTCGATGAAGGACCTCGGGGTGTCCCCGGAAAAGGTGAATGTCAACGGCGGCGCCATCGCGCTGGGTCACCCGATCGGGATGTCCGGCGCCCGGATCGTGCTGCATCTCGCGCTGGAGCTGCGCCGGCGGGGCGGTGGCGTGGGTGCCGCCGCGCTGTGCGGCGGTGGCGGCCAGGGCGATGCGCTGATCATCCGCGTACCGGGTAAGTAAGCGAGAGCCCGTACGCCCGGTGCGTACGGGCTCGCCGATTCGCGTCACGAGCGAGCCGAAGGAGCCGAGCGGCGATGGTGGACGTCCCCCAGCTGGTGGAACAGGCACGGCAGGGCCGGCCGAGGGCGGTGGCACGGCTGATCTCCCTCGTGGAGGGGGCGTCACCGGAGCTGCGCGAGGTGATGGCGGCCCTGGCGCCGCTCACCGGCAACGCGTACGTGGTCGGGCTGACCGGCTCGCCCGGCGTGGGGAAGTCCACCACCACCTCCGCCCTGGTGACGGCCTATCGCAAGACCGGCAAGCGGGTCGGGGTGCTCGCCGTCGATCCGTCCTCGCCGTTCTCCGGGGGCGCGCTGCTCGGCGACCGGGTGCGGATGAGTGAGCACGCCTCCGATCCCGGCGTCTACATCCGGTCGATGGCCACCCGCGGCCATCTCGGCGGGCTCGCCTGGGCCGCGCCGCAGGCCATCCGGGTCCTGGACGCGGCGGGCTGCGACGTGGTCCTCGTCGAGACGGTCGGCGTCGGCCAGTCCGAGGTGGAGATCGCCTCGCAGGCCGATACGAGCGTGGTGCTGCTCGCCCCCGGGATGGGCGACGGCATCCAGGCCGCCAAGGCCGGAATCCTGGAGATCGGCGACGTCTACGTCGTCAACAAGGCGGACCGGGACGGCGCCGACGCGACCGCCCGCGAGCTCAACCACATGCTGGGGCTCGGCGAATCCCGCGCCCCCGGCGACTGGCGGCCGCCGATCGTCAAGACCGTCGCGGCGCGGGGCGAGGGGGTCGACGAGGTCGTCGAGGCCCTGGAGAAGCACCGGGCCTGGATGGAGGAGCGGGGCGTCCTCGCACAGCGGCGCCTGTCCCGTGCGGCGCATGAGGTCGAGACGATTGCGGTCACTGCGCTGCGCGAGCGGATCGGCGATCTGCGGGGCGATCGCCGGCTGGATGCGCTGGCCGAGCGGATCGTTTCGGGGGAGACCGATCCGTATCGGGCGGCGGATGAGCTTGTTGATGGGCTGACGAACGGGGGCTGAGGGGCCGCGTCACCACCCAGGCGATGCCGCGTAGGCGAACGGCGCCCAGCCACCGGCCAACCCCGCACGGCGCCCAGCTCACGACAACCGCCACCAGCGGCCGGCCCACAGGCCGACGGCCCCGCCCCCGGTGGAGAGGGGGCGGGGCCATGGTGCGGGCGGTCAGTCGTCCGAGTCGTCGTCGTTGTCGTCGTCGTGCGCCGGAGCGGTGCTCAGGTTGCCGGAGTGGGTGTCGACCAGGAGCTTGTGCTCCTTGCCGTCCTTGGTGACCGTTTCGATCTCCCAGGCACCCTCGGCCCGGTCGTCGTCGTCCAGTTCGACGGAGGTGACGGTGCCGTGGGCGGCGGCGGTGCGGGCGGCGGTCGCGGCGTCGGTGTGGGCGTTCCGGAGGGCGGCGCGCTCACCGGCGTCGTCGTCATCGTCCTGGTCGACGTGCTGGTTCAGGACCCGCGCGGTGCCGGCGTCGAGGGTGAGCTCGTGCCACTTGCCGTCCTTGCCCAGCACATCCGCCTCCCAGACGAGGCCGGCACGGTCGGTGTCCAGGTCGAGGCCGGACACGGTGCCGGGGACCGCCTTCAGGGCGGCGGCCGCGGCGTCCGGTGCGGTGACCTTGGCGGCGCGGGCCTCGCGGATGTCGTCCCGGCCGGCGTTGTCGGTGTCCTGCATGCGGATGCTGGAGTTGCCGTCCCGGACCTGGGCGGTGTTCGTGGCGGACGACCCCGCGTCGTGGGCCGCGGGCCGCGCCGAGACAGGTGCGCCGGACCGGGCGCTGCCGGAGCCGTCGCCGCTGACCGCGACGGCGGTGACCGTGCCGCCGGCGACGAGGGCGGCCGCGGCTGCGGTGGCGATGATCAGGTGGCGCTTCATGGTGTCTCCCTTGCGATCGGATGTGCCAACACACTGGCCGAACGAAGCTGAAGCGGACCTGAAGGCACCTGAAGGGGGCTTCAGGAAGGGGATGGCATGGTGAGCGCATGCACCCGCCTGTCACGCAGTTCCGCCCGCCCGGCCCCGCCGCACACCGTCCGTACCGGCTCCTGCTCGTGGAGGACGAGAAGCGGCTGGCCCTGTCACTGGCCAAGGGCCTGATGGCGGAGGGGTACGCGGTCGACGTGGTGCACGACGGCCTGGCCGGGCTGCACCAGGCGAGCGAGGAGGGCTACGACCTGGTCGTGCTCGACATCATGCTGCCGGGGATGAACGGCTACCGGGTGTGCGGGGCGCTGCGGGCGGCCGGGCACGAGGTGCCGATCCTGATGCTGACGGCCAAGGACGGCGAGTACGACGAGGCGGAGGGGCTGGACACCGGCGCCGACGACTATCTGACCAAGCCGTTCTCGTACGTGGTGCTGGTGGCGCGGGTGAAGGCGCTGCTGCGGCGTCGGGGCCGGACCGCGCCGCCGGTGTTGCGGGTGGGGTCGCTGGCCGTCGACCAGGGGGCGCGGCGGGTCGAGCGGGACGGTGCCGAAGTGGCGCTGACGACGAAGGAATTCGCCGTCCTGGAGCAACTGGCGCTGCGGGCGGGCGAGGTGGTCTCCAAGGCGGAGATCCTGGAGCACGTCTGGGACTTCGCCTATGAGGGCGACGTCAACATCATCGAGGTGTATGTGAGCGCGTTGCGGCGCAAGCTCGGCGCCGGCCACATCGTGACGGTGCGCGGCGCGGGATACCGGCTGGTGTCCGGTGGGTAGCGTGCTGGGTTCGGTACGGGCCAGGGCGGCGGCCGGGGCGACCGTGGTGGTGGCCCTGGCGCTGATCGCGGCGGGCACCGCGGTGCTGCTGGTGCTGCGCGGGAATCTGCAGAACCAGGCCGGACTGCAGGCGGAGGTCGCGGCCCGCGAGGTGGCGGCGCAGCTCGCCACGGGGACGGCGTACGGGAAGCTGGATCTGCCGGACGGCGACGATCATCCGGTGGTGGTGGCCGCGGACGACGGGCGGGTGCTGGCGGCCGGCGAGGACGTGCGGGCCGTCGACGGGAAGCGGGTGACGGGCGTCTCGGGGCGCGCGGGCGGCGTCGCGCCGTCGGGTGACGACGAGGACGATGATGACGACCGTGCGCTCCGGCCGGGTGAGGTGGACGACGACGTCACGTACCGGGACGGGTCCGCGGACGTCGACGGGACGGTGGCCGCCTACCGGTTCGCGGTGATGGAGGCCAAGGACACCCGCGGGGAGCAGGTGACGGTGCGCGCGGGGTCGGCGCTGGCGCCGGAGCGGGACGCCGTCGGGTCGGTGCGGGACGCCATGCTGATCGGGCTGCCGCCGCTGCTCGGGGTGGTGGCGGGGGTGACCTGGCTGATGACCCGGCGGGCGCTGCGGCCGGTGGAGGGGATTCGCGGGGAGATGGCCGCGATCACGGCGAGCACGGATCTGAGCCGGCGGGTGCCGGTGCCGGCGTCGAAGGACGAGATCGGCCGGCTGGCGCGGACGACCAACGAGACGCTGGCGGCGCTGGAGTCGTCCGTGGAGCGGCAGCGGCGGTTCGTCGCGGACGCCTCGCACGAGCTGCGCAGCCCGATCGCGAGCCTGCGGACGCAGCTGGAAGTGGGGGTGGCGCACCCGGAGTTGCTGGACGTGCCGGGCGCCGTGGAGGACACCGTGCGGCTTCAGCGGCTGGCGGCGGATCTGCTGCTGCTGGCCCGGCTGGACGCGGGGGAGCGGCCGGCCGGGACGCGGGTCGAGCTGGCGGCGATGGTGCGTGAGGAGAGCTCGCAGCGGGTCGCGGACCGGGTCCCGGTGCGGCTCGGGGAGCTGGCCGGCGGGGAAGTGGCCGGATCACGCCCTCAGTTGGCGCGGGTGCTGACGAATCTGCTGGACAACGCGCAGCGGCATGCCGTCTCGGCCGTGCGGGTGGCCGTGGTGCGCGAGGGGGAGGGGATCGTGCTGCGGGTCGAGGACGACGGGCCCGGGGTGCCGGAGGGAGACCGGGAGCGGATCTTCGAACGGTTCGTCCGGCTCGACGACGCACGGGCGCGGGACGACGGCGGGGCCGGGCTGGGGCTGGCCATCGCGCGGGATGTGGCGGTGCGGCACGGCGGTTCGCTGGGCGTGCGCACGGGCTCGGTGTTCGAGCTGCGGTTGCCGGTGGCCGGCTGACGGCCGCTGTGGCACCGGGCGGGGTGCCCCCGGGCGGCGCGGCCTCGGCCCGGTCGGTGGGCCGAGGCCGGCCGGTCAGAGGCCGCCGCGCTCCTTGCGGAGGTGCTCGGCCACCGGGGTGAGCGAAGTGCGCAGCGCCTGGAGGTCCTCGGCGGCGAAGAGGTCGATGAAGTGTTTGCGGACCGAGGCGACATGGTGCGGGGCGACCCGGCGCATGGTGTCCCAGCCTTCGTCGGTGAGGACGGCGTAGAGGCCACGGCGGTCCGACTCGCAGCTCTCGCGGCGCACCAGACCGGCGTTCTCCATCCGGGTGATCTGGTGGGAGAGACGGCTCTTGGACTGCAGGGTGCTGGCGGCCAGGTCGCTCATCCGGAGGCGCCGGTCCTCGGCCTCGGAGAGGTTGACCAGGATCTCGTAGTCGTTGTTCGTCAGGCCGAACGGCTGCAGATCACGCTCGAGTTGGTGCATCAGCAGCCGGCTGACGTCGAGGTGGGTGCGCCAGGCACACTGCTCCTGGTCGGTCAGCCAGGGGGTGTCGCTGTCGGTCGTCATGGAGGAATTCTACCCGTAAAAGTTGAAAAGTGAATTAATTCGGTCGGGGGCGGTACCTCGTCCGGCGGGGGCCGGTGGTTGGTCAGACGTTCGAGGTCACCGTCCGCAGAGTACCGCTCACAGCCCGAAGCGGCGCTGGAGGCTCCCGAGGTTGCCGGGCAGCTGGGGCAGTTGTGAGCCACTTTGCGGAACGTGTCCGCCCCCGCCCGGAACGCCCGCTTCGGTGGGGACCGCACCGGTCTCCAGCTCCGGCATCAGCTGCTCCGACGACTGCAGCAGGACCGTGCCGGCCCCGACGAACTCGAATTGGTGCTCCTCTCCGGACGCCCCGCCGATGCCGGTGTGCGCCCGCAGACCGCCCAGGAATCCCTGCAGGTACTGGTGGTCGTAGTGGTGGCACGGGGAGGGGCAGTCGGCCCAGCCGACCAGCGCCTGCGGGTCCACCCGGATCGGCGGCTCCATGAACACCACCGGGCCGTTGGACGCGGCGACGAACTTGCCGGTGCCGATGAGGGTGAGGAAGCCCGGGATGATCGACTGCTTCAGCGACAGAGATGGCTGAAATGCGAGCAGGTTGCCCGAGCGAATCGTCAGGTTGCCCTCGTCGAGATCGAAGGAGTTCACATCGAAGGCACGGTCCGCGAGCAGCATCTTTCCCCTGCCCTCGGCGACGACCCAGTCCGCGGCGTGCAGTGGCGAATGAAAACTTCCGGCGATCAGACGGTCCAGCCGGCCGTGTCCGATGCCGTGGAAGTCGATCTGCCCGTAGTAGGCGATCATCTTCCCCTTCTGCAGGAACCACTGGCCGTTCAGTTCGACGCTGAAGGCATAGGCGTTGACGTTGTCGTCGGCGGGGAGCGAGGCGACGTCGTGGATGACGGGACCGGTCACAGCTTTTCCTCCGACGCCTGGACGTAGACGGTGCCCTGGCCCGACAGCTCCAGCTGGAAGGCCTCGCCCGAGCCGCGGCCGACCATGTCGCGCCAGCCGAGCGCCGTGGACAGTTTGTTGCGGACGTCGCCGCGGTGGGCGACATAGGCCTGCGGGTCGACATGGACCGGGCGCTGGGGGGTGATCGGCAGCTCGGTCACGCCGCCGTGTGCCATCACCGCGGCCGAGCCGACGCCCTTGAGGGTGGTGGTGAACAGGCCCTGGCCGGTGACCTGGCCGCGCACCATGCCCATCACCCCGCCCTGCGAGCCCATGAACATCGTGCCCTGCTCCAGTGTGCCGTCGAAGGCCAGCAGCCGGTCGGCCTCGACGTAGAGCGTCTCGCCGGTCAGGTCGACGACATGGACGTGATGGCCGCCGTGGCCGAACATCACTGTTCCCGTGCCCTCGACGGTCATCAGGGGCGTGGCCTCGCCGGCGATCCGGCGGCCGATCATCGAGCCGATGCCGCCCTGGCCGCCCTGGATGTTCGGGGCGAAGGAGACCTCGCCGCGGTACGCGAGCATGGCGCCGCGCTGGCTGTACATCCGCTGCCCCGGAGCGATCCTGGCCTCCACCATGCGGGAGTTGAGCGCCGTGAACGGCATCAGACCTCACCGCCCACGGTGTTGCGCTCGCTGGGCTGGACGTAGACCAGGCCCTCGCCCTCGAAGCGGATCTGGAAGGCCTCGCCGGAACCCTCCCCGATGAAGGTGCGGAAATTCACCCCGGACTGGAAGTGCTGCTTGAGGTCGCCGGTGTGGGCGACATACGCGCCAGGGTCGACCTGGAGGGGGGACTGCTTGGTGACCCGCAGCACCACCGCGGGGCCGTCGGACATGATCGCCGCCTGGCCGCTGCCCTCGACGGTGGTGGTGAACAGGCCGTTGCCCTGGGAGGCGCCGCGCAGGCCGGTGAAGGTCGTGCCCGTCCGGAGCGCGGCGTCCGTGCACAGCAGATTGCCGGCCTCCACGAACAGCTTCTCGCCCCGCAGCTGCACGAGGTTGATCTCGCTCGCGCGGTCGGCGAAGTAGCAGGTGCCGTGGCCCTTCACCTCCATCACGGCCATCTGCTCACCCGTGAGCCGACGGGTGACCATGCCGCGCAGGCCCTCGCCGCCGCCGGACATCTTCTTGAACGCCATCTCGCCGTCGTACGCGACCATCGCACCGTTCTTCGCCTTGACGGCGTCGCCCGTCATATCGACGGCGAGCATCTTGCTCCCCTGGAGCCGAAACTGAGCCACGGATCAGACCGTAGTCGGCGCGGGCCGCGCAGGGCAGGTCCTTTGTCCCTGATATCGCCCTGATTCTCCGCCGTCACCGCTCCCGGGCCCCGGGCGCGGTGATCGCCGGGGCGGCTGTAACAATGGGGCCACGCTTGTGAACTCTTGCACAAGCGTGCCCGCCCGTCACCCGACCTCCACCCCAGAAGACGGCGCTGCGCGCCGACCTCCCATCTGCCACCCGAACGAGGTTCCCGTGGACATCAAGACCGCCGCCGCCGTGCACCGCCTGCGCCTGGCCTCCATCCCGGAGGCCATCTCCTTCCCGGCGCTGCTGATCTTCGGCACCGGCTTCCGCCTGGCCTTCGACTACGACTCCCTGGTGATGCCGCTCGGCATGATCCACGGCCTGCTCTTCATCACCTACGTGGTGCTGCTGCTGGACGTCTGGAACCGCACCAAGTGGCCCGTCAAGCGCGTCGCCCTCTTCTTCGCGCTGGCGATCGTGCCGTTCGGCGGCCTCTACGGGGACCGCATCCTCAAGCGCGAGGAAGAGGCCGGCGTGATCGCCGCCCGCGCCCGCAAGGAAGGCGTCGTGAACGCATGATCGTCGCCTTCTCGGTGAGCCCGCTGGGCGTCGGCGAGGACGTCGGTGAGTACGTCGCCGACGCGGTCCGGGTCGTCCGTGAGTCCGGGCTGCCGAACCGTACGGACGCCATGTTCACCTCCATCGAAGGTGAATGGGACGAGGTCATGGACGTCGTCAAGCGCGCGGTCGCGGCCGTCGAGGCCCGCTCCGGGCGGGTCTCGCTGGTGCTGAAGGCCGACATCCGGCCCGGTGTCAGCGACGGGCTGACCTCGAAGATCGAGACCGTGGAGCGGTATCTCGCGGGGGACGGCACCTCCCGGGGCTGAACGGGACTCAGGGGTCCCGGCCGTCCCCCGGGCGCCCGCAGGGCCTCAGCCGCCCGCCGCCAGGGTGATCCCCAGGGGCGTGCGCTCGTACAGCACCTGATGTCCGTGCCGGCGCGAGGCCAGCAGACCGGCGTCGCGCAGCACGGACAGATGTCCCGAGACGGAGGACGGTGCCAGGCCGAGGCGGTGGGCCAGCGCCGTGGTGGTCGACGGTGCGTCGAGCGCGGTGAGGACGGCCGCGCGGTTCGCCCCCAGCAGCCGGGCCAGCGCCGCGCCCGTCTCCGGCTCGGTCCACAGCCCGCCGATACCGCGCGCCGGGTAGATCACCGCGGGCTGCCACGGCGGGTCGAAACCGCTGACCACGTCCGGCCACACGAAGGCGCTGGGCAGCAGCAGCACCCCGCGGCCGTCCAGATCCTGCATCTGGGCGAAGTCGGTACGGGTCCGGACCGTCAGCGTGTCCCCCGCCCACGACAGCCGCGGATGCAGATCGGCGAACAGCCGCTGCAGCCCGCCGTCCGCCAACTGCCGTGACCGGTAGGCGATCTCGGCCTCCAGCAGCGCCCGCAGCCGCGGCCAGTCCGGGGCGACCAGCGCCTGCCAGGCCCGTTCGGTGACATCGGCCAGCTCCTGGACGGCCCGCGCCGGATCGGCCAGCGCGGCCCGGCCGCGCGCCGACTCCGCGGCCTCCGGCCGGCTCGCCAGCGACTTGGCCATCTCGGCGCGGGCCAGGGCCGGTTCGGTGGCGCGCAGCCGGGCCAGCTCCTCGTCGAAGCCGGCCAGCGGGGTGTCCGGCGGGCGGCCCAGGAAGTCCGGGGTGTAGCCCGGGGGCACCGCCGGCATGAAGAGCCACAGCGGCCTCAGGTCCAGCCCGGCCACCGTCTCGCGCATCCGGCGCAGCCACGGCGTGTGATAGCCGTGCCGGTCGGCGCGGCGCAGGGTCCGTACGGCCTCGTGGGTCTCGCACAGCGGCGAGACCGCGAACCGGATGCGGAGCAGGTCATCGGCGCCGAAATGCAGATTCACCGGCACGGCCGCGACGCTCCCCCCGGACACAGGATTCGGCTGAAGCCGAAAGAATACGGGGCGGCAGCGGCCTCCGGCAGGCTGCGGACATGCCCTCGCCCTCCGGGTCCGCGCCGTCGGACCGCCTTCCCGCCTGCCCCGGTGCGGGCGCCGCCGGTCCCGGACCGTCCGACGCCGCGGCCCGCCCGGACGGCTATCGCGCCGTCTTCGCCGTCCCCGAGTTCCGGTGTGTCTTCGCCGCGCATCTGCTGTCCTCGCTCGGCGTGGTCGTCTGCGAGATCGCGCTCTCCGTCCTGGTCTTCCGGCTCACCGCGTCGCCACTGCTGAGCGCGCTGACCTTCGCGCTGGGGCTGCTGCCGTACGTCGTCGGCGGGACGCTGCTGTCGGCGGTCGCCGACCGGTACCCGGCCCGGCGGGTGCTGGTCGGCTGCGATCTGCTGTGTGCGCTGGCCGCGGCGGGGATGGTGGTGCCGGGCACACCGGTCGGGGTGCTGCTGGTGCTGCGCTGTGTGCTCGCGGCCGTCGCGCCCGTCTTTGCCGGGACCCGGGCCGCGACGCTGGGGGACATCCTCGGCGACGGCGAGCTGTTCGTCCTGGGGCGCTCGGTGATCCGCCTCGTCAACCAGAGTGCGCAGCTCGCCGGGTTCGCCGCCGGAGGGCTGCTGCTCGCCGCGGCCTCCCCGGAGGCGGTGCTCGCGCTCACCGCCGGCACGTTCCTCGGGTCGGCGCTGTTGCTGCGGCTGGGAACCCGGGCACGCCCGGCGCGGGACCGGGCGCGCGGGGCCCTGCTGGGGGCCTCGCTGGGCGGGGTCCGGCGGCTGCTGGCCGACCGCCGGGTGCGGGCGCTGCTGCTGCTGAGCTGGCTGCCGCCGGCGTTCGTGGTGATCCCCGAGGCGCTGCTGATCCCCTACGCCGGCCTGCTCGGCGCCGGACCGGCCGGTACCGGGCTGCTGCTGTGCGGGATGCCTGTCGGCGCGGTGGTCGCCGAGAGTCTGGTGGGCACGTTCCTCGGGCCGCGGGCCCGCGCCCGGCTGACCTTCCCCATGGGCGTTTTCGCGGTGCTGCCCTCGCTGGGCTTCGCCGCGCGGCCCCCGCTCGGCTGGGCGCTGCTGCTGCTCGTGCTGACCGGCACCGGGATCTCGTACAACTTCGGGGTGGACCGCTGGTTCGTCGCCGCGGTCCCCGACGAGCTGCTGGGCCAGGCGATGACCGTGATGCAGGCGGGGCGGATGACGGTGATGGGGCTGGCGATGGGTCTGGCCGGCGTCGGCGCGGAGTACGCACCGCTGCGGGTCGTGATGCCGGCCGCGGGGGTGCTGGGGCTGGCCGGTGTGCTGGCGGTGATCTTCGAGGTGCGGCGTACGGGGGCGGGGCCGGGCCGGGCGTCCGACGGGCCGGAGGGGGCGTCCGCCGGCCCGGTGCGCGGACCGGCCGGCCCGCTGCCCGGGACCGGAAAATGAGACGTGGCTGACCAGCATATGGCCGCCGGGTAATGTCGGACGCGTGCCGAAGCCGCTCAGCCTTGCTTTCGACCCCATCGCGCGCGCCGATGAACTGTGGCAGCAGCGCTGGGGCGCCGTGCCCTCGATGGCCGCGATCACCTCGATCATGCGCGCCCATCAGATCCTGCTGGCCGAGGTGGACGCGGTGGTCAAGCCGTACGGGCTGACCTTCGCGCGCTATGAGGCGCTGGTGCTGCTGACCTTCTCCAAGGCGGGTGAGCTGCCGATGTCGAAGATCGGTGAGCGGCTCATGGTGCACCCCACCTCGGTGACCAACACCGTCGACCGGCTGGTGAAGTCCGGGCTGGTCGCCAAGCGGCCCAATCCCAACGACGGGCGGGGCACGCTCGCCACCATCACCGAGAAGGGCCGCGAGGTGTGCGACGCGGCCACCCGCGACCTGATGGCGATGGACTTCGGGCTCGGGACGTATGACGCCGAGGAGTGCGCGGAGATCTTCGCGCTGCTGCGGCCGCTGCGGGTGGCGGCGGCCGACTTCAAGGACGAGTGACGAGGGCGAGTGGCCACGTCACGGACGCGCAGCGCCCGGCGCGCCGTTTCCAGGGGGGCGGCGAAGATCGCCCCGGAACGGCTGGATACGCTCGGGGCATGAAGCGAAGCGTCCTGACCCGTTACCGGGCGATGGCCTACGTCACCGCCGTGATGCTGCTGGTGCTCTGCACCTGCATGGTGTTCAAGTACGGCTTCGGGATGGGCAAGGACCTCACCCTCGTCGTCTCCCAGATCCACGGCGTGCTCTACATCATCTACCTGGTCTTCGCCTTCGACCTGGGCTCCAAGGCCAAGTGGAAGTTCGGCAAGCTGCTGTGGGTGCTGATCTCGGGCACCATCCCCACCGCGGCGTTCTTCGTGGAGCGCACGGTGGTGCGGGAGGTCGAGCCGCTGATCGCCGGTGACGCCCCGGAGCCGGTGAAGGCCTGACGGCCGCCCCGGCCCACCGGGAAACCCCGCGGAACGCGCCTGTCCCTTCGAAGGGGCGGGCGCTTTTGCCGTGCCAGGCAGCGTTACGGAAAGTGAGCATCGGGACGCGTAAGGCGACTCAGGGGCCTCTCCCGTCGACAACTACTAGGACGTCCTAGTAAATTCGGAGGTATGGACGCTGACGCGATCGATGAGGGCCGCCGCCGCTGGCAGGCCCGGTACGACTCCGCCCGTAAGCGGGACGCGGACTTCACCACGCTGTCGGGGGATCCTGTCGAGCCGGCGTACGGACCCCGTCCCGGGGACTCGGTCGAGGGCTTCGAGCGGATCGGGTGGCCGGGCGAGTTCCCCTTCACCCGGGGGCTGTACCCCACCGGCTACCGCGGGCGGACCTGGACCATCCGCCAGTTCGCCGGCTTCGGCAACGCCGAGCAGACGAACGAGCGCTACAAGATGATCCTCAAGGCGGGCGGCGGCGGCCTCTCCGTCGCCTTCGACATGCCGACCCTCATGGGCCGCGACTCCGACGATCCGCGCTCGCTCGGTGAGGTCGGGCACTGCGGCGTCGCCATCGATTCCGCCGCCGACATGGAGGTGCTGTTCAAGGACATCCCGCTGGGCGATGTCACGACCTCGATGACGATCAGCGGCCCCGCCGTCCCCGTCTTCTGCATGTACCTGGTGGCCGCTGAGCGGCAGGGCATCGACCCGGGGGTCCTGAACGGCACGCTCCAGACGGACATCTTCAAGGAGTACATCGCCCAGAAGGAGTGGCTCTTCCAGCCGGAGCCCCATCTGCGGCTGATCGGCGACCTGATGGAGCACTGCGCCCGCGGCATCCCCGCGTACAAGCCGCTCTCGGTCTCCGGCTACCACATCCGCGAGGCGGGCGCGACGGCCGCGCAGGAGCTGGCGTACACCCTCGCCGACGGCTTCGGCTACGTGGAGCTGGGCCTCTCCCGCGGGCTGGACGTCGACACCTTCGCCCCCGGGCTCTCGTTCTTCTTCGACGCGCATCTGGACTTCTTCGAGGAGATCGCCAAGTTCCGCGCCGCGCGCCGGATCTGGGCCCGCTGGATGCGCGATGTGTACGGCGCGACGAGCGAGAAGGCGCAGTGGCTGCGCTTCCACACCCAGACCGCCGGTGTCTCGCTGACCGCCCAGCAGCCGTACAACAACGTCGTCCGCACCGCCGTCGAGGCGCTGGCGGCCGTGCTCGGCGGCACGAACTCGCTGCACACCAACGCCCTGGACGAGACCCTGGCGCTGCCCAGCGAGCAGGCCGCGGAGATCGCGCTGCGCACCCAGCAGGTGCTGATGGAGGAGACCGGCGTCGCCAATGTCGCGGACCCGCTGGGCGGTTCGTGGTTCATCGAGTCGCTGACCGACCGGATCGAGGCGGACGCCGAGAAGATCTTCGACCAGATCAAGGAGCGCGGCCGGCGGGCGGTGCCCAACGGTGAGCACCCGATCGGCCCGATGACCTCCGGCATCCTGCGCGGCATCGAGGACGGCTGGTTCACCGGCGAGATCGCCGAGTCCGCCTTCCGGTACCAGCAGGCGCTGGAGAAGGGCGAGAAGAAGGTCGTCGGCGTCAACTGCCACCACGGCTCGGTCACCGGCGACCTGGAGATCCTGCGGGTCAGCCACGAGGTCGAGCGGGAGCAGGTGCGGGTGCTCGCGGACCGTAAGGCGGCGCGGGACGACGCCCGGGTGCGGGCCGCGCTCAAGACGATGCTGGACGCCGCGCGGGCCGGCAGCAACATGATCGAGCCGATGCTGGAGGCCGTACGGGCCGAGGCGACGCTCGGCGAGATCTGCGGCGCGCTGCGCGACGAGTGGGGTATCTACACCGAGCCCGCCGGGTTCTGACGCCCGTACGGGGCGCGAACGGAGCGGGGCGGATTCTGAGGCCAGGCCAGGAGACCAGCAGGCCAGTAGGGACGTCCTCTCCCCCAGGGGTGCGGGGCGGCAGGCAGGGGCCTGCTGCCCCGTACGGCTGCCGGGCCACGGAGAGCCGCCCGACTCACCGGTGGCCGTACGGCGCCGTCAGCCCGCGGCGGGAAGCGACCGGTAGCGGCTGCCCGCGAATCGCCGCAGTGCGGTATCGAGGCCGTCCAGGCGGGTGCTCGTTTCGTTCTTCGCGGGGGAGACGATCGTGCACTTCAGCACACCCGTCCCGGCGTGGAGCGGGGAGGGGATCCGGGTGTCCGTTCCTTCTGCGAGGGCCGCCGTCAGGGCGATGCTGCGGCTGTTCCGCTTTCCGGCGAGCGTGACGGAGGAGATGTCCCGCCAGGGCACCGTGACCGTGTGCGGGCCGTGCCGCGCATAGAGCCCGTCCGCTCCGACCCGCAGTGCCCTGGGGCGGAGGAGTGGCAACGAAACCAGCACCCCGTAGAGCAAATGCAGCAGCATGACGAAGAACGTCAACACCAACGCGGCCGCTTGCCCCTGGACCATCTCTCCGGCCAAGTCGAGGAAGCCGGCGATCGTCAACGCCGAAACGACCGGCCATTTCAGGCGGCGCAGGACCGCCGCGCGGCCCCATTTCTCCACGGTGAACGCGGGGAGGGCGGCCGGTGGTGCAGCAACCGGCCGATGCCCGCGCGGTGCCGGCACGGGCGGCTCGGCCGTGACTGTCGAGCTCGCGGGCTGCGGTCCGGTGGCCGCCAGGGCATCCGCGCCGGAAACGGTCTCCGCCACGGGCCCCGGCGCGATGCGCGGGTCGGGGACCGTCGCCCGCGCTGCGCCCGCGAGGCGTGCGAGGAGCGCCTCGGCCGTGGGACGGCCCTCCGGAGACTTGTGCAGACAGTCCTGCACCAGCCCCCGCAGCCCGTCCGGCACGGCGCTGAGATCGGGTGCCTCGTACACCACCCGGAACAACAGCGCGTGGGAGGACCCGTCACCGAAGGGCCCTGCGCCAGTGACCGCGTAGACGAGCAGCGAGCCGAGCGAGAAGACATCCGAGGGCGGGCCCACCGGCTGCCCCAGTGCCTGCTCCGGCGACATGAAGCCAGGTGTGCCCATGACGGTCCCGGCCTTGGTCAGATCGGTACCGCCGGTGGTCTCCAGGGCCTTGGAGATGCCGAAGTCGATGACCCTCGGACCGTCGTCGACGAGCAGGACATTGGAGGGCTTGAGGTCGCGGTGGACCAGGCCGCCCCGGTGGAACGAGGCGATGGCCTCGGCCAGTCCCGTGCCGAGCCTGCGCACCTCGGACTCGTTCAACGGGCCCTGCTGGATGATGTGCTCGTCGAGCGAGGGGCCTTCGACGTACTGGCTTGCGATCCACGGCATGGTGGCGTCCGGGTCCGCGTCGACGACCGGCGCGGTCCAGAAGCCGCCCGCCCGCATCGCGAGCTTGGCCTCGCGCCGGAACCTGTCGCGAAAACCGGGCGTGGCCGCCAGATCCTCCCGTACGACCTTCACGGCAACCCGCCGTCCCGTCACGGATTCTCCGACGAACACCCGGCCCATCCCGCCCGAGCCCAGACGCCCCAGCAGCTGATACGGTCCGGCGGTCCGTGGGTCCGCAGCTTCCAACGGCTCCATCAAGTTCCCCATCCACCGCACCCGGATTTTCCGAGGTCTCACCCTAGGCGGTGTCCACCCGATCATCGCGTCGTGGGTCCGTGCGGGGGAACGGGGGGATTTCTGACGTAGCCCTAGTAGTGCTTCGTTAGGTTGCTTTGATCGGGTGGTGTGTGGTGGTGCATGCTGCTGGTCGTGGATCTTGGGGAGATTGAGGAACTGCGGGAGAGCCTTGGTGAGTTCGTTGCTGAGGTGTTCGCGTCGTTGAAGCGCAAGGATCAGCGTGGGTGGGGGGACTGTTACCTGCGTGGACTGATGCTGGACGGGCGGCGCAAATCGATCCAGCCGATGGCCGAGCGGCTGCCGGACGGCAACATGCAGGCGTTGCAGCAGTTCGTCAGCCAGTCGGCGTGGGACCACGTTCCGGTGCTGCGGTCCGTTGCGACGAAGGTGGCCGCGGAGATCTCTCCGGAGGCGTGGGTGATTGACGACACTTCCTTCCCCAAGGCGGGAGACCAGTCGGTGGGGACGGCCCGGCAGTGGTGCGGTGCGCTGGGCAAGAAGTCGCTGTGTCAGGTGGGGGTGAGCCTGCATGCGGTCACCGACGCCGCTTCTGTGCCGCTGAACTGGCGGTTGTTTCTGCCTGCCGAGTGGGCCGGTCCGGCCGACGGGCGCCGTGCGAAGGCTGGGGTACCCGCGGAGGTGGGGCACCGGGAGAAGTGGCGTCTGGCTCTGGACGCGATGGATGAGGCACTGGGATGGGGGCTGACCGGCCGGGTCGTGGTGGCGGATGCCGGATACGGCCAGATGCACGCCTTCCGTGCCGCTGTGGCCGAGCGCGGCCTCGACTACGTCGTGGCGGTCCGCAGTGACACCAGCGCCCACCCCGGCGGGGCCGTTCCCACTACGCCGGAACGAGAAGGCCGGATGGGCGCCCCGCGGCTGCCCCGTTACCGCGAGCCGGCCCGCTCCCTGAAGGACCTGGTCACGACTGCCGGGCGGCGTCGGCTGCGGCGTTGCACCTGGCGCCAGGGCAGCAAGGGCGCGATGACCAGTCGGTTCATCGTGATGGAGGTCCGCCCTGCCGGTGTCGCACCGACGAAGGCAGCGCGGGAGGAAGCCGGTGGACGTGCCGGGTGGGACGGTGTTCTGCCCGCCGAGACCCTGATCGCCGAATGGCCGCCGCACCAGGACGAGCCCACCGACTACTGGCTGACCAGCCTGCCCGCCGACACCGCGCTGCGGCATCTGGTCCGTATGGCGAAGATCCGCTGGCGGATCGAACACGACTACCGAGAGATGAAGCACGGCCTGGGTCTGGATCACTTCGAGGGCCGCACCTGGCGCGGCTGGCACCACCACGTCACCCTCGTCACCGCCGCCCACGCCTTCCTCACCCTTCGACGCCTGGACCCAAAAGCCCAAGCGCCGGCCTGACCTTCTACCAGGTCCTCCAGACCCTGCAGGACCTGCTGCTGTGCTGGACCGGCGCATGCCCCACCTGCCACCAAGACTTACCCGACCCGGCCCAGACGGACGACCATCCACCCGGCCACAACCTAACGAAGCACTACTAGGCGGCCGGCAGCGGAATCCGCAGCCGGAAGAGCGCCCCGCCCCCCGGTGCCTGCTCGGCGGTGAGATCGGCCCCGTGGGCGCGGGCGATCTGGCGGGCCATCGCCAGGCCCAGGCCGGAGCCGGGCAGGGCGCGGGCCGCCTTCGCACGGTAGAAGCGGTCGAAGACATGGGGCAGATCGCCGGCCTCGATGCCGGGGCCGTGGTCGCGGACGGTCAGCTCCAGCGCGTCCGGCGCACCGGAGAGCGCGGTCTCGACCGGACCGCCCGGCGGGGAGAACTTCGCGGCGTTGTCGAGCAGGTTGGACAGCAGCCGGGCCAGGCGGGCCGGCACTCCGGGGACCGTGGTGTCCGCCGCGGCCGGGTCGATGGCGGCGGTGAAGGTGAGCTCCGGCCAGTGCTCGCGGGCCGCGCCCACGGCGTGCTCCAGGAGGGCGGCCGGGCGTACCTGCTCGACCAGCGGCCGGGGTTCCTCGTCACGGGCCAGTTCGATCAGATCGTTGACGAGCGTGGTGACCTCGCGCAGCTGGCGGCCCAGGGCGGTCGCGGCACGGTCGCGCTGGGCGTCGGTCAACCGGTCGGCGCGGGCCAGCAGTTCGGCGTTGGTGCGGAGCGCGGTCAGCGGGGTGCGCAGCTCGTGGGAGGCGTCGGCGACCAGCCGGCGCTGGGCGGTGACGGACTGCTCCAGTTCGCCGAGCATGGTGTTGAAGCTGGTGGCGAGCCGGGTGATCTCGTCCTCCCGGGCGGGCGGTCCCGCGGGGAGTGCGATGCGGTGGCGGGCGTCGCGGGTGGCGGCGATGCGCTCCGCGGTAGCGGTGAGCCGGGCGACCGGGGCCAGGCCCGTACGGGACACCCAGTAGCCCAGTGCGGCGGCCAGCAGGACGCCGGCGCCGCCGACCGCGGCCAGTGCCCAGGCGGCCTGCTCCACGCCCCGGTCGACGGTGTCGGAGCGCTGGGCGACCTGGACCGCCTCGTCCTTCTCCCCCATGCGGGTGGTGAGCATCAGCACCGGCCGCCCGGCCACTTCCCGCTTCTCGTAGAACGCCGCGCGCCGGCCCGCGGCGACCTGCCGGGTGGCGTCGGAAACGTGCAGCACATACGGCTTGCGCGGGTCCTTGGCGGGGTCCGACGGCACGATCTGGACACAGGACGAGGCCGGGTACTGGCAGAGGGTGTCGCTGGGCGTCGGGCCCCAGTCGTGGCGGTCCCGGATCATCTGGGTGGCCGTCTGGGTCAGGGTCAGCTTCAGCTGACGGGTCATCTGGTAGTCGATGATGGTGAACGCCGCGGCGCAGACCCCGACCGCCACCAGCGCCACCGCGGCGGAGGCCGCCAGGGCCAGCCGGGCGCGCAGCGGACGGCGCCGCCGCCAGCGGGCCCCCAGCCCGCGGGTGCCGGTCATGTGCCCTCCGCGGTGCCCAGGCGGTAGCCGATCCCGTGCACGGTGTGGACGAGCCGCGGCTCGCCGCCCGCCTCCAGCTTGCGGCGCAGATAACCGATGTACACGGCCAGCGAGTTGGAGTCCGGGCCGAAGTCACGGCCCCAGACGCGCTCCAGGATCACCTCGCGCGGCAGCACCTGCCCGGGGTGCAGCAGCAGCAGTTCCAGCAGCGCCCATTCGGTGCGGCTGAACTCCAGGGGGCGGCCCGCCCGGTGGCCGGAGCGGGTCATCGGGTCGACGACCAGATCGCCGAAGGTGAGCCGGGTGTCCTCCACCGCCGCGGTGGACGCCCGGCGCAGCAGGGCCCGGATACGGGCCACCAGCTCGTCCAGCGCGAACGGTTTGACGAGATAGTCGTCGGCCCCGGCGTCCAGTCCGTCGACCCGTTCGCTGACCGAGTCCAGTGCGGTCAGGACGAGGATCGGGGTGCGGTCGTCCAGCGCGCGCAGCCGGCGGCAGACGGCCAGGCCGTCCAGCACGGGCATCAGCACGTCCAGGACGAGGGCGTCCGGCTGCCAGGCGGCGACCTCCGAGAGGGCGGCCAGACCGTCGGCGGCGCCGCGTACCGCATAGCCCTCCACGGCGAGGCCGTCCTCGACGGCGGCCCGCACCTCGGGTTCGTCGTCGACGACGAGGATCTTGGGGGCGGGGGTGTTCCCGGGCGTGGGCGGCATGGACATAGGCTGCCAAAGACCTCTCTTAGAAGCTTCTTAGGGCACGTCGCGAGCGTGGCGGCCATGCGCACACCACTCTCTGTCGTGATCGGTGCGGGCGGCACCGGCGGCCACATCTATCCCGGACTCGCGCTCGCCGACGCACTCCGCCGGGCCGTGCCCGAGGCGGTGATCTCCTTCGTCGGGACCGAACGCGGACTGGAGACGCGGCTGATCCCGCAGGCCGGATACCGGCTGCACACCGTTGACATGATCCCCTTCGATCCCGCACTCGGCGCCCGACGCTATCTGCTGCCGGCCGCGCTGCTGCGCTCGGGCGGCCAGTGCCGGAGCATTCTCAAGGAGCAGCACGCCCAGGTCGCGGTCGGTATGGGCGGCTATCCGAGCGCCCCGGTGATCGTCGGGGCGCGGCTGGCCGGCCTGCCGAGCGTGATCCATGAGTCCAACGCGGTGCCCGGCCGGGCCAACAAGTTCGCGGCCCGGCTCACCCCGCACCTCGCCCTCGCCTTCGACCGCAGCCGGGAGCATCTGGCGGGCGGCGAGCGGGCCGAGACGGTGGGGATGCCGCTGGTCGGCCCGCTGGCCGGCCTGGACCGCGAGCGGCTGCGCCCCGCCGCCCGCCGGGAGTTCGGCATTCCGGACGACGCGCGGCTGCTGCTGGTCAACGGCGGCAGCCTGGGCGCCGCCCGGCTCACCGAGGCGGCGGTGGGGCTGGCCGGCCGCTACCGGACGCGTACGGATCTCCGGCTGCTGATCAAGACCGGGCCCGCGGCCCTGGA
This sequence comes from Streptomyces sp. NPDC058773, assembly GCF_042746015.1. Lineage (NCBI taxonomy): Bacteria > Bacillati > Actinomycetota > Actinomycetes > Kitasatosporales > Streptomycetaceae > Streptomyces > Streptomyces sp. NPDC058773. The sequence goes on from NZ_JBHYPE010000059.1 coordinate 28,638, forward strand.
GGAGACCCGGGCGCAACTGGCGGCCAACGGCGGGGCGGCCCTCGCCACGGCCGTGCCGTACCTCGACCGGATGGATCTGGCCTATGCCGCCGCCGATCTCGTGGTGTGCCGGGCCGGTTCGGCGACCGTGGCGGAGCTGGCCACGATCGGGATGCCGGCCGTCCTCGTCCCGTATCCGTACGCACCGGGCGACCACCAGACCCATAACGCGCGGGTGCTCTCCGACGCCGGGGCGGCGCTGCTGCTGTCCGACGCGGAGACCTCGGCCGAGCGGCTGGACGCACTGGTCACCCCGCTTCTCGACGATCCCGGCCGGCTCGCCGCGATGGGCGCGGCGGCCGACCCCGGCACCCATGCACGGGCCGCCGACCTGCTGGCCGCCAAGGTGCTGGCGCTGGCCGGCCACCCGTACACCGCACACCCCACGATGAAGGAGTCAGCATGAGCAGCAACACGCAGCAGTGGACGGGCCGCAGGGTCCTGGTCACCGGGGCCGAGGGGTTCATCGGCTCGACCCTGGTCGATCTGCTGGTGGAGGCCGGCGCCGAGGTCCGCGCGCTGGTCCATTACAAGCCGTACGCGGAAAAGGGAAATCTGGCGCGCTATCTCGTTCCGGGCGGCCCGGTCGAGATGATCTCCGGCGATGTCCGGGACGCGGGCCGGGTCACGGACGCCGTCGCGGGCTGCGACACGGTCTTCCACCTGGCCGCGCTGATCGGCATCCCGTACAGCTACGACTCACCGGGCGCGTATGTGCAGACGAACGTGGTGGGGACGGAGAACGTCGCGGAGGCGTGCCGGCGCCATGACGTGCGCCGGATGGTGCACACCTCCACCAGCGAGGTCTACGGGACGGCGCTGACCGCCCCGATCTCCGAGGACCACCCGCTCCAGCCGCAGTCGCCGTACTCCGCCTCGAAGATCGGCGCGGACATGATGGCGCTGTCGCACCGGCACGCCTTCGGACTCCCGGTGACCGTGGTGCGGCCGTTCAACACCTACGGGCCGCGGCAGTCCGCCCGTGCGGTGATCCCCACGATCCTGGCCCAACTCCACGCCGGCGCCCGGCAGATCAAGCTCGGCTCGCTCACCCCGACCCGCGACTTCACCTATGTCACGGACACCGCGGCCGGGTTCCTGGCGCTGGCCGACTGCGACCGGGCGCTGGGCGAGGTCGTCAACCTCGGCACCGGCCGGGAGATCGCCATCGGCGCGCTCGCCGAGGCGCTGATCGCGGCGTCCGGCCGGGAGGCCGAGGTGGTGGTGGACACCGCCCGGCTGCGGCCGGCCGCCAGCGAGGTCGAGCGGCTGCTGTCGGACAACTCCCGGGCCCGCGAGTGGGCTTCGTGGCGGCCGGAGGTCTCGCTGGAGCAGGGCCTGAAGTGGACGTCGGAGTGGGTGGCGGAGCATCTGCATCTCTTCGCGGCGGACCGCTACCAGGTCTGACCGGCGCCGGGGCCGGTACCGGGCCGGGTGTCCGCCGCCGCACCGCGGCGCGGCGCCCGGCCTCAGTCCTGCTCGCCCAGCCCGCCCAGACCGGTGAGGAAGAGCGCGGTGAAGTCGTGCCCCCACGCGGCGTCCACCGGCTCCCCGCTGACCAGGGTGCGGTGCACGATCGCACCGGCGATCACATCGAAGATCAGGTCCATGTTGCGGGTGGCCGCCCGCTCGCCGTCCTCGCCGGGGGAGTCCGGGGGCAGCTCGCCGCGGTCCTGGGCACGCGACCGGCCGAGCAGCACCAGCCGCTTCTGACGGTCGACGATCGCCGAGCGGATCCGCTCGCGCAGCGCCTCGTCGGTGGTGGACTCCGCCACCACGGCCATCAGGGCCGTCTTGGTCTCCGGACGGGCCAGCAGCGCACCGAACTGGAGCACCACGCCCTCGATGTCGGAGCGCAGGGAGCCCCGGTCGGGGAGTTCGAGCTCGTCGAAGAGGACCGCCACGGCGTCCACGACGAGCTCGTTCTTGTTGGCCCAGCGGCGGTAGAGCGTCGTCTTGGCCACGCCCGCGCGGGCCGCCACCTCGCTCATGGTCAGCCGCCCCCAGCCCACGTCGACCAGCGCCGCACGGGTCGCGCGCAGGATCGCCCGGTCGGTCTCGGCGCTGCGGGGGCGGCCCGTACGGCCCTTGCGGGGGCTGGCGGAGTGGTGCATGCGGGCGACCATACCGGGGAGTACCGGGACGGACGGCGTCCGCCGTGAGGCAGATCACTCGCCGAGGGGCCGGAACTGGTGGTTGTGCGAGGGCGACGGGGAGTTACGCTACGGGTCGTAGCGAAAGAGCGATAACCACTGGCCGTGGGTGGGGACCCACGGCCGCGCAGGACGGTCCTCTCGGGGATCGCACGACGGTCCTCCTCGGGGCCGCAGGGGCAGTGATTCCCGGACGTACACCGGCATGCCGGCGGGGTGTGCGGACGGGGCGCGGTGCCCGGTGAAAGGCCCGGCGGCGCCGCCGTGGAGGCCTTCCGCACCACCGACCGCAGTACCGACCAGATCGCCGACCGCCCCGCTTTCCGGAACGCTTTTCGGAACGGGCCGCCCAGGGGGGAGGATGGACCCATGCAGCCACGCAATATGTCCATGAGTGGAGTCGTCGACCTCGCAGCGGTGAAGGCGGCCGGGGAAGCGAAGCAGAAGGCGGAGCAGGCACGCGCCGAGGCCGCCCGTACGGGCCGGGCGCCGACGAGCGGTGCCCGCCTGGTGTTCGACGTCGACGAGGCGGGGTTCCAGCAGGACGTCCTGCAGCGCTCCACCGAGGTCCCGGTCGTCATCGACTTCTGGGCCGAGTGGTGCGAGCCGTGCAAGCAGCTCGGTCCCCTGCTGGAGCGTCTCGCGGGGGAGTACGCCGGCAAGTTCGTGCTGGCCAAGATCGACGTCGACAGCAACCAGATGCTGTTCCAGCAGTTCGGGGTGCAGGGCATCCCGGCGGTGTTCGCCGTGGTGGCGGGCCAGCCGATCCCGCTGTTCCAGGGCGCGGCCCCGGAGGCGCAGATCCGCGAGGTGCTCGACCAGCTGGTGCAGGCCGCCGAGCAGCAGTTCGGCATCGTCGGGGCGCCGGTCGAGCCGCAGGCGGCGGACGAGCAGGCGGCGGCCGAGGCGCCGGTTCCGGCCGGTCCCTACGACGCCGTGCTGGAGGCCGCGAACCAGGCGCTGGACTCCGGCGACCTGGGCGGTGCCATCCAGGCCTACAAGAACGTGCTCTCCGACGACCCCGCCAACCCGGAGGCCAAGCTCGGCCTCGCGCAGGCCGAACTCCTGCACCGGGTGCAGGACCTGGACCCGCAGGCGGTGCGCAAGGAGGCCGCGGAGAACCCGGCCGATGCGCAGGCGCAGATCCGTGCCGCGGACCTGGACCTGGTCGGCGGGCATGTCGAGGACGCCTTCGGGCGACTGGTCGACGCGGTGAAGCGGACCGCGGGGGACGACCGGGAGGCCGCGCGGGTGCGGCTGCTGGAGCTGTTCGAGGTCATCGGCGCGGACGATCCGCGGGTGACGGCGGCCCGTACGGCGCTGGCCCGGGTGCTCTTCTGACCCGCTGTCCGCGGGCTCGCCCGCTTGTGACCAGTACGCCACCGTGAGTTGACCAAACAAACGAAGCAGCGGCCACGTTTTACCAAAACTTGGTAAACGTGGCCGCTGTTACTTCAAGTAAGTCTTGGCGACCCTCTTGCGGCAGTGTGTCCGCAATTGCCTCATGTCCCTTCGCTGTTAACGGCGACGGTGTGTGTCCAGTTGATCTCTCCGGGTCGAAGCGCGTTTATCGGGCCGTTACCCGCAAGTAACGAGCCCCTTGTGCGGCGGCCGTGAATGGACCACGATCGGCCACGCTCGGTCCATTCCCGCAGCCCGGCATCCGGCCGGTGCCGCGGGGCACTTGGGTCCCCACCGAGTGGCCGGCGGCAGTGGCAGCCGGCCGTGGACAGGGGGGTCTCTGCCCCACCCGGCAGGGCCTGTCCGAGGAGGTTGCGCGAGAGCGTGGCCAGTGGTTGTCGCTCGGGGGTGATCGCCGGTGTTCGGAACACGATGTGCCTCCGAGAACAGGCGCTCTCCTTCCCGAGGACGTAGCACTTCTCCCATCCCAGGTACCGGTGTCCCAACTCAGGGGGCAGGTACCGGAGATGTACGTCCGAGAAGGAGGAAAGTCATGGAGTCCCTGGCTCGTGGCGGGACCAGATGGAAGCGGTTCGCCGTCGTCATGGTGCCGAGCGTCGCGGCGACCGCCGCGATCGGCGTCGCCCTCTCGCAGGGTGCGCTCGCGGCATCGTTCAGCGTGTCCGGCCAGCAGTTCAAGGTCGCTACCGACCGGCTGGACGGCACCGGATTTGTTCAGTACGGAGCCATTGACGCCCAGAAGGGCGGCAAGCAGGTCCCGGTGGCGGTCTCGGGGTTCTCGAACGCCAAGATCCGGAACCTGTGCCAGTCGGTGGTCGTTCCGGTCCCGGTCTTCGGCGATGTGTCGATGAAGCTGTCGGCCGGTGGCGGTGACACGCCTGTCGAGGCGAAGAACCTCTACATCGACCTGGACCAGCTGTCCGCGGACGCGACCTTCAACAACATCGACATCGGTGTTGCTGCGGGCTCGACGACCAAGGGTCCGGGCATGCACAAGGGCGACAAGGCCGACCCGGGCTCGTTCGCCCAGCAGGCCGACTCGGCCACGCTGACCCACGTCAAGCAGACCGCCTGGGCCACGACGGCCGGCACGTTCAAGCTCAGCGGCCTCAAGATGAGCGTCGCCAAGGGCAAGAGCGAGTGCTACTGACGCACTGAGCGTGCGGGCGCGGGGCGAGCTGTGCGGCAGTCGCCGTTCCCCGTGCCCGTACGCGGGCAGCGCTCAGTAGGACCCTCAGCACAGAACCACCGATTTGCCAGTCCCGAGGAGCTGTACGACATGAGCGCCGAAACGCGACCACGGCTGATCGAGTCCATCGGCCGGAAGCGGATTTCGTTCCGGGAGTGGCGCGGACACCGCCCGTTCTGGGGCGGATTGCTGACTCTGCTGGCCGGCATCCCGATCATGTACATCCCTTACGCGAACCTCACGATCGGTTCCCTGACCGTCCGCATGGCGACCACCGCCGGCGCCGGCTCGCTGATCATCGGCGTACTGCTGGTCGTGCTCGGTCTGACCATGTGGTTCCAGCCGGCCTCGCGGGTGTTCGCGGGGGTGGCGGCGATTCTGCTCTCCCTGGTCTCCCTGGTCGTCTCGAACTTCGGTGCCTTCCTGATCGGCTTCCTCCTGGGGCTGATCGGCGGGGCGCTCGGTGTCTCCTGGGCGCCGGGCACGGTGACCCGGGGCGAGGACGACACCGAGGAGCCGGCCCGCAAGACGGTCGCCGGACCGGTGGTCGCCACGCATCCGGCGCCTGCCGACGGTCCCGGGTTGGGCAATGGGCTGGACGACCTGTCAGGAACGAGCCCGACCAACGGAACGAACTGGAGGCACCGTGCCGGGTGACGAGCTGCACGAGGAGAGCGCAGCTACCGGGGCGATGGGGGTCCCCCCGCGCCGTTCAGGTGTGGGGGACGGTCCGCGGCACGCGGCGCCGAGGAAGCCGCTGCGGTCGCGGTTCCATGTGCCCGCGGGCAAGGCCATCGCCATCGCCGCCATGCCGTCCGCCGTCCTCATGGGGATGGGCCTGACGCCCCAGATGGCGATAGCCAAGCCGGCGCCGCCCAAGAGCCCCTTCAAGGACGGTCCGTGCGTCACCGCTCCGGACAAGGTGGAGCAGAAGGACGGCGCGAAGGACTCCGAGGGCGACACCAAGGACGACACCAAGCCGTCCACGGAGCCCTCGCCCTCGCCCTCGGCCGGCAAGGAAGCGGACAAGACACCCGCGCCCTCGCCGTCCGGCTCCGCGGAGAGCGACGAGCCCGCGGACACCTCGGCCCCGTCGCCCTCGGCCTCCGAGGAGAAGAAGGACGACGGAGGCCTGCTGGGCGGCATCGGCGATGCCCTCGGCGGTCTCCTGGGCGGGGACGACAAGGACGCAGAGGCGTCGGCCTCGCCGAGCCCCTCCGCGTCCGAGACGGCCTCGCCGAGCCCCTCGCCCTCCGAGTCGAAGGACGCCACGGACAAGGTCACCAAGCCGGTGACGGACACCGTCGACGGACTCAAGGACGGTGCCGACAAGGCCGGTGACACCGTCAAGGACGGCTCGAAGACGGTCAACGACACGGTCCACGGCGCCGTGGGCGCGGCGGACAACGCCCTGCCCGGCGGCGGCGTCGACGGCAAGGACGCCGACGGCAAGAAGGCGTTCCCCTGCGTCGTCGAGAACAAGCAGAAGGGCGAGGACGAGCAGACGCCCGTCACCCTGCCCGACGACCCCTGGCACCTGGAGTCCAGCGCGCTCACCCTGCGTGGTCTGAACTACGAGGGCGTCGTCAACGTCAAGACGCAGAACGGCCACACCAAGCAGGCCCTGAAGTTCACCGCCGACAGCGTCGACATCGGTGATCTGCATCAGACCGTCGACGACAAGGCGTCCGGGAAGAAGTACCACGTCCAGGCGTCCCAGGGGTCGACGTCCACGATCCGCGGCGGCAAGGTGACGATGTACACCGAGCGGCTGCAGGGCAACCTCTTCGGGCTGATCCCGATCGTCTTCGACCCCGAGCACCCGCCGCCGCTCAACGTCCCGTTCGCCTACTTCACCAAGGTGAAGATCGATCAGGCGGGCCAGTTCGGCGGCAACCTCCACGTCCCGGGTCTGCACCAGTTCATGACCGGCTGAGGAACGCCCCGGGTCACCGACCCGTTCGGGAGCCGCAGAAAAGGCGGTGGGCCACCCCCACAGGGGCGGCCCACCGCCTTTTCGTGCGCCGGTACGTCAGGCCTGCTGGCCGCCGAGGTGGTGCACCCGGACCATGTTGGTGGTGCCGGGGACGCCGGGCGGCGAACCGGCGGTGATCAGCATGGTGTCGCCCTTGCTGTAGCGCTGGAGCTTGAGCAGCTCGGCGTCCACCAGGTCGACCATCGCGTCGGTGTTGTCGACGTGCTGCACCACGAAGCTGTCCACGCCCCAGCTCAGCGTGAGCTGGTTGCGGGTCGAGGCGTCCGTGGTGAAGGCCAGGATCGGCTGGGCCGCGCGGTAGCGGGAGAGCCGGCGGGCGGTGTCACCGGACTTGGTGAAGGCCACCAGCGCCTTGCCGTCGAGGAAGTCGGCCATCTCGCAGGCGGCACGGGCCACCGCGCCGCCCTGCGTCCGCGGCTTCTTGCCGGGCACCAGCGGCTGCAGGCCCTTGGAGAGCAGCTCCTCCTCGGCCGCCTCGACGATCTTCGACATCGTCTTGACGGTCTCGATCGGGTACTGGCCCACCGAGGACTCCGCGGAGAGCATGACCGCGTCGGCGCCGTCCAGGATGGCGTTGGCGACGTCGGACGCCTCGGCGCGGGTCGGGCGGGAGTTGGTGATCATCGACTCCATCATCTGGGTCGCGACGATCACCGGCTTGGCGTTCCGGCGGCACAGCTCGATCAGCCGCTTCTGCACCATCGGGACCTTCTCCAGCGGGTACTCCACCGCCAGGTCACCACGGGCGACCATGACGGCGTCGAAGGCCATCACGACCTCCTCCATGTTGGCCACCGCCTGCGGCTTCTCGACCTTGGCGATGACCGGTACCCGGCGGCCGACCTCGTCCATGACGCGGTGCACGTCCTGCACGTCCTTGGCGTCCCGCACGAAGGACAGCGCGACCATGTCGCAGCCCATCCGCAGGGCGAACTTGAGGTCCTCGATGTCCTTCTCGGACAGCGCGGGGACGTTCACCGCGGCGCCGGGCAGGTTGATGCCCTTGTGGTCGGAGATGACCCCGCCCTCGATGACGATGGTGCGCACCCGCGGGCCGTCGACCTCGGTGACCTGGAGCGCGACATTGCCGTCGTTGATCAGGACCGGGTCGCCCTTGGAGACGTCGCCGGGCAGGCCCTTGTAGGTCGTTCCGCAGATGGTCTTGTCGCCGGGAACGTCCTCGGTGGTGATGACGAACTCGTCGCCCCGCACCAGCTCCACGGGGCCGTCGGCGAAGGTCTCCAGGCGGATCTTGGGGCCCTGGAGGTCGGCCAGCACACCGACGGCGCGGCCGGTCTCCTCGGAGGCCTTGCGGAGGCGGTGGTACCGCTCCTCGTGCTCCGGCTGGGTCCCGTGGCTCATGTTGAAACGGGCCACGTTCATGCCGGCCTCGATCAGCGTCTTCAGCTGGTCGTAGGAGTCGACGGCGGGGCCCAGGGTGCAGACGATTTTGGAACGGCGCATGGGCAGAATCCTATCGGTTTGTTTAGCAGCGGAATATATCGGTAGGTGAAAACACCGAGTGCTACGCGCTGACCAGGGCGTATGTCTGCTGAGCGATCTCCAGTTCCTCGTCGGTCGGTACGACGGCGACCGCGACCCGGGCGGACTCGGGCGAGATCAGCCGCGGCTCGCCGGACCGTACGGCGTTCAGGTCGGTGTCCACCGCCAGGCCCATCTCCTCCAGGCCGGCCACGGCGGCCGCGCGCACCGGGGCGGCGTTCTCCCCGACGCCCGCGGTGAACACCACCGCGTCGACCCGGCCGAGCACCGCGGTGTAGGCCCCGATGTACTTCTTCAGCCGGTGGATGTAGATGTCGAAGGCGAGCCGGGCGCGCTCGTCGCCCTCGTCGATCCGGCGCCGGATCTCCCGCATGTCGTTGTCACCGCACAGCCCGATGAGCCCGCTCCTCTTGTTGAGCAGCACATCGACGTCGTCCTCGGACATCCCGGCGACCCGCTTGAGGTGGAAGGTCACCGCCGGGTCGATGTCACCGGAGCGGGTGCCCATGACCAGGCCCTCCAGCGGCGTCAGGCCCATCGAGGTGTCCACACAGCGGCCGCCGGCCACCGCCGAGGCGGAGGCGCCGTTGCCCAGATGGAGCACGATGACGTTGACGTCGGCGGGGTCCTTGCCCAGCAGCGCGGCGGTCTTGCGGGAGACATAGGCGTGCGAGGTGCCGTGGAAGCCGTAGCGGCGGATGCGGTGGGCGTCCGCGGTCTCCACGTCGATGGCGTAGCGGGCCGCGTGCTCCGGCATCGTGGTGTGGAAGGCGGTGTCGAAGACCGCGACCTGTGGCAGATCGGGGCGCAGCGCCTGGGCGGTGCGGATGCCGGTGATGTTGGCCGGGTTGTGCAGCGGGGCGACCGGGACCAGCCGCTCGATCTCCGCGAGCACCGCGTCGTCGATCACGGTCGGCGCGGTGAACTTCAGCCCGCCGTGCACCACCCGGTGCCCGATCGCGGCCAGTTGCGGGGAGTCCAGGCCGAGACCGTCGGCGGACAGCTCCGCGGCGACGGCCTTCAGCGCGGCCTCGTGGTCGGCTATCGGGCCCTCGGTCTCACGCTTGTCGCCGCCGGTGGCGAGCGGGGTGTGGGCCAGGCGCGAGGTGTCCTCGCCGATCCGCTCGACCAGACCGACGGCGAGCCGCGTGCCGTCGGTCATGTCGAGCAGCTGGTACTTCACGGAGGAGGAGCCGGAGTTGAGGACGAGGACGCGGGTGGCGGTGGCAGTCATGGAGCGCTTTCCGGTGGGGTGGGGGAGACGGGTGGGGCCGGGTCAGGCGGTGTGGGCCGCGCCGGGCTGGGCGCCCTGGGCCTGGATGGCGGTGATGGCCACGGTGTTGACGATGTCCTGGACCAGCGCGCCGCGCGAGAGGTCGTTGACCGGCTTGCGCAGGCCCTGCAGGACCGGGCCGACGGCGACCGCACCGGCCGAGCGCTGCACGGCCTTGTAGGTGTTGTTGCCGGTGTTGAGGTCCGGGAAGATCAGCACGGTGGCCTTGCCCGCGACATCGGACTCCGGGAGCTTGGTCCGCGCGACCGCCGCGTCCACCGCCGCGTCGTACTGGATCGGCCCCTCGACCAGCAGGTCGGGCCGCAGCTCCCGGACGATCTCGGTGGCCTTGCGGACCTTGTCGACGTCCGCGCCGGAGCCGGAGGTGCCGGTGGAGTACGACAGCATCGCGATCCGCGGCTCGACGCCGAACTGGGCGGCCGTGGTGGCCGACTGGATGGCGATGTCCGCCAGCTGCTCGGCGTCCGGGTCCGGGTTGACCGCGCAGTCGCCGTAGACCAGCACCCGGTCGGCCAGGCACATGAAGAAGACCGACGAGACGATCTTGGCGTTCGGCTTGGTCTTGATGACCTCGAAGGCGGGGCGGATGGTGGCGGCGGTGGAGTGCACCGCACCGGAGACCATGCCGTCGGCCAGGCCTTCCTGGACCATCAGCGTGCCGAAGTAGGAGACGTCCGCGACCACGTCGAAGGCCAGCTCGACGCTGACGCCCTTGTGGGCGCGCAGCTGGGCGTACCGCTCGGCGAACCGCTCGCGCAGCTCGGAGGTCTGCGGGTCGATGATCTGGGCGCCGGCCAGGTCGATGGCCAGGTCGGCGGCGCGCTTGCGGATCGCCTCCTCCTCGCCCAGCAGCGTCAGGTCGCAGACGTCGCGGCGCAGCAGCACATCGGCGGCGCGCAGCACCCGCTCCTCGCTCCCCTCGGGGAGGACGACCCGGCGGCGGCCGGACCGGGAGCGCTCGATCAGCTCGTGCTCGAACATCATCGGGGTGACCCGGACGGAGCGGCCGACGGAGATCCGGTTCGTCAGCTCCACGGTGTCCACATGCCGCTCGAAGAGGCCGAGCGCGGTCTCCGCCTTGCGCGGGGAGGCGGCGTTCAGCTTGCCCTCGATCGCGAACAGCTCGGCCGCGGTCGGAAACGAGCCGCCCGGTACGGACACGACCGGGGTGCCGGGCGCGAGCCGGCCGGCCAGCGCCATGATGTCCGGGCCGGGCCGCTCGTCGAGGGTGAGCAGCACCCCGGCGATCGGCGGGGCGCCGGCGCTGTGCGCGGCGAGCGAGCCGATGACCAGGTCGGCCCGGTCCCCGGGGGTGACCACGAGGCAGCCGGGCGTCAGGGCCTTGAGGAAGGTCGGCAGCATGGCGCCGCCGAAGACGAAGTCCCGGGCGTCCCGGGCGAGCCCGGAGTCGTCGCCGAGCAGCACCTCGGCGCCGAGGGTGTGCACGATCTGGCCGACGGTCGGCGCGGAGAGCGAGCCGTCCTCGGGGAGTGCGTAACAGGGCACCGGGAGCCGGGCGGACAGCCGGTCGACGATGGCCTCCCGGTGTCCGGGGGCGACCCGGTTGACGACCACGGCCACGACGTCGCAGCCCAGCGACTGGTAGGCCTGGTAGGCGTTGCGGGCCTCGGCGCGCACCGACTCGGCCTCCTGGCCCTGGCCGCCGACGACGGTCAGCACCGCGGCGCCGAATTCATTGGCGAGCCGGGCGTTGAGGGCGAGCTCGGCCGGGAGGTTGGTGCCCGCGAAGTCCGAGCCGAGGACGAGCACGTACTCGTACTCCCTGGCCACGGCATGGAAGCGGTCGACGATCCGGGAGACCAGCTCGTCGGTGCCGCGCTCGGCCTGGAGCGTGGCGGCCTCGTCGTAGGTGAGGCCGTACACGGTGTCGGCGGACTGGGTGAGCCGGTAACGGGCCCGCAGCAGATCGAAGAGCCGGTCGGGCCCGTCGCTGTGCATCAGCGGGCGGAACACCCCGACCCGGTCCACATGGCGGGTGAGGAGCTCCATGACTCCCAGCTCGACGACCTGACGGCCGTCTCCGCGGTCGATACCGGTCACGTACACGCTGCGCGTCACGCGTGCTCTCCGATCCATTCCGTTGGTCGCTAGGTCAAAATCAGCCGTTATTGTGGGCATGCCCCTCTTGACAATACCTGCGGCGGTGGATAAGCCGCTCTCCCAGTTTCCCCTGCGGAGCCCGTGCGGAGACAGTAGGGGTGAGGTCTGTGTGCGGGGAGGGCCGGTCGGCCCGTGAAACAATCGGACCGGCTCACACGAACCAACGAGCACAGGAGACACAGCACGATGCGTATCGGAGTCCTCACCGCAGGCGGCGACTGTCCCGGCCTCAACGCTGTGATCCGGTCTGTTGTCCACCGTGCCCTGACCGGGCACGACGACGAGGTCATCGGTTTCGAGGACGGCTTCAAGGGCCTGCTCGAAGGGCGCTTCCGCAAGCTCGACCTCGACGCGGTCAGCGGCATCCTCGCCCGCGGCGGCACGATCCTCGGCTCGTCCCGGCTGGAGCGCAACCGGCTCCGCGAGGCCTGTGAGAAGTCCAAGGACCTCTCCAAGGACTACGGCATCGATGTCCTGATCCCGATCGGCGGCGAGGGCACGCTCACCGCCGCGCGGATGCTGGCGGACGCCGGGATGCCGGTCGTCGGCGTCCCCAAGACCATCGACAACGACATCTCCTCCACCGACCGCACCTTCGGCTTCGACACCGCCGTCGGCGTCGCGACGGAGGCCATCGACCGCCTGAAGACCACCGCGGAGTCGCACCAGCGGGTCATGGTCGTCGAGGTGATGGGACGGCACGCGGGCTGGATCGCGCTGGAGTCCGGGATGGCCGGCGGCGCCCACGGCATCTGCCTGCCGGAGCGCGAGTTCGACGTCAACGACCTGGTCACGATGGTCGAGGAGCGGTTCGCCCGGGGCAAGAAGTTCGCCGTGGTCTGTGTCGCCGAGGGTGCCCACCCGGCCCCCGGCACCATGGACTACAAGAAGGGCGCCATCGACCAGTACGGCCACGAGCGGTTCTCCGGTATCGGCACCGCGCTCGCCGCCGAACTGGAGAAGCGCCTCGGCAAGGAGGCCCGCCCGGTCATCCTCGGCCATGTGCAGCGCGGCGGTACCCCCACCGCGTACGACCGGGTGCTCGCCACCCGCTTCGGCTGGCACGCCGTCGAGGCCGCCCACCGCGGCGACTTCGGCCGGATGACCGCGCTGCGCGGCACCGACATCACCATGGTGCCGCTGCACGAGGCGGTCACCGAGCTCAAGACGGTGCCCGCGTGGCGGATGGACGAGGCCGAGTCGGTCTTCTGAGCCCCGCCGCTCGCCGGAAACACCAACGGCGGCGCGCCTGCCCTCGGTTGAGGGC
>NZ_JBHYPE010000060.1:0-41193 GCF_042746015.1 Streptomyces sp. NPDC058773
ATGGTACTGCAGGGGGGACCCTGTGGGAGAGTAGGACGCCGCCGAACAAATTTTGCGAAAGCCCCTTGGGAACGAAAGTTCCCGAGGGGCTTTTTCGCGTTTGTGGTGAGAAAAGCGCCGAGTGGTGAGAAAGGCGCTGGGATGCTGAAGGGCATGGGATATGTGATCAGGCCGGTGAAGGCGGACGAGTGGGAGCGGCTGAAGGAGTTGCGGCTGGCGGCGCTGGCGGATCCTGTGGCGCGGGTGGCGTTCAACGAGACCTTCGAGGACGGTGTGGGCCGGCCCGATGAGCTCTGGCGGCAGCGGGCGGCGATGAGTGCTGTGGGGCGGACGGTGGTGACGTTCATCGGGGAGGCCGTGGACGGCGGTTGGGCCGGGATGGTGGTGGCTCTCGTCGAGACGGCGGAAGAGGTGCCGCAGACGCATGTGGTCGGGGTGTATGTGCGGCCCGAGCACCGGGGGACGGGGCTGGCGGGGGAGTTGCTGCGGGCGGCGATCGGATGGTCGTGGGGTCGTACCGAGCCGGTGGTGGAGCGCGTACGGCTGTGGGTGCACGAGGAGAACCCGCGGGCCGAGGCGTTCTACCGGGGGCTGGGGTTCACGGCGACGGGGCGGACCATGGCCGATCCGAAGGACCCCGAAGCCAGGGAGCGGGAGATGGCGCTGCGGCGGGCATAGCGCGGTGGTCAGCCCGGGAGTGAGTGGTGGGGCCAGCGGGCGCGGGCCTGTTCGCGGGAGCGCATGGTGGCCAGGGTCAGCAGGCCGCGGTCGCGGCCCGTTGTGAGGAGGCCGGGGAGGGCGGGCAGCGGGGCGAGGGCCGCGATGTCGTCCAGGACGAGGGTGAGTGGTGGGTCGAGCCGACCGTCAGATGACCGTTCGGCCATGCGGCGGCCGTGCTCGACCACGTTCGAGAGGAGTGCGGTGAGCAACGGCATCGCACCCGGGTCGGTACGCGGATCCTCGAGGGGCTCGCCTACCACGTACAGCGTTCCCCCTTCGGCGAGGAATGATTCAAGGAGAACCGAATCCGCTCGCAGTGGCGTGCAGGCGTCCCGGATGTGGATCGAGGAGAGCGCGGTCAGCGTCCGGCCGATCAACGCCTGGGCGGCTTCCCGGCGTTCGGGGTGGGCGGTGAGCACCGACTCCAGTTCGCCGGCATGGCCGGCCGAGGCCTTGGGGCTGGTGCGCAGGATGCGTACGGGTTCCTGGGCGGCGCCGGTGGCGTGGGCCCAGCGGTGCAGCTGGCGGAACGGGCGGCCGTCGACCGCGGCGGCGTGCAGCCAGCAGCGCAGCAGGGTCTGGGCGGCGTCCGCGACCGCCGAATCCAGCGCGGCGGCCGGGCGTACGGGGGCCAGCAGGGCGGCGGCGCGGTCGGTGGCGGTGGCGAGGTCCGTGCAGCCGGAGGTCGGGGACCAGCGGAGCCGGGCCGGGGTGTCGAGGCGGTGGGCCGGGTCGTAGGTCAGCAGCGGGCCGAGTTTGGCGCGGGCGTCCTTGGTCTCGGCCCAGACGGCGGGGTCCGTCGTGGCGACGATCAGCGGGCCCGGGGCGGCGGCCGCGGTGGCGACGGAGGTGGCGACGGCGGTCGCGCGGTCGGTGGTGAACTGGACGCGGGGGAGAGGGAGTTCGGTGGCTTCGGCGGCGGGGGACAGCGGGGGCGCGGTGCGCTGCTCCGGGACGGGGCCGGCGGTCACGGGGGCGAGGGGCGAGGGGGTGGGGACGGCCGGTGTGGCGGGGGCGTCCTCGGCGGTGGTCGTGGGCTCCTGGGGGGCGGGGACGGTCTCCCGGAGGGCTTCCCGGGCCGCTGCGGCCTCCCGCGCGGCCCGTGCGGCCTCCTGTGCCCTTCGTGCTTCCCGGTCCGCCGGACGGGCCGCCCGTGCGTCCTTGGTCTTCGCCCGGCGGGTAGCCCGTACGGCGCGGTAGCGGGCGACCGTCCCGAGGGTGAAGATCACCAGGACCAGCAGCACCATCAGCTCGCCGATGAGGATGCCCCAGAAGAGGCCGTAGCCGGACAGCTGGCCCTTGGGGGTGTCGGGCCAGGCGGCGGAGATGTCGTGCGGTGCGGAGACCAGATGACGCAGCGCCATCGGCGTACCGGAGTAGGTGACGCCCGCGGGCCAGGCGCCGTGGGCGAAGAGCCCGGCCAGTCCGGTCGCCGTCCACACCAGTACGGTCAGGCCCAGCAGGAAGGCGAGCAGTCCGACCAGCAGGGAGTCGGGGACGCCGCGCCCCCGGTGCGGGCCCGTGCCGCGTGCGTCGTCGTATCCGTGGGTCACGCCACCGTCTCGCTCGACTCGTCTCTCCACTGCCGCTCCATCGCCATGGCCTCGGCGCGCGCCTCCGCCTCGGCGTCCGCCGCCGCCTGGACGGCGCGCGCCTCGTCCGTCGGCATCGCGGAGGCCTCGCTGATGGCGGAGGCCTCGGTCATCGCCCGGTCGGTGTAGACCAGCGGGCGTTCGGCCTCGGTGATGAGGTGTTTGACGACCTGGACGTTGCCGTTGACGTCCCAGACCGCGATGCCGGGGGTGAGGGTCGGGATGATCTCGACGGCCCAGCGTGGCAGGCCGAGGACCCGGCCGGTGGCGCGTGCCTCGTCGGCCTTCTGGGCGTAGATGGTGCGGGTCGAGGCCATCTTGAGGATCGCCGCGGCCTCCCGTGCGGCGGCGCCGTCGACCACGTCGCTGAGATGGTGGACGACGGCGACGAAGGACAGGCCGAGCCGGCGGCCGAACTTCAGCAGGCGCTGGAAGAGCTGGGCCACGAACGGGGAGTTGATGATGTGCCAGGCCTCTTCCACCAGGAAGATGCGCTTCTTGCGGTCGGGGCGGATCCAGGTGTGCTCCAGCCAGACGCCGACGATCGCCATCAGGATCGGCATCGCGATGGAGTTGCGGTCGATGTGCGACAGGTCGAAGACGATCAGCGGTGCGTCGAGGTCGATGCCCGCCGTCGTCGGTCCGTCGAACATGCCGCGCAGGTCACCGTCGACGAGGCGGTCGAGGACCAGCGCCACGTCCAGACCCCAGGCCCGGACGTCGTCTATGTCGACGTTCATGGCCTCCGCGGATTCGGCCTCCGGGTGCCGCAGCTGCTCGACGATGTCGGTCAGGACGGGCTGCCGGTGGGTGATGGTCTCGGTGACGTAGGCGTGCGCGACCTTGAGGGCGAAGCCGGAGCGCTCGTCCAGGCCGTGACCCATCGCGACCTCGATGATGGTGCGCAGCAGGGCCAGCTGGCCGGTGGTGGTGATCGACGGGTCGAGGGGGTTGAGGCGGATGCCGCCGTTGAGGGCGGCGGTCGGGTCCAGGCGGATGGGAGTTATCCCCAGCTCCTGGGCGATGAGGTTCCACTCGCCGACGCCGTCCTCGCCCTGGGCGTCCAGCACCACGACCTGACGGTCCCGGAACCTCAACTGCCGCAGGACGTAGGTCTTCTCCAGCGCGGACTTGCCGTTGCCGGACTCGCCGAGGACGAGCCAGTGCGGGGCCGGCAACTGCTGTCCGTACAGCTGGAAGGGGTCGTAGATATAGCCCTTGCCGCTGTAGACCTCACGGCCGATGATCACGCCGGAGTCGCCGAGGCCGGGGGCCGCGGTGGGCAGATACACCGCCTGGGCCTGGCCGGTGGAGGTGCGTACGGGCAGCCGGGTGGTCTCCACCTTCCCGAACAGGAAGCTGGTGAACGCCTCGGTGAGCGCTCCGATCGGGTCGAGCATGGCCATGACGTACGCGCCTCCCAGCGGCTTTAGCGGCGGATCCCGGTCGCGAACGGCAGGGTGTTGACGAACGCCCGGTGGTGCTCGCGGTCGCACCACTCCAGCTTGAGGTAGGACTTGCCGGCCGAGGCGCGGATGGTGCGCTTGTCGCGGGCGAGCGCCTCGGGGGAGCGGGAGGAGACCGTGAGGTAGCCGACGAGGTTGACGCCGGCGGCGCCGGAGGCCAGGTCCTCGCCGCGCTGGTCGACCCGGCCGTGGTGCGCGACATCGCGCGGGTCCACCACCCGGTTCATCTTCGCCGCGCGGCTGGCCTCGGCGTCGTCGTTGGTCTTCTCCGTCAGCATCCGCTCGATGGCGATCTCGGTGGGCTCCAGGTCCATGCAGACCGCGACCGTACGGATCACATCGGGGGTGTGCACCAGGAGGGGCGCGAGGAAGTTGACGCCCACCGGGGTCAGCGGCCACTCCTTGACCCAGGCGGTGGCGTGGCACCAGGGCGCGCGGGTCGTCGACTCCCGCGTCTTGGCCTGGAGGTACGTCGGCTCCATCGCGTCCAGTTCGGCCGGCCAGGCGTTGCGCTTGCTCATCGCCTGGATGTGGTCGATGGGGTGGTCCGGGTCGTACATGGAATGCACGAGGGAGGCGAGCCGTGCCTGGCCGAGCGGCTGGCGCACCCGGATGTCGGCCTCGGCGAGCCGGGCGCAGATGTCGGTGAGTTCACGGGCCATGACCACGGCGAGTCCGGCGTCCCGGTCCAGCTTCTTGCGCAGCAGCCCGCCCTGGTGCATCCGTGCGGCGCGGGCCATGGTCTGGGCCTCGGCGGCCAGCTCGCGGGTGTAGTGCATACAGGCGACGAGGTAGGCGCGGTGCTGCTCGGAGGAGGTGGAGACCATCGACTGGAGCTGGTCGTAGGACTCCTGCAGCCAGCCGGGGGAGCTCTTGTCGCCGCGCTGGGCGACGTCCTTGGCGTGGGCGTCCGGGTCGGCGGGGAGCGTACGGGCCAGCATCTGCAGCCGGGTCACGAAGCCGTCCCCGTTGGCCACATGCTTGAGCAGCGTCCCGAAACGGTCGACCAGCGCCTCCTGGTCCTCGCTGTCCCGCAGGCCGACGCCGGGGCCCTCGATCTCGATGGCCGCCGTCACCGTCTTGCGGTCGGCGTGCAGCAGCACCGCGATCTCGTCCGGGCCGAAGGGGGCGGAGAGCCAGTTGATCCGGCCGATGCCGGGCGGCGGGCCGATCTCGACCTCCCGGCCGTCCAGCCGGACGCCCGCCTCGGCGGCGCCGGAGCGGTAGGTGGCGCCGCGGCGGACCGTCCGGCGGAAGCTGCGCCGGATCTCGAACCACTTGTAGAACGTGCGGCCCTTGTACGGCACGTAGACGAGGGCGAGCCCCAGGAGCGGGAAGCCGGTCAGGGACACGATCCGCAGCGGCAGCATGGGCACCAGCAGGCCGCACATCATGCCGAGGAACGCGCCCGCGATGATCAGTGCGATCTCACCGGTCTCGCGGTTCTTGCCGACGATGGCGTTGGGCCGGGCGCGGCCGATCAGATAGGTACGGCGCGGGGCGATCGGGTGGGACTGCGTACTCAACGCCCCTCACCTCCTGCGGTCTTGCCGGAGCGGGAACTGCTGCCGGGGCTGGGGTTGGCACGGGGAGCGGGGGTGGCGGGTGCCGGGGCGCGGCCGCCGCCGCGGGAGCTGTGCGCGGCGACGCCGCCGGCCACCGCGTCGGCGGGCCGGGACTGGCCGCCCTGCGGCTGCTGTCCGCCGTCGCCGCCGGACCGGCGGGAGCTGTGGGTCTTGATGCCCTGGGACACCAGCGCGGCGGGCGAGGAGATCATCGCGGCAGCCTGGCTGCCGTCGGTGGCCCGGCCCTTGTTCGTACGGGCCGAGACCATCTCGTCGCCGAAGCCGGGGACGAAGCGGTAGATCACCGCGCTGGCGAAGATGGCGAGGACGATGATCGAGAGGCCGGAGACGACCGCGGAGAAGGCGTTCGGGCCCTTGTCGTGGGAGAGCGCGCCGGCGACGCCGAGCACGATCACGATGACCGGTTTCACCAGGATCACCGCGATCATGATGCCCGCCCAGCGGCGGACGTGGCCCCACATGTTCTTGTCGACGAGCCCGGCATAGACGACCGTGCCGAGCAGCGCCCCGACGTACAGCAGCGCGGCCCGGATCACCAGTTCCAGCCAGAGCACACCGGCGGCCAATACGGAGACCAGCGACACCACGATCAGCATGATCGGGCCGCCGCCGATGTCCGTGCCCTTCGTCAGCGCCTGGGAGAAGGCCCCGAAGAAGGTGTCGGTCTGCGCCCCGGTCCCCTTCGCGATGATCTCGGTGACCCCGTCGGTCGCCGAGACGATGGTGTAGAGGATGAGCGGGGTGAAGGCGGAGGCGAGCACGGTCAGCCAGAGGAACCCGACCGCCTCGCTGATCGCCTCCGTCAGCCGGACGCCGCGCACCGCGCGCTTGGCGACGGCCAGCAGCCACAGGACGAGCGTGAGCACGGTGGAGGCGGCGAAGACGACGGCGTACTGCCGCAGGAACGCGGCGTTGGTGAAGTCCACCTGGGAGGTGGCCTTCACCGCGTCCGACAGCTTCGTGACGATCCAGGCGGCGGCTTTGGCACAGCCTTTGGCCAGGGATTCGAGGGGGTCTAGGGGGTTGTTGTCGAGGGGATTGGTGGGCGATGAGCCGCCGCCGGACTCGTTGCGTTGCCGGCAGAGCTGCAGGGCCGGGCCGCTGAGGAGCTTGCAGCGTTCCGAGGCCGGCCCCGGGTCGGGCTCCGGCGCGGCCATGGCGCGTGTCGCGAGCAGGAAGACCCAGGTCTGTACGGCTGCCAATACGGTGACGACCGAGGCCGCACGACGGTGCAGGGGCCTACCGGGCATACGTGAAACCTCCGTAGCCTTGGACCGCGCCCGCGATGTCCTTCGCCCCGGAGGCGGGAACGTCCCCGCTGACCGGTGCGGGGCCGTCCTTCTGAGAGCGGGTCAGCGTCTTCCAGTCGTTGTCGGTCCAGGCGAGCTTCATCGTCAGGGTGAACCAACTGGTGGTGACGGGCTTGACGGATCCCTCGCCGGCCAGGCCGAGAAGACCCGTGCACCACACCTCGACGGTCGCTTGGTCCTTCGCGAAGTCCTTGACCTTGGTGCCGACCGGGATCGTGCGCGAGACGAAGGTCATCCCCGGCGGGGTGCTTCCGTCGGCCTTCAGCCCCACGGCCTTGAAGAAGTCCGGTGCGTAGACGTCATCGAGCTTGTTCTGGAGCGCGGCGGCGGCCGACGGCGCCATGACGGTGTTGACGATCTTGTGCCGCTGGTCCCGCTGGAACATGTCCGAGGACCCCAGCGCCACGGCGAAATTCGCCGCCGCCGACTGCGCCCCCTGCTCCGTCTTGGCGAACCCCGAGGCGATGCCGCCGGTCTTCCCGCTGACGGCCTTGGTGCCGGTCGGGGCCGTGGGCTGCGCGCGGCCGGGGGCCTTGGGGGAGTCGGTCGCGGTTTCGCTGTTGCCGCTTCCGCCACGGTTGGCGAAGGCGATGGCCGCGAGCAGCAGGACGATCACGCCGACGATCGTGACCAGGTTGCGGCTGGACATGCCGGTACGGGAGCGCCGTCCCGAGCCGTAGCCGTCGCCGTCGTTGTCGGGAAGTCTGGTCCGGGTCTGGCCCGTCTCGGGACCACGGTGGCCGTCGCCGCCGTAGCCGCCGTCGTCACTGAGACTCATCGCGCCTGTGCCCCCTCTGCCCGCCGTCGCGTGCGTGCCGTAGTTGTGCCGCCCTCATATGACCGTAGCCGCGCGGGCGGCGGCTCGGGTGCAGCGGTACGAGTACATCTCACCGTGACGGGTCCTCAGATGCGGTACGGCAGAGGCGAATGGGGGACTGTGGGTTATTTGTGCGCATCGCCTGCTCCGCGGTCGCCGGTCGCCTTCTTGCCCCCGGATCCACCTGTCCCCGCGCAGCGCTCGGCCCAATCGGGCCGCTGGTGGCGGGGGTGGCGAGGGCGTGCCGCGGTTCCGTCGGGCCGGCGTGAGCGGGCGTCAGCATGTGGCCTCGGCAGGGGAGGTGGGGCCGGTGGGAGCGAGTGGGGGCACGGGGCGGCGGAGAGAAGGCGGGCGGGGGCGCACAGGGGGCGGCGCGGGGAAGGGCGGTGACCCGGGTGCGCCATACGGGCGGCCCGGCGGCGGCAGGGCGGTCTCAGGGGTGGCCTAGACCGCCATGCCGTAGACGATGGTGAACAGCGTCCCCAGGGAGCCGATGATGAAGACGCCGGTCAGGCCGGCCACGATCAGGCCCTTGCCCTGTTCGGCGCTGAAGGTGTCGCGCAGCGCGGTGGCGCCGATGCGCTGTTTGGCGGCGCCCCAGATCGCGATGCCGAGGCACAGCAGGATCGCCACCGCCATGATGACTTCGATCATCACGCGGGCCTCGTTGCCCAGGCTCCCGAACGGCCCCCAGTCCGGGGCGATTCCGCCGATGATGGTGGTGATGTCGCCTTTTTCGGCCGCAATGAACATGTGTGAACTCACCGCCCCTTGATGGGTGTTGTCTCCCCGCACCGGCGTGGCGCAGGTCAGCCTCTATCTTCGCTGACAAATGGACCGTCAGCTGTCGACTTGGCGGCTTTCTTTGAAGGATCCCGTGCGGGTGGCGTGTGCCTGTGGGTGCACGCTCTTCATTCAACCGACTGGTCTCACCGTGTGTATCACGGGGGATAACCCTGGGCAATGATCATCGGGAGCACCCGTGGCCGGTCCGGCGCGCCGGAATGCCCGTAGCCCGTCCGGCGGTGTACGGAGCGGCACCGTGTGCGGAATCACACCCCGGCCGGAGCGCCCCCTGCGCCGCGTCATGCGCCGCCGTGCGGCACCCGGCGGGGCGGCGCGCGCGGGGAGCGGCCGGAAAAGGGCAGTGAACCGGGGCTGAATGGGGGAGGGTTGGGGGGTGCGGAAATTCTGGGTGGCCGGTGGGCTCGGGGCGGGGCTGGTGCTCTGCCTGCTCGGGCTGCTCGTGATCGGTACGTATATGGCGGCGGCCGGGCTGGCCGGGGCCGGCGGGCGGGCGCTCGGGCTGGCGAAGGGCTCGGTGCCGGCCGAGTACCAGCAGCTGGTGCAGAAGTGGGGGCAGCTCTGTCCGGCGATAAGTCCCGCGCTGCTGGCGGCGCAGCTCTACCAGGAGAGCGGCTGGAACCCCAAGGCGCAGAGCCCGGCGGCCGCGCAGGGTATGGCGCAGTTCATCCCGGGGACCTGGCAGACCCACGGCGTCGACGGGAACGGTGACGGCAAGAAGGACGTGTGGGACCCGGAGGACGCGATTCCGTCGGCCGCCTCGTACGACTGCGAGCTGGCCAGCTATGTGAAGCGCGCGCCCGGCAACGCCACCCACAACATGCTCGCCGCCTACAACGCCGGGGCCTATCGCGTCATCCAGTACAACGGCGTGCCGCCGTACCGCGAGACGCAGAACTACGTGAAGACGATCACGACGCTGGCCAAGAGCTTCGAGGCGCCGGTGGGGCGGGTGGAGCCGTCGCGGCAGGCGGCGGGCGCCATCTACTTCGCCCAGCAGAAGCTCGGTACGCGCTATCTGTGGGGCGGCACGGGCACCGCGGCGCAGGGCGGCCGGTTCGACTGCTCCGGGCTGACCCAGGCCGCGTACCACTCCGTGGGCATCGAGCTGCCCCGGGTGGCGAACGACCAGTGGAACGCCGGACCGCACCCGAAGCGGAACGAGCTGCTCCCGGGTGATCTGGTGTTCTTCGCCTACGACCTGAAGGACCCGCGCTCGATCCATCACGTGGGGATCTATGTGGGAGGCGGGTACATGATCAACGCGCCGTACACCGGGGCCCGGATCCGGTTCGACAAGATCGATACGCCGGATTACATCGGCGCGACCCGCGTCACGTCGGATGGCGCAAAAGCGCTGCCCGGTACGAACGCTGCGTGAACATAGGGCCCTGAACTGCGGTGATGAGTCAAGCTTCGATAACGTCCTGGTGATCATCCGGTGGAGAGTGGAACGCCAGGCCCGGGCATCGCGTTTCCTTGGCGTGGTGACGTAGCAGCGCTTGACACAGCACACGCTCGACGACCACGGGGGCAGGCAGCACACGAAGGCGCTCGCGCGCGCGAAAGATAAGGGGCCGCTGCAGATGGCTGGACTCGCATTCGAGGGGCCGAATCCTGACGTCGACGTGCTCGACGGCATCAACGGCCTCGCGAAGGACGCCCCCCACTGGGTCAACAAGGCCATGGAGTACATCGGTGAGTACGGCATCATCGCCGCCCTCGCCGTGCTGTGTCTGGTCGCCTGGTGGTCCGCGCGCCGCCGGCCGGGTGCCCCGGCCGCCGTCGCGGGCCTGGTGTGGGCGCCGCTGGCCGCGGGCATCGCGCTGCTGGCCAATATCCCGATCCGGTCGTTCGTCGAGCGGCCGCGGCCGTTCAAGGACCACGCCGGACTGGAAGTACTGATCCCCGGCAAGAGCGACTTCTCGTTCGTGAGCGACCACGCCACGCTCACCATGGCGGTCGGCGTCGGGCTGTTCATCGCCCACCGGAAGTTCGGCCTGATCGGCATTCTGCTGGCGCTCGCCGAGGGCTTCTGCCGCGTCTACATGGGCGTGCACTACCCGACCGACGTGGTCGGCGGCTTTGCCCTGGGCACCGCCGTCGCGCTGCTGCTGGCGCCGCTCGCGCAGGCGCTGCTGGTGCCGCTGACGACGGCGATCAGCCGCTCGAAGCTGGCGTGGCTGGTGTGTGCGCCGGGCGCCGAGACGGGCGCGGGGCCGGACGGCGAGGGCAGCCGGGTGGTGGCCACAGGCTCGGCGATGCGGGGCGGACACAAGGAGCGGGACAAGGATCTGGCGGCCTGAGGGCCGGGCCGTCCGGAACGCAACGGACGGTCCGCCCCGGCAACTCTGACCTGGCGGATGCAGACGGCCCGGCCCCTCGCGGGGACCGGGCCGTCCGTGTGTCCGCCGGCGGACGGTGCGGGCTCAGAGGGCCTGCGGGAAGGTGCTGAACAGCCGCTGCGGGTCGTAGGTCCGCTTGACCTCGGCGAGACGGCCGGCCGCGGCGCCGTAGTAGGCGGACTTCCAGTTGGTGAGGCCGGGGTCGGTGTAGTTCTGGTAGGCGGCTCCCGAGGAGTACCGCTGCATCGCGTCATGGAAGGAATTCAGCCACGCTGTGCGCGTGCCGGGCGAGCCGTTCGCCGGCCAGGACGCCAAGTACTGGGCGAGGAACCGCGAGCCGCGGTGCACGAAGGCGGTGTCGGTGCTCCCGACGCGGTTGATCGCACCGCCCAGTGCCGTCAGCGCCACGTTCCCGCCGACGCCCTTGCGGCCGCCCGCCTCGATCTGGTCCATCAGCGTGCGGATGCCGGCCGCGGACAGCGAGCGGTCGAAGAAGTGCGAGCGGGCGGCGTAGGTCTCGCGGCCCAGTTGGCCGGCGCCGTTCTGGCCGGGCAGCGAACCCGGCGTGTGGCACTGGGCGGTGGACTTGGTCGAGCAGCCCGCGTAGGACTCCATCGCGTCCAGGTAGCCGGTCGGCGTCAGATGGACGCTCTTGGCGGGGCCGGGGCCGCCCGGCTGGTCGGCGAGCTTGTCGAGGGCGTTCTTCAGATCGCCGTAGCTGCCCAGGGAGAAGGCCGCGACAGAGACGGACGGGGTGCCGCCGGGGCGCGCGTCGAGATGGCACGCGGACCATATCTCGTCGGCCTGCACCGGCCCCCACTTCTGCCAGGAGGCCACGACCTTCGCCGCTTTGGACCACGGCCAGGTCAGATACGCCATCACCGAGCGGGGCGCCGGATGCGTACGGAAGCGGAGCTCGGTGACCACGCCGAAGTTGCCGTTGCCGGCGCCGCGCAGCGCCCAGAAGAGGTCGGCGTGCTGCTTCTTGTCGCAGTCGACGGTCTTGCCGTCCGCGGTGACCAGGGTGGCGCCGACGAGGCTGTCGCAGGTCAGCCCGTAGGCGCGGGAGGCCACACCGTGGCCGCCGCCGAGGGTGAGGCCGGATATCCCGACGGTGGGGCAGGAGCCCCCGGGTATCGTCACGCCGTGCTTGCCCAGGCCCTCGTAGACGTCGATGAGCTTGGCGCCGGCGCCGATGCGGGTGACGCCGCCGGACGGCGTGCCCACCTTGGAGAGCGCGGAGACGTCGACGATGAGCTTGCCGTTGCCGCTGGACCAGCCCGCGTAGGAGTGGCCGCCGCTGCGGATGGCGAGCGGGGTGTCGTAACGCCGGGCGAAGGCGAGGCATTCGGCGATGTCCGCCGGGTGCTCGACATAGGCGATGGCCGACGGCTTCAGCGTGTCGTAACGGGTGTTGTAGAGGCGCCGGGCGCTCGCGTACGCGGCGTCGGAGGCCTGCACCAGCTTGCCGTCCAGGCTCTTGCCCAGCGCGCTCCAGGCGGACCGGGAGGCACGGCCCTTGGCGGCGCCCCCCGCCGCCGACGCCGCGTTGGTCCGTGCCGCGCTGCCGGCCGCGGCCTCCGTGGCGGAGGCCGGGCCCGCCGCAGCGGTCTTCTTGTCGCAGCCGGTGGCCAGGGCGAACGAGGTCGCCGCCAGTCCGCCGCCGGCCTGCAGGAGTGTGCGCCGCTTCACTGGGATGAATCCCCTTCGATGTCGAACGGTCCTGCCCCGCCGACCGGTGGCCCGGCCGCTGTTCGCGGGGCGCGTGCCGGGAACCCGCACCGGACGGGCGCGGCGACGCGCTGCCCCTCGCGTCCCGCTGTGCCCGGTAATGCTCCGCGCTGTCCGGTGCTGTCCTCGAAGTCCGTTGGCGGCGCGGTGCCTTGCTTCCCTGACTAGGCAGATGCGGCAGGGGCGTGAGGGGTTCCAGGAACGGACTTCCTCATTCCAGCGGGCGCCCGTTTCCGTCGTCGGCGGCGTCCGATCCGGCCCGGACATTGGCCAGATGGCGCTCCGCGTCCGTACGCGCCTGTGAGCGGGCGCGGCGGGCCGGTCCCCGCCAGCCGCAGTCGCAGCGGGCCGTGCAGAAGGCGCCGCGTTCGGTGGTGGAGGTCGCGTGAGGGGCTCGGTCGGGCACCCGCTCACGCTACGCGCCCCAGGTGCCGTTGCGTGACGAGCCCCCTGGACGGTCGTTGAACGGAACGGTCGACGAATCGCCGGATGCGGCGCCGGCGGAGCGTTCGACCCTCCCGAGCGGACCGGCCGGACCTGGCCGGTCCCGAAGACAGCGGCCGAGGGGGCTCGTACGCGATGGTGGTGCAGGACAGGCGGGGCGGCGGCACGGTCGCCGTGGCCATGGCGTGCGGCACGGGTCTGGCGGTCGGGCTGCTGACATCGGGCTGTTCCCCGGACGGCGCCGCGGCCGACGACCAGGAGCCGGCCGGCCGGGCCGCCCCCGCCGCCGCGGAGGTCCGGGACAGCGCCGACGCCCTGGTGCGGGCCGGCTCCGCCACGGTCCGCACGGCCATGGAGACCGTCAGCGGCGGCACCCTCGTCGCCATCCGCGGCACCGGCGGCTACGACTTCGCCACCAGCACCGGGCGGCTGCGGGTGGTGCTCCCCGATCCGGCGGGCCGGCCCGACGGCGGCCATGAGCCCATCACGGAGATCCTCGCGCCCGGTGCGCTGTTCATGAAGAACCGCGGCGCCGGGGTGCCCGCCGACAAGTGGGTGCGGGTGGCCACCGCCGCGCTGGCCGACGGGAATCTGGTCACCGGCGGCGCGACCGATCCGCTGGCCGCCGCCGAACTGCTGCGCGGCGCACGGGAGGTGACGTATCAGGGCGAGGAGTGGCTGGACGGCGTCCGGGTGCGGCACTACCACGGGACGACGGACATCGGGGCGGCCGCCGCGGCGGCGTCACCGCGCACCGGACCCGCGCTGCGCGCCGCGGAGGGCGGATTCACCACCGACGAGGTGCCGTTCGACGCGTATCTGGACGACGCCGGGCGGCTGCGCAAGGTGCGCCAGTGGTTCCGTTTCGCCAACGGCGCGCCGCAGGGGGCCGCGGTGACCTCCACGACGGAACTCTCCCGTTTCGGGACGAAGGTCGCGGTGCGGCTTCCGGACGAACGGGACATCTATGCAGGGAAGATCGCGTCGCCCACGTCATGAGGCCGCGTGCCGCGGGCGGGGCATATGACGGGGGTGCTTGCCGGATGGCGGAAATGGTCCATCCGTGCCATGCGCCGAGCCTGCGCCCGTCCCTAGGCTTGCGGTAACCACCCCAGGCGTGGGAAGGCGCTCGAAGGAGGAGGTGTGGTACGTGCCCGGACACCGCCCTACGACGGTTCAGGACCACGTAGCCCTCGTCGAGATCGACCTGACCGGTGAGTTGATGATCGCGGCCGCGGCCGCGAGCGAGGATCGGCTCAGCCCGGACCGTATCGACGAGGTGCTGGAGGTCGACGGGGAGGACGGCGGCCGCGCGGAGCGGGTGCCGCCCCGGACCGGTCCCGCCGGACGGTGCCCCGGCTGACGCGGAGCCCGCAGGCTCAGGTGCGCAGCATCCGCTCGATGGCCTTGGTGGCTTCCTGGACCTTGGCGTCGATGGCCTCGGGGCCCTGGACGGCCGCGTCGGCGACGCAGTGCCGCAGATGCTCCTCCAGGAGCTGGAGGCCGAAGGACTGCAGGCCCTTGGTGCTCGCCGAGACCTGGGTGAGTATGTCGATGCAGTAGACATCCTCTTCGAGCATCCGCTGCAGTCCGCGGATCTGCCCCTCGATCCGCCGCAGTCGCTTGATGTGTGCGTCCTTCTGCTGTGCGTAGCCATGTTTACCGGCCGACGGCGAAGTCTCTGCGGTGTGGGTCACGGTTTGAACGTCGCTTCGGGTGTCGGGGGCCGGCTTCCGGGGGTGGTCGGCCGCGGCGGCTGCGGTGCTGCCGCCGGTGTCGGCGTCCGTGCTCGTCATGGCCGTCTCCCGTGGAATCTCGGCGATCTGTATACCCCTGGTGGGTATATGCTACCGAACTTTGCGGGCACCTGTGGTACCCCGTGCAGAGCATGCTGCACGATGGGCCACACTGATGGAATGCCGGTTAGCAGTGGCTGGATGATGCGCCTAGCATCAACTCGACCGAATCCGATGCACCCCGAGGATTTCACGTGCGTTTTCGTCTGACCCCCAGGGAGACGAGCTTCTACGACATGTTCGCCGCCTCCGCGGACAACATCGTCACGGGCTCCAAGCTCCTGATGGAACTGCTCGGGGCGGACGCCTCCGCGCGGGCCGAGATCGCCGAGCGGATGCGCGCCGCGGAGCACGCAGGGGATGACGCGACCCACGCGATCTTCCACCAGCTGAACTCCTCGTTCATCACGCCGTTCGACCGCGAGGACATCTACAACCTCGCCTCGTCGCTCGACGACATCATGGACTTCATGGAGGAGGCCGTCGATCTGGTCGTCCTCTACAAGGTCGAGGAACTGCCGAAGGGCATCGATCAGCAGATCGAGGTGCTGGCGCGGGCGGCGGAGCTGACCGCCGAGGCGATGCCGAACCTGCGCACGATGTCGAACCTCACCGAGTACTGGATCGAGGTCAACCGTCTGGAGAACCAGGCCGACCAGATCCACCGCAAGCTGCTGGCGCACCTCTTCAACGGCAAGTACGACGCCATCGAGGTCCTCAAGCTCAAGCAGATCGTGGACATCCTGGAAGAGGCTGCGGACGCCTTCGAGCACGTCGCCAACACCGTCGAGACCATCGCGGTCAAGGAGTCCTGAGCGCCGCCCATGGACACCTTCGCGCTCGTCGTGACCATTGCGGTCGCGCTCGGTTTCACCTATACCAACGGCTTCCACGACTCCGCGAACGCCATCGCGACCTCGGTCTCGACGCGGGCGCTGACCCCGCGGGCGGCGCTGGCGATGGCCGCGGTCATGAACCTCGCCGGTGCCTTCCTGGGCAGCGGTGTCGCCAAGACCGTCAGTGAGGGGCTGATCTCCACTCCGCACGGCAGCAAGGGGATGGGCATCCTCTTCGCCGCGCTGCTCGGCGCGGTGGTCTGGAACCTCGTCACCTGGTACTTCGGTCTGCCGTCGTCGTCCTCGCACGCCCTCTTCGGCGGCATGGTCGGTGCGGCCCTCGCCGGTGGCACCACCGTGATCTGGTCCGGGGTGATCGAGAAGGTCGTCCTGCCGATGTTCATCTCGCCCGTCATCGGGCTGGTGCTCGGCTTCCTGGTGATGGTCGTCATCCTCTGGATCTTCCGGAAGGCCAATCCGCACAAGGCCAAGCGTGGCTTCCGGATAGCCCAGACGGTGTCCGCGGCGGGCATGGCGCTCGGCCACGGTCTGCAGGACGCCCAGAAGACCATGGGCATCGTGGTGATGGCCCTGGTCATCGCCGATGTCGAGGACCAGAACGCGGCCATCCCGCTGTGGGTCAAGCTGGCCTGTGCGATCACGCTCTCGCTCGGTACGTACGCGGGCGGCTGGCGCATCATGCGCACGCTGGGCCGCCGGATCATCGAGCTGGACCCGCCGCAGGGCTTCGCCGCGGAGACCACGGCCGCCTCGGTCATGTACACCGCGTCGTTCATGTTCCACGCGCCGATCTCCACCACCCATGTCATCACCTCCGCGATCATG
This sequence comes from Streptomyces sp. NPDC058773, assembly GCF_042746015.1. NCBI lineage: Bacteria > Bacillati > Actinomycetota > Actinomycetes > Kitasatosporales > Streptomycetaceae > Streptomyces > Streptomyces sp. NPDC058773. The sequence continues at coordinate 16,294 of NZ_JBHYPE010000060.1, forward strand.
GGCGTGGGCTCGACCAAGGGCACCCGCGCGGTGCGCTGGGGCGTCGCCAAGAACATCGTGATGGGCTGGTTCATCACCATGCCGGCCGCGGCGCTGGTCGCGGCGGGTGCGTACTGGATCGTGGAGCTGGCCTTCGGCTGACACGGCCGTACGGCAGCCGGCACAGCGGCCGGCAGCACAGGCGCCGACGCGGCCGTACGGCTCGTCCGGCGCCTGACGCGGACAGAAAGTCGGGCCCGCCCCCCGGGAAGTGGGGGCGGGCCCTTCGCCTTGCGGTGGCACCGCCATGCAGCACCGCAGGACGCTGGTGGGGGCGGCCCGGCCGGAGTGGCCGGGCCGCGCTGCGCAGCTCAGCCGAAGCGGCCGGAGATGTAGTCCTCCGTGGCCTGGACCGAGGGGTTGGAGAAGATCCGCTCGGTCTCGTCGATCTCGACCAGCTTTCCGGGCTGTCCGACGGCGGCGAGGTTGAAGAACGCCGTGCGGTCCGAGACACGGGCGGCCTGCTGCATGTTGTGCGTCACGATGACGATCGTGAAGCGCTCCTTCAGCTCGCCGATCAGGTCCTCGATGGCGAGGGTGGAGATCGGGTCGAGCGCCGAGCAGGGCTCGTCCATCAGCAGCACCTGCGGCTCGACCGCGATGGCGCGGGCGATGCACAGCCGCTGCTGCTGGCCGCCGGAGAGGCCGGAGCCGGGCTTGTTCAGCCGGTCCTTGACCTCGTTCCAGAGGTTGGCGCCCTTGAGGGACCGCTCGACGATCTCCTTGAGCTCGCTCTTCTTGTACGAGCCGTTGAGCCGCAGACCGGCCGCGACATTGTCGAAGATCGACATGGTGGGGAACGGGTTGGGGCGCTGGAAGACCATGCCGACGGTGCGGCGGACGGCGACCGGGTCGACCCCGGAGCCGTAGAGGTTCTCGTCGTCCAGCATCACCTTGCCCTCGACGCGGCCGCCGGGGGTGACCTCGTGCATGCGGTTCAGGGTGCGCAGGAACGTCGACTTGCCGCAGCCGGACGGGCCGATGAAGGCGGTCACGGAGCGCGGCTCGACGGTCATCGAGATGTCGTCGATGGCCTTGTGGCTGCCGTAGTACGCGGAGAGGCCGCTGACGTCGATTCGCTTGGCCATGGAAATCACTGCTTCTTTCTCACGCGGCGGAGCCGCACATCGAATGGGGCGCGGCTGGTCAGCGGCCGGACTTGGGGGCCTTCCAGCGGGCGATCCCGCGGGCCACCAGGTTGAGGATCATGACGAAGGCGATGAGGACCAGTGCCGCGGCCCATGCGCGGTCGTACGAGGCCTCGGAACCCTGCTGCCACTGCTGGAACACATAGAGCGGAAGCGACTGCTGGGCGTCTTCGAAGGGGTTGTTGTTGATCGTCTTCGCTCCCCAGACCAGGAGCAGGACGGGGGCGGTCTCACCGGTGATACGGGCGATGGCGAGCATCACGCCGGTGGTGATGCCGCCGACCGACGTCGGCAGGACGACCTTGAGGATGGTGCGCCACTTCGGCACGCCGAGGGCCAGCGAGGCCTCGCGCAGCTCGTTCGGGACGAGCTTGAGCATCTCCTCGGTGGAGCGGACCACGACCGGCATCATCAGGATCGCCAGGGCCATCGCGCCGGCGAAGCCGGACGGGCCGAAGCCGAGGATCAGGATCCACACGGAGAGGATGAACAGGCCGGCCACGATCGACGGGATACCGGTCATCACGTCGACGAAGAAGGTGACGGCCTTGGCGAGCCGGCCGCGGCCGTACTCGACGAGGTAGATCGCGGTGAGCAGACCGATCGGCGCGGCGATCAGGGTGGCCAGGCCGACCTGCTCCAGAGTGCCGACGATCGCGTGGTAGATACCGCCGCCGGGCAGCGCGTCCGGGGTGGTGCCCATCGAGTGCGACAGGAAGTAGACGTCCAGGACGCGGGTGCCGCGGCTGACGGTCTCCCACAGGAGGGAGGCCAGCGGGACGACGGCGGCCAGGAAGGCGATCCAGACCAGGCAGGTGGCCAGCCGGTCCTTGGCCTGCCGGGCGCCCTCGACGGCCGCGGACAGCGCGAACGTGCCGAGGACGAAGAGCGCGGCGGCGACCAGGCCCCACTGGACCGTGCTGTCCAGGCCGGCGCCCACGCCGATGCCGCAGCCGGCGCCGGCCGCGACCAGCGCGAGGACCGGCGGGGTCCAGCGCGGCAGCCGGGCCTGCTTGAGGGAGACCGGAAGCGGGCGGCCGCCGTTGGAGACCGCGGGGCGGTCGGTGGTGATACTCATGCGGCGGCTCCCGAGTACTCCTTGCGACGGGCGATGATCAGGCGGGCCGCGCCGTTGACGAGCAGCGTGATCACGAAGAGGACGAGACCGGAGGCGATCAGGGCGTCCTGGCCGAACTGATCGGCCTCGCTGAACTTGCTGGCGATGTTCTGGGCGAACGTGCCGCCGCCCGGGTCCAGCAGGCTGGTGCTGATGAGGAAGCTCGGCGACAGGACCGTGGCGACGGCCATCGTCTCGCCGAGCGCGCGGCCCAGGCCCAGCATGGAGGCGCTGATGACGCCGGAGCGGCCGAAGGGGAGCACCGACATCCGGATGACTTCCCAGCGGGTGGCGCCGAGGGCCAGCGCGGCTTCCTCGTGCATCTTCGGGACCTGGAGGAACACCTCGCGGCTGACGCTGGTCACGATCGGCAGGATCATGATCGCGAGCAGGATGCCGACGGTGAACAGCGAACGGGCCGCCCCGCCGCCGTACTCGAAGACGCCGGTCCAGCCGAGGTAGTCGTCCAGCCAGGTGTAGAGGCCGGTCAGATGCGGGACGAGGAAGAGCGCGCCCCACAGGCCGTAGATGATGCTGGGGACCGCGGCGAGCAGGTCGATGACGTAGCCGAGCGCCGCGGACAGCTTGCGCGGGGAGTAGTGCGAGATGAACAGCGCGATGCCGACCGCGACCGGGACCGCGATGACCATCGCGATCACGGAGCTGACGACGGTGCCGAAGGCGAGCACGGCGATGCCGAACTTCGGCTCCGTGCCGCTCGCGTTCCAGTCCCAGGTGGTGAAGAAGTTGGCCTTGTCGCCGGAGATGGCGAGCACGGAGCGGTAGGTGAGGAAGCCCGCGATGGCGGCCATGATCACCAGGAGGGCGATTCCGGAGCCCCGGGAGAGCCCGAGGAAGATCCGGTCACCGGGGCGGACCGCCTTGCCCGATATGGCCGTGCGGCCGGCGGGGGGTGGCGGAGGCGTATCAGTTGTCGAGGAAGCTGTATTCATGGGTTCTCCGGTCTGCGGAGCCGGGTGAGGCTCCTGGCGCGGCGGTGCACCGGAAGGGCGGCGGCCCGAAAGGGGCCCTGGCGAAGGGGCCCCTTTGGGTGGACCGTGGGCGGCCTGTGGGCCGCCGCCCGGTGGGTCAGGAGATCTTGGCGACGGCCGCGCGGACCTTGTCGGCGATCTCGGTGGGCAGCGGGGCGTAGCCGAGCGCCTTGAGGGCGTTCTGGCCGTCCTTGCTGGAGACGTAGGTCAGGAAGGACTTGGTGGCGGGCAGCGTCGCGGCCTTGTTGCCCTTGTCGCAGGCGATCTCGTACGTCACCAGGGTGATCGGGTAGGCACCCTCGGCCTTGGTGGTGTAGTTGAGGTCCAGGGCCAGGTCATCGCCCTTGCCGACCTGCTTGGCCTCGGAGATGGCCTTGGAGGCGTTGTCGACGGTGGCCTCGACCGGAGCCTTGGCGCCGGTGTTCAGCTTCGCCGTGGCGATCTTGCCGGCCGTGGCGTACGACAGCTCGAAGTAGGAGATCGCGCCGCTGGTCTGCTTGACCTGCGAGGAGACGCCGGCCGAGCCGGAGGCCGCCTGGCCGCCCGCGCCCTCCCACTTCTTCGCCGGCTCGTGCTTCCAGTCACCGGCGGCCTTGAGGTACTTGGTGAAGTTGTCGGTGGTGCCCGAGTCGTCGGAGCGGTGGAACGCCTGGATCTTGAGGTCCGGGAGCTTGGCGCCCGGGTTCAGCTCCTTGATCGCCGGGTCGTTCCACTTGGTGATCTTCGAGTCGAAGATCTGCGACAGGGTCTTGGCGTCCAGCACCAGGTTGTCGACGCCGGGGACGTTGTAGCCGACCGCGATCGGGCCGCCGACCATCGGCAGGTCGATGGCCTGGCCGCCCTTGCAGACCTTCTTCGACTTGGCGACCTCTTCGGGCTTGAGGGCCGAGTCGGAGCCGGCGAAGGCCGTCTGGCCCTGCAGGAAGGTGGTCACGCCGGCGCCGGAGCCCGTCGGCTGGTAGTTGATCTCGGTGCCCTTGCAGGCACCCGAGTACGCCTGCACCCAGACGTCCATGGCGTTCTTCTGCGCGGACGAGCCGGACGCGAGCAGCTTGCCCTTGCCGTCGCACTTGATGTTGGCCGGCTTGGCGGCGCCACCGCCGCCGGCACCGGTGGTGTCGTCGGAGCCGCACGCGGACAGGGCCAGGGCACCGGAGACGGCGAGAGCGCCAACGGCGAGGGCGCGAACCCGGTTCTTGCGCTGAAGCTTCACTGTCGAGAGTTCCTTCCTGGGGCGCGCCGCTTCGTCGGCGAGCAAGGGGGTGATGCGGGCATGGAATGGCGCGATCTTTGCCATACCGGTGTGTCGCGCTTGCGCTGTGGGCAGGACGCGCACTCGGTACGGCTGAAATTAGGTAGATCAAGTGAAGCGGCCGATGGAGGGGAGTGAACGCAGGGTGAACCTCGGCCATCGGCTGGGTGCGGAGCGGAGAACTGCGCACCGACTGGTGCGAAACGGCCCGGCGCCCTGTTGAATTACCAGTCGGTATGGCAGCATCCGCGCCTGAGGCACGGCGAATCGGTGCGGAACGACCGGAGGTGGCTGGTGGGGAGCCAGGGGGCACAGCAGGGCGTTCGGGGCGTACGGGGTATGCGGGGGATACGAGGTATTCAGGGCGGCCGGCTGGTGGCCTGCACCGCCGTCGTCCTCTGCGCGATGGGGCTGCTGGGCGGCACGGCCACGGCCGCGTACGCCGATGACCCGAAGAACCCCTCGGCGGACGCACGGCGGGCCGGTGGCGCGGCGGCCGCCGCCGATGCCGACGCCCGCCGCCTCGACGAGGCGCGCAAGAAGATCGACGCCCTCTACCGCAAGGCCGAACAGGCCACCGACGCCTACAACGCCGCCGAGGAGCAGGTCGAGCTCCAGCAGAAGGAGATCGTCAGGCTGGCGCGCACCATCGACAGCACCCAGCGCAAGCTGACCGCCCTCAAGCGCCAGGCGGGCTCGCTGGCCAGCGCCCAGTACCGCGGCGGCGGGCTGCCCTCCGAGGCGAAGCTGATGCTCGACGCCGACCCCGAAGGCTTTCTCGACAATGCCACCCTGGCCCGTAAGGGGCAGCTGGCCGCCAAGCGTGTCATCAGTCAACTCGCGCACCTCAAGGGTGACTTGGAGAAGTATTCGGACTCCGCGACGGACCGCTGGGAGCAGCTGGAGGCGCACCGCAAGAAGAAGGAAAGCGCCCGGCGGGACATCAAGAAAAAGATCGACGAGGCAAAGCAGCTGGAATCCCGGCTGGCCGCCAAGGAAAAGGACCGGCTGAAGAAGCTGGAGGAGGAGCAGGCCTTCAAGCAGCAGCAGAAGTGGCTCGACTCCGGTGTGCTGGACGACATCAGCAACAAAGCGTCGGCGGCCGGCAAGAAGGCGATTTCCTTCGCCACCGCACAGGTCGGCAAGGATTACGTGTGGGGCGCCGAGGGGCCGGACACCTTCGACTGCTCCGGGCTGACGCTGCGGGCCTGGCAGGCCGGTGGCCACACGATTCCGCGGACCTCACAGGAGCAGTGGCGGCAGCTTCCCAGGGTCGGCCTGCGGGATATGCGGCCGGGCGATCTGATCATTTATTTCTCGGATGCCAGCCATGTCGGGATGTACCTCGGTGACGGCGCAATGGTGCATGCGCCGCGGCCCGGCCGGCAGGTGACGGTCACCGGCGCCGGGTCCATGCCGATCCTCGGCGTGGTGCGCCCCGACGGCGACGATGGCGCGCATCACACGGACGATAAATGACCGGATTGCTTGCTATCTGAGGGTTGTCGTGGTGTAGCTGAATGCACTCATGCGGGGTGATGTTCGTCATTCCGCATTCCGCCCTCCCCAGGTCAAATGGCTTATCAGGTGCGGCATATGCCGATGGCCGATTGCTGCCGGGCATTCCATACCTCTCCACACTGACGCTATGGTCGCCTGTCAGTGCCCGGCGTACGCCTCACTCATTTGACCGACGAACGCAGGGAGCCGGGCACGGTGAGGCGCCGGCAGGTGCCCATCGCGCCCCTCGGGGGGAGGGAAGGAAGCAGATCAATGCCCGTACCCGTACCGCACCAGCGGACGGTCGTGCTGCCTCAGCAGGCAGGACCGGCGGACGACGTCTGCGCGGCCACCGCGCGGGTCGCCGACGTGCCGGGCGCGGGAGACGCGACGGCCCGGAGCGCGGGCATCCCGTCGCCCGCCGCCGGCCACGAGCCGGTCCGTCCGGCGGTGCAGGGCTTCCCGGAAGCCGGACAGCCCCAGTCGGCCGAGGAGCGAATTTCAGCCGATCGTGGACCGCTGCACCAGGGCCTGACGCTGCTCCTCATCGGCGAGGACCCCAACAGCCATGTCCCCGAGATGTGGGACTGGGCGGGCCGCAAGGTGCGCCTGCGGACCGCCCGCAACCTCACCGAGGCCGAGCGGCTGCTCACCGACGACGTGCACTGCATCCTGCTCGACCTGCCCCCGGCCGAGCCCGCCGCCGACCCTGACGGCGACGCCGCCGCCGCCCCCGGGGACACCCTCGGCATGCTGCACGACGTGCTGCGCATGGCGACCTCGCACGCCGTCCTCGTGCTCACCTACGAGACGGACGCCGAGCGCGCCGCCGACGCCGTCCGCGTCGGCGCCCAGGACTACCTCTTCCGCGACGAGCTGGACGGCGCGGTCCTCAGCCGTGCGGTCCGCTACGCCGTGGAACGCAAACGCGCCGACCTCGCCCAGCGCCAGCTGACCGAGTCCCGGATGCTGGCCCAGGAGAACGCCCGCCTGGAGCGCGGTCTGCTGCCCACGCCGCTGCTCGACGGCTCCGACCTCCGGTTCGCCGCCTGCTACCGCCCCGGTCGCAGCCGCGCGCTGCTCGGCGGCGACTTCTACGACACCGTCCGCACCCCGGACGGCACCGTCCACGCGATGATCGGCGACGTCTGCGGCCACGGCCCCGACGAGGCCGCCCTCGGCGTCGAGCTGCGGATCGCCTGGCGCGCGCTGACCTTCGCCGGGCTCTGCGGCGACGAGCTGCTCGCCACCCTCCAGAAGGTGCTGGAGCACGAGCGCGCGGACGACGAGATCTTCGCGACGCTGTGCACCGTCGACATCTCGGCGGACGGCCGCCGCGCCGGGCTCTGCCTGGCCGGCCACCCGGCACCGCTGCTGGCCCGCGCCGGGGAGCAGCCGGCGCTGCTGCCGTACGAATTCGGCGGCCCGGCGCTCGGCCTGCTCCCGCACGCCCGCTGGCCGCGCCGGCAGGTCGAGCTGGGCGGCGCCTGGAGCCTGATGATGTACACCGACGGCCTGATCGAGGGCCGGATCGGCCAGGGCAATCAGCGCCTCGGCCAGGAAGGCATGACCGAGCTGGTCAGCCGCCAGATGGCGGCCGGTCTCAGCGGCGAGGAACTGCTGGACGCGTCGGTCCGGGAGGTCCGCGACCTCAACGGCGGCGAGCTGACCGACGACGTCGCCGTCCTCCTGCTGGACCGGCGCTGACGCAGCCGCGGGTTCCGGGGGCCGGGTCGGGGCCCGGTGCGGCTCAGCGCCCGCCGTTGTAGGGCCCGTACGGCCCGTCCGAGCTGGAACCGCCGCGGCGCGGACCGCCGCCGCCCGTGACCTCACGCAGCGCCGGCCGTACGTCGACGGTGTAGACGATCACTGCGATCACGCCGATGACCGGCAGGAACGACATGATCGGGAGAATGAACAGCAGCGCCGTGGCCAGCGCGAGGAAGATCAGCCACATGCCCTTGGTCTGCTTGCTCGCCGCGCGGTAGGCGTCCTCACGCCGTACGGCCGCGTCGATCAGCATCACCGCGGCGTAGATGCCCAGGGCGAGCTGCACCCAGCTCAGGAAGCTCTGGAACCCGTAAATCAGCACGCCGTGCACCGCCCGTTCGCCAGTCGTCTCGTGTCGGTCTGCTGCCGCGGCCGTCTGCCGCCCGATCGGCCCACCGTACCCAAACAACGGGCCGGGCACCTGAAGTGTGCCCGGCCCGTGCGGTGAATCGGCGCTCCCGGCGCCGGGTGAGCGAGCTCACGGCCCGCTACCTCCTGCGCTCCGCGGTCACTTGGCGGACGGCGGGGTGCTCTTCTTGGCCGGCGCCGGCTTGCGCTGCGCCACCGGCTTCTTCGCCGCGGCCGGCTTGGGCTGCGTCGAGGGGGTGGCCTTGGTCTCCGCCTTGGCCCCGTTGGCGCCCTGCGGCTTCGGGCCGTTCTTGGCGGCCGGCTTCGGCGACGGCTTGGGGGCGGGCTTCCGCGCCGGCTCCGGCTCGATCGCCACCGCGAGGTCCTCGACCTGGTCGGCGGCCTCGCCGCGCCACGTGGCCACGGCGCCCCGGCCGCGCTCGGCGAGCTCCTCGTAGCCCTCACGGGTCCGGACGACGGCCTCGGCGGCCCGGCCCACACCCTGGAGCGCCAGCTCCTGCGCCTGGTCACGGACCTTCTTGATGTCGCCGTCGAGCGAGCCCAGCAGCTCGGACAGCTTCTCCTTGGCGTCCTTGGCCTGCTTGGTCACCAGGGCCTGGACGTCCTTGGGGTCGGTGCTGCGCACGGACTCGAAGCGCTTGGGCGCCTCGACCCGGATCTTCTCGACGAACTGCGGGACCTCGCCGAGCTTCTCGGCAGCCAGGTCGACGGTGCCGGCCAGGGCGTACAGCGGGGTCGCGTCGGTCAGGGCCTTGCGGAGGTCATCGGTGTTGATGGCCATGACGTTGTTCCTCCTGGAAACGAAATCGGTTGCTCAGGTGGCGTGCGGGCCGCCGTCGGCCTCTGTCTCAAGGGAGTCCGTGCCGCGCCCGTTCTCGTGTCCGCTCGCAGCGGTGTCCTTGCCGTCACCGCTCGCGGCGGGGGCCTTGCCGCCGTTCCCGAGCCCGTTCTCCTTGCGGAAGGACTCGTAGATCTGCAGCAGGACCTGCTTCTGCCGCTCGTTCAGCGCCGGGTCGGTGAGTATCGCGGTCTGCACCTCGACCCCGTCCAGACCCTGCCGCTCGTCCAGAATCCCGGCCTGGACGTAGAGCGTCTCCGCGGATATCCGCAGCGCCTTGGCGAGTTGCTGCAGAATCTCCGCGCTCGGCTTGCGCAAGCCGCGCTCGATCTGGCTGAGGTACGGGTTGGACACCCCGGCGGCATCTGCGAGCTGCCGCAGACTCAGCTGCGCGGTGCGCCGCTGCTCCCGCAGGAACTCGCCGAGATTGCCGACGTTGAGTGATGCCATGTCTCGATGGTGCCTCGCCGTGCTAACTATTGCAAGCAAGCGCTAGCTGGAGTGGTCCGCTCGGGTGGGAGGAGGGGGCGGATCAGCCTTCGTGCCCGGCGGTCCGGCGCTGCTCGGCGCGGTGGGCGAGCGCCTCCAGGATGCGCTGCCAGGCCGGTGAGGCCTCGGAGATCCGCGCAGAGACCAGCTTCCGGGACCCTCCCCGTTCGCCGTCCTGTCCGTGTGCGATCTCCCAGGCGTCCAGGTCGTCGATGAGCCGGTCCAGGCGGGGATCGTCCGGATCCCAGTCGACCGACTGATCGCAGGCGAGGTACAGGCGCGTCGTCTCGGGGTCGTCGAGGTCGGCGTTCTTCTCCCGTATCCGCTGCGGCACGGCCTGCGGGTCCATTGCCCGCAGCAGGATCCACGCGTCGCGTTCCAGCCGTACCCGCAGTTCGCTGACCCCGAGACCGCGCATCCGGTCCAGGACGGCGACGACCTCGGGGGGCAGGACGAGCCGTTCGCCGCCGGCCAGTTCGGCGATCCTGCGGCGGTATTCGGTGAGTTGGCCGATCTTGCGCTGCAGTTCGGCGTCGATGTCGGTGACGGCCGCGGCGAATTCGGCCGGCTGCGCCCGCAGCAGCGCGCCGATACGGGCCAGTGGCACCCCCGCATCGGCGAGGGTCCTGATCCGGATGAGATCCACCGCCGCCTGCGCGCCGTAACGGCGGTAGCCGGAGGCGTCGCGCTCGGGCTCGGGCAGCAGGCCGACGTGGTGGTAGTGGCGAACGGTGCGCACGGTCACGCCGGCGGTTGCCGCGAGCCGGCCGATCGTGAGCACCGTCCCCCTCGTGTCTTCGTGCAGCGTGGTCTCGCTGAGTCTAATTGGGGGCGAGGCCTGTCGGCTTACGGGCGAGCCCGGTCGACTGCGGGAGTGGCACGGCGGACTTCGGGACGAGCCCCGTCTCAGGGACGAACGCGATCGACGACGTCGCGGACCGCCTGGATCACGGCATCGGGGCGGTCGAAGCAGAGCCGGTGGTGGACGGTGTCGGAGAGGAGGCGTTGTTCCCCGTACGAGACCGCGTTCACCAGGGCCGCGTCCATTCTCGTGTGGCCGTCATGCATCTCCTGCAGCGTCCGCTCCGACGTCAGCGCCTGCTGGGCGGGGTCGGTGCCGACCACGGTGAGTGCGACCAGCGGGACGTCGGGAAGGCCCGGCCCGGCCCGCAGTTCGGTGGCGAGTCCGGCCAGCCCGGTGCGCTCGGCGATGCCGATGTCGGTCCATGCGTCGCTCATCTTGGCATCGAGCAGCGCGTGCCGTATGTGCTCCGGGTGGTCCGCGAGCAATTCGGCGCTCATCTCGCGCAGGGCCGGGCGCAGTTGTTCCAGCCGCTCCCGGTCAGGTGCCGTCTGCTCGACCGCGGACAGACTCGCCGCGGGCGGCATGAAGGCGTCCCAGTCGCGGTGGAAGGCATCCAGCCAGACCAGCCCGGCCACGTCCTGCGGGTACAACTGCGCGAACCGGTGCGCGTAGAAGCCGCCGAGGGAGTGCGGGACCAGAACGTAGGGGCCGGCGATGTTCTGGGCGTGCAGCAGCTCGCGCAGTTCCGTGGCGACCGCTGCGGCGGTGCGCGGAAGCGGGAGGGGATCGCTGTAGCCCGTGCCGCCGCGGTCGTACACCACGGCGGTGGTGAACTGCGAAACCCCCTGCTGCACACCGAAGTAGTCCAGACCGACCGCGCTCGCGCCCGGCAGGAACACCACGGCCGGCCCGCCGCTGCCCGACCGGTGCACGAAAATGCGGCGGCCGTCGATCTCCTGGAACCCTCCGGCGGGCGGGGTGAGCCGGGCGGGGGAGGTGCTGTTGTGCGTCATGCGGCCAGGTTCCAACCCTGACGCAGGGGCAGGGTCAACCCCGTCCGGCGCCGCCGTCGGAACGTACGCGGCAGGGGCCCGGGAGCGGGCCGGCCGGTCCGCCTGCGTGCCGTATGTCCCGGCCGGCGGCTTGTGTCCCGTCGGCTGCCGTGTTTCCCCGCTGGGTGTCGTGTCGGCCAGTAGCTGCGAAGGGACGGCACCCTGCGATGTCAGTGGTCCCGCATACGGTCTGCGCATGAAGGAACAGAGTCCCGCCATCGACGACTTCGCGACCTGGGTGCCCGTGCTGCGGCTGTTGCGGGCGGCCGGGGCGAAGCGAGATGCTGCCCCGCCCGCCAGGGTGTCGGGACGCATCGGCCGGCACAGCTGGAGTCTGGCCCTCCAGCCGCGGCGCCCGTCGCAGGGCCGAGCCGCCCGGACTGCTGTGCAGGACGTGGCCGACGCGGCGCAGCGGGTGCAGAGCGCGCTCGCGGCCGCCGGTGTCGACGACATCGCGTTCACCGCGCAGATCGCACCGGCCGGGAAGACCACGCTCCGCCTCCTCGGGCCCAGCCCCGCAGCGGAGCCCGGTCTCGGCAACCCCCACCCGGGGGCGCTCATCCTGGTCGAGGGCGCCGTGCCCGAGCCCTGGCGCCGTCTCCCCGAGCCGGTGCCCGGGGCGGTGCCGGCCGCTACGGCGGATCCGGAGCTGCTGGCGCGGACGCTCCGCGAGCGGCTGCCCGACGCCATCGGCGCGACGGAGGAGGAGATAGCCGCCGCGGAAGCGCGCCTGGGCCGCACGCTGCCCGACGAACTCAAGGCGCTCTACCGGGTCACCCGGGCACGGTGGGAAGACCTGGGCGACGACCCCGAGGCAGCGCAGCGCGAGTGCACGGCGGTCGGCTGCGAGCTCTTCGCTCTGGACGACCTGTACGTTGCCGACGCGTCGTCCCGTCACTGCCGCTGGGGGTTCGCGGCGACGGCCGCGGTCGTCACTCCGCCCGACGCCGCGGTGCAGGGCCTGGTCGGCTCACCCGGCTGGATCGTCTTCGGGGACAACGGCGGTGGCGACCGGCTGGCGGTCGATCTGACACCCGGGCCGCGCGGCCACACGGGCCAGGTCATCATGCTCGACCACGAACAGAACATCGGCGCCGAGCTCCTGGCCGATTCCCTCACGGACCTGGTGATGCACCGGAGCGCGGAAGAGCGCGACGACCGCCGTGGGGACCAGCCACCGGCCGTGGCGTGGGTCAACATCGCCCAGCTGAAGAGCATCGAGGCCGCCGCCCACCCCGGCCTGGAAGTCCTGCGCATCGGCGTGTGGGAGGGGGCTCCGCTCAGCCTCGCCCCCGTCATCGCGCTGCCTCGCCTGCGCACCCTCACCGCCTACCCCGGCACGCTCGCCGACCCGCTGGAGATCGCCGAGCTCACCGGCCTGGAGTTCCTGGAGCTGGGCCCGGAGGAATGGCGCGTCCTCCTCGACGCCGGAGCCGTCCCGCGCAGCCTGTCGGCGGCCGCCATCACGGTGCACGGCGACCAGGAACCCCTGCCCGTCGTGGGCCTCGCGAATGAACTCCTGGCGCTCTGGGACCGGCCCCGGATCGTCCAGACCGTTGTGGAGGGAGACCTCGGCCCGATGGCGTAGGGGCCGGTCGGTAATACGGCGCGCGGTGCGCCGCTCCGAGAGGCGACCGTCCGTCCGGACCGGACGGCAAACGCAAAAGCCCGGACGCAAAGACAAAGGCAAGGAGGTCAACCGCTCCTTGCCACTCTCAACGTATAGCTCATGGGGGGCCTTGCGGCAAGGCCCCCCATGTACCGCAGAATCACCGGCCTGAAGCCAGGACCTGCGGAAATGGGGGTTGTGATGATCGATGTGATCGTCGTGGGCGGGGGACCGACCGGGTTGATGCTGGCCGCCGAGCTGCGGCTGGCCGGGGTGCGGACGGTCGTACTGGAGAAGCTCGCCGAGCCGACCGGACAGTCCCGGGGGCGCGGTCTGCACACGCGCAGCGTCGAGTTGATGGACCAGCGCGGTCTGCTGGACCGGTTCCTCGCGGTCAGCGAGACGTTCCAGGCCGGCGGTCTCTTCGGCGGCATCCAGAAGCCGTGGCCGGAGCGGCTGGACACGGCGCACCCGTACGGCCTCGCCACCCCGCAGCCGGTCACCGAGCAGCTGCTCAACGAGCGCGCCCTCGAACTCGGCGCCGAGATCCGGCGCGGCTGCGAAGTGGTCGGGCTGAGCCAGGACGAGGACGGGGTGACCGTCGAGCTGGCGAGCGCGGGCACCGCCGCCCAAGAGGGCGCGGCCGGTGGCGGCCCCGGTATCGGGGGCGAGGCCGCCGGGGGCGGAGGAGGGACGTACCTGCGCTCGCGTTACGTCGTCGGCTGCGACGGCGGCCGCAGCACGGTGCGCAAACAGATCGGTGTGGGCTTCCCCGGGGAGCCCGCCACGGTCGAGACGCTGCTGGGCGACCTGGAGCTGACCGAGGATCCGGCGACGATCGAGGCCGTCGTCGAGGAGGTCCGCAAGACGCAGCTGCGGTTCGGCGTCATCCCGCTCGGGGACGGCGCGTACCGCCTCGTCGTGCCCGCGGACGGTGTGACCGAGGAGCGTGGGACCGCGCCGACGCTCGGGGACTTCCGGCAGCAGCTGCGCGCCGTCGCGGGCACCGATTTCGGGGTGCACTCGCCGCGCTGGCTCTCCCGGTTCGGCGACGCCACCCGGCAGGCCGAGCGCTACCGGGTCGGCCGGGTGCTGCTGGCCGGCGACGCGGCGCACATCCACCCGCCGACCGGCGGGCAGGGGCTCAACCTCGGGGTCCAGGACGCGTTCAACCTCGGCTGGAAACTGGCCGCCGAGGTCAACGGCTGGGCGCCGGAAGGGCTGTTGGACAGCTACCACACCGAACGGCACCCGGTGGGCGCCCGCGTACTGGAGAACACCCGCGCGCAGATCACCCTGCTGGGGACCGACCCCGGTGCGACCGCGCTGCGCGAGCTGTTCTCGAAGCTGATGGACTTCGAGGAGGTGAACCGCTACGTGACCGAGATGATCACCGCGGTCGGGGTCCGCTACGACTTCGGCGAGGGCCACGACCTGCTCGGCCGGCGGATGCGGGACGTGCCGCTGAAGAGCGGGCGCCTCTACGAGCTGATGCACGGCGCCCGCGGCCTCCTGCTCGACCGGACCGGCCTGCTGTCGGTGGCGGGCTGGGAGGACCGGATCGACCACGTCGTGGACGCGGGCGAGGGAACCGCGGAAGGCGAGGGAAGCCAGGTGAGCGAGGAACTGGACGTGCCCGCCGTGCTGTTGCGGCCGGACGGGCATGTGGCGTGGGTCGGTGACGAGCAGAGCGATCTGCTGGGCCCTCTGCGGAAGTGGTTCGGCGCGGCTGCGGGCTGAGCGGGTGGGCGCGGGTGCGGCCCGTCGCCCTCACCTGGCGGATGAGTCCGGCGCGGACCGCGACCGGGGCAGGCTCAGGCCGCCGTCCGGAGGAGCCCTCACTCCTTGAGCCAGAAGCTGACCCCGTCGAGCCAGGCGTCGAGCAGCGACACCTCGCCGACGATCTCGATGCCGTTGCTGCTACCGGTGCCGCTTCCGCTGCCACCGTCCCCGCCGTTGTGGCCACCGGTCCCGGCGTCGTGGGTGGCGCGGCGGCCGTAGATGAGCAGCAGGAGTTCGGCCAGGGGGGCGCGTCGGCGCCCTCGATGTGGGACTTCAACAGCTCGGTCTGAGCGACGATTTCGGCACAGTAGTGGGCATGGCTCAGCGAAGGCATGCCGTCACGGCAGAGCGCCGTCGGGCCGGGGCCCAGCGCATTTCTCCGGCCGGGCGTACGGGTTCGCACGATACTCCCGCGCCGCCGGGGGGCGGCGCGGGAGGCCCTGCTTGCTGCCGCTGCTCACCGCCCCAGCGCGCTGCCCCTGCTCACCGTCGTGGCTCGTCGCCGCTGCCCGCCGCCCCGTTCACCGCTCCTTCGGTGGCCGGGTCCCGATGATGACCGTCGCGTACAGCTCCTCCGATTCGGCCACCCTGGGAAGCAGCCCATTCCGTGTGAAGGCCTCGACCGCCTGCGGGGCCTGCCGTTCGCTCGTCTCGACCAGCAGATGACCTCCTGGCGCGAGCCACTGCGGCGCGGCGGCGGTCACCCGGCGCAGTACGTCGAGCCCGTCCGCACCGCCGTCGAGCGCCACCAGCGGCTCGTACTCCCGGGCCTCGGGCGGCAGCAGCCCGACCTCCTCGCTCGGTACGTAGGGAACGTTGGCCACCAGGACATCGATACGACCCCGTAGCCCCATGGGCAGCGCGTCGAACAGATCGCCCTCGAAGACCTCACCCCCGACGGGAGCGATATTGCGGCGGGCGCAGCGCACCGCGGCGGGCTCGATGTCCGCCGCGTACAGCTCGACCCGTTCCAGAGCATCGGCCAGGACTGCGCCCACCGCACCGGATCCGCAGCAGAGGTCGACGACGACCGGTGGCCGGCCGGTGCGGCCGGCGGCCCGGCGCCCGAGGCCGACGGCCCGGCCCACGAGGAACTCGGTGCGGCGGCGCGGTACGAAGACACCGGGATCGACGGTGACCCGTCGTCCGCGGAACTCCGCCCAGCCGACGACCTGTTCCAGAGGCAGGCCGAGGACGCGCCGCTCCACCATGGCGGCGAGTTCGTCCGCCGTACGGGCGGTGGCCAGGAGCAGCTCCGCCTCGTCCTCGGCGAAGACACAGCCGGCGGTGCGCAGCGTGGTGACGACGGTGGAGTGGGAGAGCGGTGCGGTGAGGGGCGCCGCGGCGGGCGCTGGGAGGGGTGATGAGTGGGACGGCATCGGAGATGACGACATGTGAGCCTTTCGGGGCGCCGAGTGCGCTTCCCGGGTCACCTGTGCCGGAGGGTCACCTGCATCGGTTGGACCGCACGGGCGTGAGCCGGGAGCACCTGCCTGGTCTGGCGGGGAATCGGTCTCACCTCCTCGGTCCGTTCACTTCTGGGGCCGCCACACTACCTGACCTGCGCCTTGGCGCACAGACGGTCGCGGTGCGCGCTCCCCTAACTCACAATGACTGGAAAGTACTTGTCAGATTGGAAAGTTCTTGTCACGCTGAATGCAGGAAGTCGGGGGGCGGTTCGGAACGTCCGAGTGCGACTCGGTGAGCGGGGATGCGAGCCGGGCGGCAGTCGAGCGGGCAACTCCAAGGCTCTTGAAGGGAACGGCGGCGCCGGAGGAACCGGCGGCAGCGGAGCATCGGTCAGGGGGAACTGAGATGGCGGAGTACGCCTCACACGACGCGGCGGCCGCACTGGCCCGAGCGCAGGAGCTGGGCTCGACAGTGCGCAAGGGCACCAAGTGGTATGTCAGATATCAAGTGATCTACGGCTGCGCGGCCGCGTTCATGGTGCTGGCCACCGGGCTGCTGCCCACGCCGCACGGCGTGGCGATCGGCACCGGCGTCTGGGTCGCCGCCATCGTGGGACTGTCGGTCTTCGCGGCCCGCCAGCGCGTTGCCCGGCGCGGCTTCGGACGGTGGCATGCCGTTTTGATCACGGTGTGGACCGCACTCTCCATCGCGGTGCTGTTGCCCGGCAGTCTCTGGTACCAGGGTGCCGTGTGGTGGTGGGTGCCCGGCGCAGTGGTGGTGGCTCTTCCCGGGCTGATAGGCGGCTATTTGGAGGCGCGACGGTGACCGAAACGCGTCCCGGGGCACATCCGCGTCACGGACTCGACGAGGTGATCCACGCCCCGGTCCGCTTCTCCATCGTGGCGACCCTGGCGGCCGCCGACAAGGCCGAGTTCGCCTTCGTCCGCGACACCGTCGAGGTGAGCGACTCGGTCCTGTCACGGCAGGTCGCCACCCTGGAGAAGGCCGGCTATGTCGCCGTCACCAAGGGCTATGTCGGCAAGCGCCCGCGGACCTGGCTCTCCCTGACGCCCGGCGGCCGCACCGCCTTCGCCGCACACTGCCAGGCGCTACGGGCAATAGCGGGAGACACCGCCGGCGGAGGCTGACACGACGGCAGGCGTGAGGCGTCGCCGCTTGGGTGCGAGCGCTGCTCAACCAACACCCGGAAAAGGCCTGTTGACTTGGAGTGCACTTCAACTCATACCGTCCAGGAACGGGATCTCGGGACCGGCGGCCTCACTTCAGTGCCGGACTCGGCGCAGCTCAGAACAGCTCAGGACGGCTCAGAACAATGCAGGGCTCGGCTCGGCGGACTGCTGCGGCCGGACCGGGGCGCTGGGCTCAGGTCCCGAGAGCCAGATCCTTCCGCCGTACGCCCAGGAGGTAGCACCAGCCATGACCACGACGAACATCCCGGCGCAGATCCCGACGCGTCACCTCGGCGAGCTGGCGGTTTCCGCGCAGGGGCTCGGCTGCATGGGCATGAGCCACGGCTACGGGGAGTCGGACGACGCGCAGTCGGCCGCGACCATCAACCGCGCGCTCGACCTCGGCGTCACCCTCCTGGACACCGCAGATTTCTACGGTGCGGGCCGCAACGAGGAGTTGATCGGCCGGGCCATCGCCGGCCGGCGCGACGAGGTGGTGCTGGCGACGAAGTTCGGCTTCACCAACCGCCTCGGTGAGCCGGCCGCCGTCCGGGGCGACGCCGCCTACGTACGTGAGGCGTGCGACGCATCGCTGCGCCGGCTCGGGGCCGACCACATCGACCTCTACTACCAGCACCGCGTCGACCCCGAGGTGCCGATCGAGGAGACCGTCGGGGCGATGGCCGAACTCGTCGCGGCCGGCAAGGTGCGCCACCTCGGTCTGTCCGAGGCGAGTGCGGCGAC
Source organism: Streptomyces sp. NPDC058773 (assembly GCF_042746015.1). NCBI lineage: Bacteria > Bacillati > Actinomycetota > Actinomycetes > Kitasatosporales > Streptomycetaceae > Streptomyces > Streptomyces sp. NPDC058773. Next base: position 34,400 of record NZ_JBHYPE010000060.1, read on the forward strand.
CCTCCGCCGGGCGCATGCGGTGCATCCGATCGCCGCGCTGCAGAGCGAGTGGTCGCTGTGGACCCGCGACCTGGAGGACGGGATCGCACCGGTGTGCCGTGAACTCGGTATCGGCCTGGTGCCGTTCTCACCGCTCGGGCGCGGCTTCCTGACCGGCCGCTACACCTCGGTGCAGGGGCTGCAGGAGTCGGATATGCGGCGCAGCCAGCCGCGCTTCGCCGACGGCAATCTGGAGCAGAACCTCGCCATCGTGGCGAAGCTCGACGAACTCGCCGCCGAGAAGGGCGTCAGCGCCGGGCAGCTCGCCCTGGCCTGGGTGCAGCACCGCGGGACCGATGTCGTGCCGATCCCCGGTACCCGTCGGCAGAAGTACCTGGAGGAGAACCTCGGCGCCCTCACCATCGAGCTGACCGCCGAGGAACTCGCCACCATCGACGCCGCCGCTCCGGCAGCCCAGATAGCCGGAACGCGTTACGACGAGGCCAGCATGACGCTCGTCAACGGCTGAGAGCAGCGGGGAAGCAGGCCGGGGAGCAGCGACGGAGCGGCGGTCGAAGCCGGCGGTCGAAGCCGGCGGCGGCTGCCTCACTCCGGTGACATGGCCTCTGACATGACCTCGTACAGGTTGTGTGAGTCGTCGCTGAAGAACAGGCCGCGGGCGCACAGGGGGTGGTCGGTACGGCCGTTGTCCGGGGTGGTGGGGGCGTTGCCGTAGGGGATGTGGGCGGCCCGGAGGCGGGCGAGGATGCCGTTGAACGTCTCAGGGTCCACGTCGAAGGCGAGGTGATGGCCGGGGACATCCGGTGCGGTCATGAAGTCGAGGGTGAGCGTTTCGTTCACCCGGACCGGGAGGAAGTGCCCGTGACGGCCGGCCGGCGGGAGTTCGGGCAGGCCCATGACCGAGGCGAAGAAGCGGGCGGCCGTGCGGTGATCGGCGGCCGGGACGATGGTGTGGTTGAGGGTCACGGCCATCAGGCGCTCCCGGGGGCGTGGAGGGTGCCGTGCAGGAGTACGGCGATGAGCTCTTCGGGGGTGAGCGGCGCTTCGGCCTCCGGCACCGGGGCCTGAAGCCGGGTGAAGAGCAGGCCCAGAAAGGCGGCGGCGACCTTCTCGGGACTCAGGCGGAAGGCGGCCCGGTCGGGCTCGATCAGCTCGACGACGGCGTTGCGCAGCGCGGCGATGGACTGCGTCCGGCGGTCCGGCGGCGGCTCCGTACCGCCCTGGGGGCCGGCGCCCGCTCCGGCACGGGTACCTGAACCGCTTCGGGTGCCCGGCTCGGCACCGGTACCCGGGCCACTTCCGGAATCCGGCGCGGCACCGGTACCTGGTCCGCTTCCGGCTTCCGGCCCGGCACCCGTATCCGGCCTGCTTCCGGTGGCTGGTCCGTCTCCGGCGAGCGGCCCACTCTCGGGGCCGGGGCCGCGGCTCCGGCGGTGTCCCGAGGCGTGGAGGGCGCTGACGACGGTGCCCATGCGTTCCATGTGGGCGCGGAGTGCCTCGGCGGCCTCGGCCAGCCGGGCGGCCAGCGGCACGTCCAGGGAGATGGAGGCGAGCTCACGCAGCACATGGTCGGTGCCGGCCGCCTCGGCGACGCAGGCGTCCAGCAGCTCGTCCTTGTCCTTGAAGGCCCGGAAGATCGTGGCTTCCCCGATGCCGGCGGCGCGGGCGATCCGGCTGGTGGTGACGGCCGCGCCGTACTCCGCCACGAGGGGCAGGGCAGCGGCCACGATCATGGCCCGCCGTTCCTCGGCGCTCATGCCGGGTGCGCGTCGGCGTGAAGGTGGTGGTGTCATATCCTGAAGCTACGGAGTGAGTGCTCACTCCGTCAATCGGTGCGCGTCTTCCCGTCCCGCTCCTTAGACTTCTTGCAGCGCGACAAGGCCGGTTCCGGCGGCCGCTGTTCATGGGCCGTCGCCCCGTACGGAAGGACGGCGCGCCATGGACTGGAAGCTCGAACTGGTGCCGGTTCCGGTCAGCGATGTGGAGCGGGCGAAGCGCTTCTACAGCGAGCAGCTGGGCTTTGCCGTCGACCACGACATGTCCATTGGCGACGAGGTGCGCATCGTGCAGCTGACACCGCCGGGATCGGGCTGCTCGATCGTCATCGGCGCGGGCAGTGGCGTCACGGAGGGGTCGCCCGGCTCGTTGCAGGGGCTGCAACTGGTGGTCTCCGATATCGCCGCGGCCCGTGCGCAATTGGTCGAACACGGGGTGGCGGCCGGCCCCGTTCAGCACGTCGAGGACGGCGCGATGGCCGACGGTCCCGGCGGCGCATGGAACTCGTTCGTCTACTTCAGCGACCCGGATGGCAACGGCTGGGCCTTGCAGGAGCGACCTTCGAGGGGGTGAGCCCTCCCGGGAGGTGGGCCCTCCGGGGGTCGGGCCCTTCGAGGGCTGGGTCCTGTGGGAGCTGAGTGGGCGGGTTCCTGCGTTCTTGCCTCCTGTGTCCGGCGGGCTGCGGACGGCCGTTCCGGTTACGGGATGCGGCGGGGTGGAGGCCCCATTGTCTTTGGCCAAGGGAAACGGGGGTGAGTTGGGCCGGGGAACCGGGCAGCATGGCGGGGTGGCCGACCTGCTGTGGGATGACGTGAAGTGCTTCTTCGACCTTGACCTGGTGGGGCGGTTGCCGGACGCGCGCGTCCCGAACGCCTCGGTGGAGGACTGGCAGGAGGTCCTCGATCTTGTCGCGGAGAAGGGCTGGAAGTGCCAGTACTCCGAAGGAGACGCGGTGCTTCCGGTGCCCCGGGCGGAGGCCGTGCTGTCCCGTCCGGCGGATGCCGAGCGCCCGGAGCTGTGGGTCCGGCCAACGGCCGAGGTGTTGGTGATCTTTCGTTTTCATGCCGACGATGAAGTCGACTTCGACGTCGACCTGCGGGAGTTGCAGGGCCAGGATCGGCTTGATGTGTTCTGCGGCTTCCTTCGGGAGATCGGGCGGCGGTTGCGTAAGCCGGTGCTGCTGGACCCGGAAGGCGACTGTGGCCATCCGGTGCTCGGCTTCGACGTCGAAGCCGACCGAGTCGTCCTTCTCGCGGGCCCGCTGACCAGGTGACTGTGGCCGACGGCTGTGGTTCGTAGAGGGTTCCGTCACGGAGCATCGCGAACAGGGCGTCGGCCCGGCGCCTGGCGAGGCAGGGCAGGGGGTGAGTGTGCTGCTTGCCCTGGGTGGTCTTCTCGTCGTAGTGGGCCCGGGAGGCGGGATCGTCCAGGGCGGCGCGGCGAAGATCCCTCGATCAGCCGCTCGGCCGTCCTCGGCGCCTTCGGTCGTATCAGGGTGATCAGCCGCCGGCTGTCGGCCTTGCCTGCCCGCGGCCGGGGGCCCGAACCGTCGCAGCCGCGTGAGGACGGCCGGGTGCTGCAACCGCGGCCCCGCCACCCCTTCGTTCCGCCTTGCCGCGGCACCGAGGCAAGGCCGCGTCCACGTTACGGAGAACTCTGCCGCCTGAGGCTGGGAATTCGGGTTGCCGGGCGGCGTTCCGATGCGTTTGCATTGGAATGCTTCGGGTGGATGACCTGTGTCGGCGTGAAGGGGGAACGGGGCCTGGAGCGGGCCGGGTTGGGCGAGGCCGTGCCGGCGGCTGGTGAAGGACTGGCGACGAGTGAGGCGGGGCGGTATGGGCGCGATGGCGAGTGATGAGCGGGTGGCGCGGGCGGAGGAGGTGCTGCGGGTGTACGGGCTGTCCGAAGGGGGCTGGCGGCGGACCCCGAGCGGGAATCTGCGGGAGGTGCTGCGGGATCTCATGCAGTGGTGTGACGCCACCCAGCATGGTTTTGAGCGGGCGTTGGCGGCTGCCCGTGCGGAGCACCAGGCGGAATCCGCCGGTGACTCCGAAGGCCCACGGGGCGCCGGAACCGCCTGAGTGGTCGGTGGGCCCGGGCCGCCTGAGTCCCTAAGGCTGTTACCGGGAGCCCGAGCCCAGGAGGCTCAAGGGTGGCAGGATCCGTCAGGTTTGGGCCGGGTGCCGGGACGGCCCGAGGCCCCGAGCGCCCGAGTGCTCTCAAGGCCCGAGTGCCCGGCTCTGTGAGGGACTGTCCAACGAGGGGCCGCGGCGGCCCCGAAGGCGTGGCGTGCCAAACCTCCGGACTGCGCCGTAGCCGGCCGGCACTGGGCGGCGTACGGGGCAGGCGGCCTCCCGGTGGCCCCTGAGGGCCGCCCGTCACAGCCCCTGGGCCGCCATCCACTCCGGGTCGGGGTCGATGTTCTGGAGTACCTCGATCAGGGTGCCTTCGGGGGCCCAGACGTTGAAGCGGCGTTGGCCCCAGGGCTCGTCCCTCAGGGGTTCTGCGATGGGGACGTTCTTGGCGCGCAGGGCGGCTTCCTCGGCTGCGGCGTCCGTGACGAGGAAGGCGAGCACGATGCCGCCGGTCTCCTGGGTGCGGAAGCCGGCGGGCACGGCCTCGTGGCCGCGCTGGACGAAGTCCAGGCTGTATTCCGGGTGTTGGGGGTGCTGGAGGGTGGCGTACCAGCCCAGTTCCGCCAGTGGCCGGAAGCCGAAGTGGGCGGCGTAGAAGCGGGTGCTGGCGGCGACGTCGTCGGTGAGCAGGGCGGTGCCGAGTTTGGCGAAGCGCATGGTGGTCCCCTCTGTTGGCGACGGCCGGTCCGGCGCGCAACAACTTCAGTTGTAGTACTTTAACCGTAGTGGTTGCCAGGGGTTTTCGGAACGGGGTTTTTCCGGGAGGCCGGGGGAGGAAGTCCGGGAAGCCGGAGCAGAAGAGAGCAAGGGCAGCAGAAGAGAGCAGAGGAAAGGGGCGGGCGACATGGAGCGAGGTGGACGACATGGTGCGTAACCCTGAGCGCCGGGCTGCGCTGGTGGATGCGTCGATCGAGGTGCTGGCGCGGGACGGTGCGCGCGGGCTGACGTTCCGGGCGGTGGATGCGGCCGCGGGCGTGCCCGGTGGCACCGCCTCCAACTACTTCGCCAACAGGGACGATCTGCTGGCGCAGGTCACCGCGCAGATCCACGAGCGGATCGCGCCGGACCCGGACGAGGTCACCGCGGTGATGGCCGCACCGCCGACCCGGGAACTCGTCGCCGAGCTGATGCGGTGGATCAACCGCCGGGTGACCGAGAACCGCACCGGCTATCTGGCGATGCTGGAGCTGCGCCTGGAGGCGACCCGGCGGCCCGAACTGCGGGCGGAGCTGACCCGGGTCATCCGGGCCACGCTCGATGACGACATCCGCTTCCACCTGGAGAGCGGGCTGCCGGGTGACCGTACTGCCGTGATGCTGATCTACCTCGCCATGACAGGGCTGATGCTGGAGCAGCTGACGCTGCCCGGCGTGGTGCCGGAGGAGGAGACCGGGGGGCTGATCTCGGCGCTCGTCGACCGCGCGATCGGGGCGGACGGCGAGAAGGAGGGGGCTGCCTAGGCGGCGTACGGGCGGGTCGTGCGGGCCTCGCGGAGGGCCACCGCCCACCACGTGAGCTGGTGGAGCAGCTTGTCGGCGGCCGCTGCGGCGGGGGCCGGGTCGTGCAGGTGGCCCGTGTCGTCGAAGAGGTTGCCGGCGGACGGGAAACTCACCGTTTCGCGCACCGTGGTGGCGTGCAACTCGGCGAAGACCAGCCGCAGTTGCTCGACCGCCCGGAGGCCGCCGGAGATCCCGCCGTACGACACGAAGCCGACCGGCTTGGCGTGCCACTGGGGGTGCAGCAGATCGATGGCGTGCTTGAGCGGGGCCGGGAAGGAGTGGTTGTACTCCGGGGTGATCACGACGAAGGCGTCCGCCTCGTCGACCCGCTTGGCGAAGGTCTCGTACTCCTCGCTGCCGTAACGGAGTTCGTACGGGCGGACGTCGTTGAGGTCGATGACGTCCACGTCGATGTGCGGGTGGCCTTCGGTGTGCCGGGTGAACCAGTTCGCGATGACGGGGGCGAACCGGCCCTCCCGGGTGCTGCCGGTGATCACTGCGAGGCGGTACGGGTGCTCGGACATGCGGGGCCCTTCGTGGCGTGGAGCGGCGGGGTGCCGTTCGGGAGCCGACGCTAGGACCTCAAGTGAGCTTGAGGTCAAGCGTGGTGGTGGCCCGTCCTCGGGGCGGGGCCGGGCCACGCCTCCCGGGCCGCCTGCCGCGCCGTCTGCCGCGCTGTCCGCCGGTTACTCCGCGCCGAACAGCTTCAGCAACTCCGCCTTCTGGAACATCCGGGCCGTGTCGATCGCCGACGGGGTGCCGGCCGTCGGGTCCGCGCCGTGTGCCATCAGGATCTTCACGACCTCGTCCTCGGCCTTGAACACCGCGCCGGCGAGGGGGGTCTGGCCGCGGTCGTTGGGGCGGTCGGCGTCGGCGCCGCGCTGCAACAGGGCCTCCACGGTGGCGGGGTGGCCGTGGTACGCCGCCAGCATCAGGAGCGAGTCGCCCTTGTCGTTCGTCAGGTTGGCCGGTACGCCCGCGTCCACGTAGGCGGCGACGGTGTCGGTGTCGCCGTGCCGCGCCAGGTCGAACACCTTGGCCGCGAGCTGAAGCACCTCGGGGTCGTGCGCGTGCTCGATCGCCTCGGGCCCCTGCGGCTCGGAATTCGCGTCGCTCATGGTCGCCGGCCTCCTGCTGTGGTGGGTGATGCTTGCGTGCCACTGTTCATCGCCACTTTATGCAGGGTGTGGCTGTTGGGGGAGCGGGCGCGGCGCGTTGCCGGCGGCTGGGCGCCGTTCGCCAGGCGGGCGGCGGGGCGGAGGGGCGGCGGGTGCCGTGCGTCCCCTCCCCCCCGTTATGTTCTTCGCGGTCCTGCAAGAGGGCCGCTGGCCTCCGGGCCCGGCATGACTGTCTCCCCCTGTCGAACCGATGACCTGGGGGGTGG
>NZ_JBHYPE010000061.1:0-27842 GCF_042746015.1 Streptomyces sp. NPDC058773
GGGTGGGGGCGTACGTCGTCTTCCTTATCGGCGCGCACCCCCCCACCCCGCTCCGGCCCGTCCCCTCCCGTGGAGGGTGGGGGGAAGGCTGGTGGGGGTGCCTCTCGGTGGTCCGGTGCCGCTTGCGGAACTGAGTTTTTGGCTTACGGCGGCCAGCCCCTACTCACCGGAACAACTCCCCTCCGCGGGAGGGGACGGGCCGGAGGGGTCTGGTGTGTGGACGTAAAGCGAAGCAGTCCACACACCAGGCACCGGAGGTCCGTCACCGCACCCAACAACCACCCAGCCCGCCGCAGGCGCAACGACGAGTCAGCCGAAAACACAGGGAGCCGCAGCCCCGCGCAGCGGACCGGCCCGCCGCAGGCGACACGGCGAGGGCACCGCGAAGCGGGCCACAAACGGCGAGCAACCACCACGGCGGGAAAGCCGAAAACGTGGGCTGCATCAATGAAACGTGTGCTCCTCCCCCGGGAAGCTGCCCCCCACGACCTCCTCCGCGAAGGCCTTCGCCGCGCCGCCGAGCTGGGCCCGCAGGTCGAGGTACTGCTTGACGAAGCGGGGTACCCGGCCGGCGGTCATGCCGGCCATGTCGGTCCAGACCAGGACCTGGGCGTCGCAGTCGAGGCCCGCGCCGATGCCGACGGTCGGGATGTAGAGCGAACGGGTGACTTCGGCGGCGAGCTCGGCGGGTACCGCCTCCAGGACGACCGCGAACGCGCCGGCGTCCTGCACGGCCTTGGCGTCGCGCAGCAGCTGCTGGGCCGCCTCCTCGCCGCGGCCCTGGACGGGGTAGCCGCCGTAGGCGTTGACCGACTGCGGGGTCAGCCCGACATGGGCCATGACCGGGATGCCGGAGGAGACCAGCAGCTCCACCTGCTCGGCGGAGCGCTCACCGCCCTCCAGCTTGACGGCGCCCACGCCGGCTTCCTTCACCAGCCGGGTGGCGCTGCGCAGCGCCTGCACCGGGCCTTCCTGGTACGCGCCGAACGGCAGGTCGCCGATGACCAGCGCGCGCTTGGTGCCCCGGACGACCGCGGCGGACAGCAGGGTCATCTCGTCCATGGTGACCGGCACGGTGGACTCGTACCCGAGGTGGCAGTTGCCCATCGAGTCGCCGACGAGCAGGACGGGAATCCCGGCCTCGTCGAAGACGGAGGCGGTCATCGCGTCGTAGGCGGTGAGCATCGGCCACTTCTCGCCGCGCTCCTTGGCGGCGGCGATATCGCGGACGGTCACCCGGCGGGACCCGGTTCCTCCGTAGAGCGACTTGTCGACCGGCTTCTGGGCAGGCGAAAGCTGCGTCATGGTGACGGCTCCTGTTCGTCATCTCGAGGCACCCTGACGGTGTCCCCGGACTCCCCTCCATGCTGGCACGGCCCGCGCACAAAGGAAAAGGGAGCGGGGGTGACCGGTCCGTTCACCCGGAGGAGGGGCGCGGCCCTGTCAGCTTTCCGATACGGAACGGGCTCGTATCGGAAAGGTTATCGTGCCCGCATGGCCACCTCACCCACGGAACCGGGCGCACCACCGGCCCGGCAGATCCCGGACCGCATCCACCGCCGCCGCTGGGCGATCCTGTCCACGCTGATGCTCAGCCTGCTGATCGTGGTGCTGGACAACTCGATCCTCAACGTCGCCATGAAGACGATCGCCACCCCGGCCCCCACCGGCCTCGGCGCCACCCAGAGCGAGCTGGAGTGGGCGATCAACTCCTACACCCTGGTCTTCGCCGGCCTGCTCTTCACCGCGGGGCTGCTCGGTGACCGTGTCGGCCGCAAGAAGGTGCTGCTCTTCGGGCTGGCGGTCTTCGGTGCCGGGTCGGTGCTGGCGGCGGTGTCCGGCTCGCCCGCCGAGCTGGTCACCTTCCGCGCCGTGATGGGTCTGGGCGGCGCCTGCGTGATGCCTGCCACCCTCGCCATCCTGATGAACGTCTTCGAGCACGACGAGCAGCCCCGGGCGATCGGCATCTGGGCCGGCGGGGTGGGCATCGCCATCGCGGTCGGCCCGATCGCCGGCGGGCTGCTGCTGGACCACTTCTGGTGGGGCTCGGTCTTTCTGATCAACGCCCCGATCGTGGTGCTCTCGCTGGTCGCGATGCTGGTGCTGGTGCCCGACTCCAAGGACCCGCACCCGGGCCGGATGGACCCGTTCGGGGTGCTGCTGTCCGTCGTCGGCCTGGTCCTTCTGGTCTACGGGATCATCAAGGGCGGCCAGCTCGCCGACTTCACCGACCCGGAGGTGGTCGGCACGGTCGTCGGCGGTCTGGCGGTGCTGACCGTCTTCGTGCTGCACCAGAAGCGCAGCGACCACCCGTCCATCGACATCAGCTACTTCCGCACGCCCGCCTTCTCGGCCGCCATCGCCGCCATCGCGCTGGTCTTCTTCGCGCTGATGGGCGTCTCGTTCTTCGCCGTCTTCTACATCCAGAGCGTGCGCGGCTACAGCCCGCTCCAGGCCGGGCTGCTGTTCCTGCCGCTGGCCGCCGCCCAGTTGCTCTTCGCGTCACGGGCCCGGCTCGCGGTGGAACGCTACGGCGCCCGGGCGGTGTGCACCTTCAGCATGTTCGTGGTGGCCGACACCATGCTGGGCCTGCTGCTGCTGAACGAGACCACCCCGATCTGGATCATGGAGGCGCTGCTCTTCCTGCAGGGGGCCGGGATGGCGCACATCATGCCGCCGGCCACCGTCGCGGTGATGCAGTCGCTGCCGCGGGAGAAGGCCGGCTCCGCCTCGGCGCTCAACAACGTCTTCCGGCAGGTCGGCGGCACCCTGGGCGTCGCCGTCCTCGGCTCGCTGCTGTCGACGACCTACCGCGACCGCATCGACGACACCCTCGACACGGTGCCGGGGCTGCCGGCCGCCGCCCGGCACGCGGCCGGTGAATCCATCGAGGCGACCCTCGGGCTCGCGGAGCGGATGGGCCCGGCCGGCCGGCCGCTGGCCGCCGCGGCCGATGACGCCTTCATCCATGCGATGCATGTCACGGCGCTCGGTTCGGCCGCCGTCGCGCTGGTCGGGGCCCTGGTGAGCGTGCGGTACCTGCCGGGCAGAATGGGACCGGCGCCGCAGGCGGCGGAGCCCCGGGAAGAGCGGAAGGCGGGCGTGCAGAGATGAGCCGGGCGGCGGAGGACCCCGAGGGTGCGGCGGCCGGGGGGCGATCGCGTCCTCGGGGTTCTGCGGCTCCCGCGCCCCGCGGCCGGCCGCGCAGCGCCGCGGCCGACTCCGCCATCATCGAGGCCGTGCTGCGGCTGCTCGAAGAGGGCGCCTCCATAGGTGAGTTGTCCATGGAGGGCATCGCCCGCGCGGCCGGTGTCGGCAAGGCCACGGTCTACCGCCGCTGGGCCGGCAAGAGTGCCCTGATGCTCGACGTCATGCGGTCCCTGGACGCCCCGAGCCCGCCGCCGGCCGGTCTCTCGGTACGCGATGACCTGGTCGCGCTGCTGGAGTTCCTGCGCCGCCGCGGACTCGCCAAGCGCAGCTCCGCGTTGCTGCGCAGTGTGGTCAGTCATGTCCGGGCCCAGCCGGAGCTGTGGGCGGAATATCACGACACGGTGGTACGGGCCCGCCGGGAGGCGCTGCTCGGAGTGCTCCGGCGCGGTGTGGCGAGCGGCGAGATCCGCGCCGACCGTGATCTGGAGACCCTCGCCGACCTCTTCGTCGGCCCGATGCTGGCCCGGGCGCTGTTCCACGAATGGCAGGAGCTGCCCGAGGAGCTCCCGGCGGACATCGTCGACACGGTCCTGGAGGGCGTACGGCCGGCCGTCGGCACGGTGGGCACCGCGGGCTGAACTCCCGTGCGCAGGCACCGGTCCGGACGCTCCCTCACTTTCCGTGCGGCGGACCGGAACCCCGGCCGCGGTACGGGCGCCCGTCCGCCGGAGGGCCCGTCTGGCGCCCCGCTCCATGACCGGATCATGCCCGTTGTGTCACAGCCGTTGTCACAACCTTCACCTCCGGAACCCCGACCCGTTACCGCGCCGTCCTCACTTCTAAGAAAGCGCATTACAGGTCATCGCCTAGGGTCGGGGACCACAGGTCAGGCGCAGCGAAGCAAGGTAGTGAGGACAGCTAAATGGCGCAGGCATACATGACGGAGCCGGGACAGGGGCACAACCCCGGGCAGGCCGGTTCCCGGGCCGAACGCCTGCGGAACTGGTGGGGTCCTGAGGGGATGTGGCGCCGCGGCATCGTGCCGGCGGTGCTCGCCGTACTTCTCGGCCTGCTGATGCTGCTGCACGCCCGGATCCCCAACACCGTGGGAAATCTGGGCAGTCTGCTGGAGACCTTCCTGCCGTGGCTGGGGCTGGGCATCCCGCTGCTGCTCCTCGTCGCGGTGCTGCGCCGTTCGACGACCGCGCTGGTCGCCCTGGTGCTGCCGGTCTTCGCCTGGGTCAATCTCTTCGGCGGGCAGATCACCGACAAGGCGGACACCGGCGGCAATGTCACCGTCGCCACGCACAACGTGAACGCCGACAACCCCGACCCGGCCGCCACCGCCAGGGACATCGTGAAGTCCGGCAGCGATGTGGTGGCCCTGGAGGAGCTGACCGGCGAGGCGCTGCCCGCCTACCGGGAGGGGCTGGCGAAAGCGTACCCGTACCACACGGTCGAGGGCACCGTCGGGCTGTGGAGCAAGCGCCCGCTGTCCGACACCCGGCCGGTGGACATCAAGATGGGCTGGACCCGCGCGCTGCGCGCCACCGTCACCGCCGAGGACGGCCAGAAGTTCGCCGTCTATGTCGCGCATCTGCCGTCGGTACGGGTCAAGGTCGAGGCGGGCTTCACCGCCAACCAGCGCGACGGCAGCGCCGCGGCGCTGGGCGAGGCGATCGCCGCCGACCCGGAGAAGAAGGTCGTGCTGCTCGGCGACCTCAACGGCACCATGAACGACCGCTCGCTGGCGCCGGTCACCTCCCAGATGCGCTCCGCCCAGGGCGCCGCGGGTGACGGCTTCGGCTTCAGCTGGCCGGCCGCGTTCCCGATGGCCCGGATCGACCAGATCATGATGAAGGGGATGGACCCGGTCAAGGCCTGGGTGATGCCGTCCACCGGCAGTGACCACCTTCCGGTCGCCGCGTCCGTGAAGCTCTGACGGGCGTCGGCCCGGCGCCGGGGGAGGCCTCCCCGGCGCCGTCGGGCCGGCGGGGAGAGCCGGCCGGTGGCGTCGCGTCCGCGAGCCGGCCCGGCGGCGTCGCGTCCGCGAGGGGGAGCCGGCACCGGAACGTCACGCCCCGTTCCCGTGCCGGAATGCTGGACCTGAGAGACTTTGTTCCGTAAGGGAACTTATAGCTCCGGTCCGCTCCCCGCGTGCAGCCCGCCCGCACGCAGCACCCCGAAAGGTCTTCCATGCCCTTGGCTCTGCTCGCTCTCGCGATCTCGGCCTTCGGTATCGGCACCACCGAGTTCGTGATGATGGGCCTGCTGCCCGACGTCGCGGACGATCTGGGCACCTCCGTGCCCACCGCCGGCTACCTCGTCTCCGCCTACGCCCTCGGCGTCGTCATCGGCGCCCCGCTCCTGACCGCCCTCGGCTCCCGTATCCCGCGCAAGCGGATGCTGGTCTCGCTGATGGCGGTCTTCACGGTCGGCAACCTCGCCTCCGCCCTGGCCCCCACCTTCGGCCTGCTGATCGCCGGCCGGCTGCTGGCGGGGCTTCCGCACGGTGCGTTCTTCGGGGTCGGCGCGGTGGTCGCGGCCCGGCTGGTGCGCGAGGGGCGGCAGGCCCGCGCGGTCGCCACGATGTTCCTCGGTCTGACCGTCGCCAACATCGTCGGGGTGCCCGCCGCGACCCTCCTGGGCCAGCGGCTCGGCTGGCGCGCCACCTTCCTCGTGGTGGCCGTCATCGGCCTGGCCGCGATGGCCGCCCTGGCCCGGCTGGTCCCGCCGCTGCCGGCCGACGAGCGCACCGGCCTGCGCCGCGAGCTGCGGGCGCTGGGCAACGGCCAGGTGCTGCTCGGCCTGCTCACCACCGTCTTCGGCTTCGCCGGGATCTTCGCCGTCTACAGCTACCTCGCATCGATGCTGACCGAGGTCACCGGCTTCACGGCGGGCTCGGTCCCGATGGTCCTCGCCCTCTTCGGCATCGGGATGACCCTCGGCGCGCTCGCCGCCGGCCCGCTCACCGACCGGGCCCTGCGCCCGACGCTGTACGGCTCGCTGGCCGCCCTGGCCCTCGTCCTGACCGTGTTCCACTTCACCGCCCGGGTGACGTGGGCGGCGCCGGTCACGGTCGTCGTCATCGGTGCCGTCGGCTTCCTGACCACCACCCCGCTCCAGATGCTGGTCATGAACAAGGCCCAGCAGGCCCCGACCCTGGCCGCCGCCTCCAACCAGTCCGCCTTCAACCTCGCCAACGCGGGCGGCGCCTGGGCCGGCGGGCTGGCCCTGTCGGCCGGCTGGGGCTGGACCTCCCCGACCCTGGTCGGCGCGGTCCTCGCGGCCCTCGGCCTCGCCGTCGCCCTGCTGGCCGGCCTCCTGGACCGCGGCGCCCGGGACACCTCCCGGATCGTGGCCCGCAGCGGCCCGGCGGAGACGGAGCGGGCCGTGGACGGGGCCGACGGGGCGGTGTGGGCGGGGGACCGTACGGACCGAGGGGGCCGCCAGCTCTCCTGACTCCCCGTCAGGCCCCCTCCCGCCAATGGTTGGTGATCGGCAGCCGGCGGTCCTTGCCGAAACCCTTCGCGGAGATCTTGGGGCCCGGCGGGTACTGGCGGCGCTTGTACTCGGCGTGGTCGACCATCCGCAGCACCCGGGTCACCAGACCGGCGTCGAAGCCCTGGGCGGTGATCTCCTCCCGTCCCCGGTCGTGGTCGACATAGAGCTCCAGAATGCGGTCCAGGACGTCGTAGTCGGGGAGCGAGTCGGTGTCGACCTGGCCGGGGCGGAGTTCGGCGCTCGGGGGCTTGGTGAGGGTGTGCTCCGGGATCGGCGGGGTCCGGCCGCGGTCGGCGGCGGCCTGGTTGCGCCAGCGGGCCAGCTGGTAGACGACGGATTTGTAGACGTCCTTGATGGGGCCGTAGCCGCCCACCGAGTCGCCGTAGAGCGTCGAATAGCCGCAGGCCAGCTCGGACTTGTTGCCGGGGGCGAGGACCAGGTGGCCCTCCTGGTTGGAGATGGCCATCAGGGTGGTGCCCCTCAGACGCGACTGGAGGTTCTCCTCGGCCAGGCCGGTCAGCGGCAGCGCCGCCATATAGGCGTCGAACATCGGGCCGATCGGCACCGTACGGAACGACAGGCCCGTACGGCGGGCGAGTTCGGCGGCGTCGGTCAGCGAGTGCTCCGACGAATAGCGGGAGGGCATCGCCACCGCGTGCACCCGCTCCGCCCCCAGCGCGTCACAGGCCAGGGCGGCGACCAGCGCCGAGTCGATCCCGCCGGAGAGGCCCAGCACCACACTGCGGAAGCCGTTCTTGGCGACATAGGCGCGCAGGCCGGTGACCAGCGCGGTGTAGATCTCCTCCAGATCGCCGAGGGCTTCGGCAGTAACGCCGGGAGCCTCCGGAGGGTAGGGCGGCAGCGGGTCGGGGGAGAGAGTGACATGGGTGACGCGCAGCCCGTCGTTGAGAATCCCCGAGGGGGGTTCCGGCGCCGCGGCCGGCAGGTCCAGGTCGACCAGCACACAGCCCTCCGTGAACTGCGGCGCCCGCGCGATCACCCCGCCCTCCCGGTCGACCACGATCGAGTCGCCGTCGAAGACCAGCTCGTCCTGCCCGCCGATCATCGCCAGATAGGCGGTGGTGCACCCGGCCTCCCGGGCCCGTCTGCGGACCAGCTCCAGCCGGGTGTCGTCCTTGTCCCGCTCGTACGGTGAGGCGTTGACCGACAGCAGCAGCCCGGCGCCCGCGCTGCGCGCCGCCGGCACCCGGCCGCCGTCCTGCCACAGGTCCTCGCAGATGGCCAGCGCGACATCCACCCCGTGCACCCGTACGACGGGCAGCGTGTCACCGGGGACGAAGTAGCGGAACTCGTCGAAGACGCCGTAGTTGGGAAGGTGGTGCTTGGAGAAGGACAGGGCGACCTCGCCGCGGTGGAGTACGGCGGCGGCGTTCTGCGGGGCGCCCGCGGGGCGGCCGTAGCGCGGGGTGGCCCGTGCGCCGCGGTCGAGATAGCCGACGACCACCGGCAGCTCGCCGAGTCCCTCCTCGGCCAGCCGGGCGGCCAGTGCCCACAGCGCGGCCCGGCTCGCCTCGACGAAGGAGGGCCGCAGCGCCAGGTCCTCGACGGGGTACCCGGTCAGTGCCATCTCGGGGAACGCGACGAGGTGTGCGCCCTGGTCCGCGGCGTGCCGGGTCCAGTGCACGATCGTCTCGGCGTTCCGGTCGAGGTCGCCGACGCAGGAGTCGGTCTGATTCAGGGCGAGACGAAGTTGAGGCACCCCGCCAGTCTAATCGTCTTTCTGACGCAATGGGGGGCCGGAGCGGTCCCGGCGGGGCTCCGGGCGGCCCGGTGACCCCGGTCGCACCACCGGCCCCGGGAGAACGTACCGGGGCCGGCGGAGAGACGGGATCTCGCGGACACGCGCCTGGTGCGGATCAGGGGAACCCGAGCCGTCAGAGCGGGCTGAGGCGGGCCTTGAGCAGGCAGAACTCATTGCCCTCGGGGTCGGCGAGAACGTGCCACTGCTCCTCGCCGGTCTGGCCGATGTCGGCCGGGCGCGCCCCGAGCTTCAGAAGGCGTTCGAGCTCGGCGTCCTGATCGCGGTCGGTGGGGTTGACGTCGATGTGCAGCCGGGACTTCCCCGGCTCCGGTTCGTCCCTGCGGCTGAGGATGATCGTCGGCTGCGCGCCGCCGAACCCTTCGCGCGGACCGCAGGGGCCCTCTCCTCAACCCTTCCGGTAGCCCAGCACCGTCATCATCCCCGACTCCGAGTGGTAGACGTTGTGGCAATGGACCATCCACAGCCCGGGGTTGTTGGCGTCGAATTCGACGTCGAGGCTGCGTCCCGGCAGCACGATCGCGCTGTCCTTGCGGGGCCCGCCGTTCGGCAGCGCGAAGTGGTGACCGTGGATGTGCACGGGGTGCCACATGCGGGTGTGGTTACGGATGGCCAGCCGCACCCGCTCACCGGCCCGGATCGGGTTCCGGTGCGACGGTGTGTACTGCCGCCCGTTGATCGCCCAGTCGAACTTCTGCATGGAACCGGTGAGCTTCAGCTCCACGGTGCGGTCGACGCTCCGGGCCACCGCCCGTGCGCTCTCCGCCGCCCGCAGCCGGTACGCGGACAGCAGCCGGCCGTCCAGCTCCCTGGGCCGGGCGGACGGCCCGGGGGGCTGCCCGCTGCCGGTGTGCAGCACGGCCTGCGCCGTGTGCTTCTTGCCCTCGGCCAGCGCGGTCAGCGGGAAGACACCGTCCTTGGCGGTGACCAGCACGTCATAGCGCTCGCCCATGCCGAGCAGCAGCGCATCGGTCTCGGCGTGCTCCACGGGGAAGCCGTCCGCATGTGTCACGGTCATGGCGTGATCGCCGAGCGCCACGCGGTAGGCGGTGTCGGCGCCCGCGTTGAGCAAGCGGATGCGGATGCGGTCGCCGGGCTTGGCCCGGAAGCTGTGCGGGGCCTCGGCGATCCGGCCGTTGATGAGGTGGTACGGGTGGTCGACATCGCCCGCGTCGCCGCCCAGCAGCTCGCTGCGGGAGCCGGTCAGCATCCGCGACGGGCCGCCGGTGGGCGCGGCCGCGGCCGCCGGTGACTCGTGGTTCCCGCGGGCGTCGCCCTCGTCGCCGTGCATGCCCGCCATGCCGCCCATGCCCCTGTTCAGCTCGGCCAGCACGCTGTCGGGGGTGCTGCCGTCCACCCCGTCGACCCAGTCGTCGAACACGACCACCCACTCCTTGTCGTAGGCGAGCGGCTCCTTGGGGTCGTCGACGATCAGCGGCGCGTACAGCCCGCGGTCCTGCTGCACCCGGGAGTGCGGATGCAGCCAGTAGGTGCCGGGGTGGGGGACCGTGAAGCGGTAGGGGAAGGAGGCGCCGGGCAGGATCGGCCGCTGGGTGAGGGTGGGGACACCGTCCATGTCGTTGCGCAGCGCCAGACCGTGCCAGTGCACGGAGGTGGACTGCGGCAGGTGGTTGTTGAGGGTGACGGCGAGCGTGTCACCCGCGGTGACCCGCAGTGTCCGGCCGGGCAGCTCGTCGGCGTACGCCCAGGTGTCGACGGTGTGGCCGCCCAGGTCGATCCGGGCCGTGGCGGCGGTCATCGTGAACTCGCGCACCGGGCCACCGCCCCGCTTGCGCTCGGCCTCGGCGACCTCCGGGCCGTCGGGGGAGACGTAGCCGGGCGGGTCGTCGCGGTGGGAGCCGTGGGCCGGGCCCCTGCCGTCCGTGCCGGAGTGCGGGCCGGAGCTGAAGACGCCGGTGGCACGGGCGGCCGGCAGACCGCAGCCGACGACGGCGATACCCGCGCCGAGCAGGGCGCGGCGGGAGTGCGTACGCATGAGTGAGGCACCTCGTGACGGGTCGCTGGGTGATGTCGGTACGGGGCGGGGGCGCCGCCGCGGACTTCGATGGGGCGGCGGGCGCCGCAGGCCCCCACGGGGACCGGGGAGACACCCCCTAGGCGCGCGGCACCGACAGGCGGTCGAGGAAGGGGTGGCGCGGCGGCCCGGATATGAGCCCCGGGCGGGGCGCCGGACGGGTGCGCGGGGCCGGGAACGGCAGCGGTCGGTCGCACCGGGCGACGGCCTTGCCCTGTTCCCGCATCGCGCACCTCTCGACGAACGACAAACCGGCGGACGCCCGGCGGGCCGGCATCCCCGCAGCCTACCCCCTAGGGGTATAGGCCCCCGGGTGGCCCGCCGAGGGAGTGCACCGGACCGGCCGGCGCCGCCGTTCCGCCCGGCCCGGCAGGCCGCGGTCCGTCGCGCCGGTGTCACCGCGCAACTTGCCACCACCCGCCCATTCTTGGCCCTGCCGCACCCTCGGCGTGCCCGGCGTTCCGTGCCGTCGGCCGGGTCCACCCGATCACCCGGCAGTCCGTACCCCGCCCCGCCCTGCCGTCCCCGCCGCCGGGCCCCCGGGCCGGGAAACGGGCCCGCCAAGTCCAGGTCAACGCGCCCCCAGCGACACTCCAAGACTGGACCAAGCTCGCCCGATCGCCGTCACCGGCCGTGACGCGCGGGTGTGACGCGGGAAGGATGCGAGGTAAGGGTTCCTGGACGAAGGGTTACGGGACAGCGGTTCTGGTTCAGGGCAAGGGCACGTAATGTGACGGTAACCCCCTCACGTGATACTGGTGCCACAGCACGTTGTTCCACGTGGCTGGACGGGCCGATTGACCTGCAAGGATTGGTGACCCATGGACAAGCAGCAGGAGTTTGTGCTCCGTACGCTCGAGGAGCGCGACATCCGCTTCGTACGGCTGTGGTTCACCGACGTGCTCGGGTTCCTCAAGTCCGTGGCGGTGGCCCCGGCCGAGCTGGAGCAGGCCTTCGACGAGGGCATCGGCTTCGACGGCTCGGCCATCGAGGGATTCGCCCGGGTGTACGAATCCGACATGATCGCCAAGCCCGATCCCGGCACCTTCCAGATCCTGCCCTGGCGCGCCGAGGCCCCCGGCACCGCCCGGATGTTCTGCGACATCCTGATGCCGGACGGTTCCCCCTCCTACGCCGACCCGCGCTACGTCCTCAAGCGCATCCTGGCCAAGACCTCCGACCTCGGGTTCACCTTCTACACCCACCCCGAGATCGAGTTCTTCCTGCTCAAGGACAAGCCCGTGGACGGCTCCCGGCCGATCCCCGGCGACTCCTCCGGCTACTTCGACCACACCCCGCAGAACGTCGGCATGGACTTCCGCCGGCAGGCGATCACGATGCTGGAGTCGATGGGCATCTCGGTGGAGTTCAGCCACCACGAGGGCGCCCCCGGCCAGCAGGAGATCGATCTGCGCTACGCCGACGCCCTCTCGACCGCCGACAACATCATGACGTTCCGGCTGGTCATGAAGCAGGTCGCACTGGAGCAGGGCGTGCAGGCCACCTTCATGCCCAAGCCGTTCTCGGAGTACCCGGGCTCCGGTATGCACTCCCACCTCTCGCTCTTCGAAGGCGACCGCAACGCCTTCCACGAGTCCGGCTCGGAGTACCAACTCTCCAAGGTCGGCCGCTCGTTCATCGCCGGCCTGCTCAAGCACGCCGGGGAGATCTCCGCCGTCACCAACCAGTGGGTCAACTCCTACAAGCGCATCTGGGGCGGCGCCAACCGCACCGCCGGCGCCGGCGGCGAGGCCCCCTCGTACATCTGCTGGGGCCACAACAACCGCTCCGCGCTGATCCGCGTGCCGATGTACAAGCCCGGAAAGATGGGCTCGACCCGGGTCGAGGTCCGCTCCATCGACTCCGGCGCCAACCCCTACCTCACCTACGCCGTGCTGCTCGCGGCCGGCCTCAAGGGCATCGAGGAGGGCTACGAGCTCCCGGCCGGTGCCGACGACGACGTCTGGGCGCTGTCCGACTCCGAGCGCCGCGCGATGGGCATCGAACCGCTGCCGCAGAACCTCGGCGAGGCCATCGAGCTGATGGAGCGCAGCGAACTGGTCGCCGAGACCCTCGGTGAGCACGTCTTCGACTTCTTCCTGCGCAACAAGAAGCAGGAGTGGGAGGAGTACCGCTCGGAGGTCACCGCCTTCGAGCTGCGCAAGATGCTGCCCGTGCTCTGAGCCACCGCGCCACCGAGAGGCTGCACCATGGCACTTCCCGCTCCGCAGGGACGGCGGAGCAGCACCTTCAGCCGGCTGCTGAGGCACGGTTTCACCGACCCCTCGGCGGCCGGGGAGCTGCTCGATTCCCCTCCGTTCGCTTCCGTACGCGATGACTCGGTGCTGCTGGAGGCGCTGGGTGCCACCGCGGACCCGGACCTCGCGCTGCACAGCCTGGTCCGGCTGGTCGAGGCCCAGGACCCGGACGAGCAGCAGGCGCTGCTGAGCACCGTCGTCGCGGCGAAACCGCTGCGCGACCGGCTGCTGGGGGTGCTGGGCGCCTCCGAGGCGCTCGCCGACCACCTGGTCCGGCATCCGCGCGACTGGCAGTCGCTGGTCACGTACGAGTCGGTGGACCTGCACCCCACCACGCCCGAGTTCGAGCTGGCGCTCGCCGAGGGCATCTGGGCCGAGCCGCACGTCGCCCGGCCGCGCGCGGACGCGCTGCGCGCCGCCTACCGCCGCGCGCTGCTGGGCATCGCCGCCCGCGATGTGTGCGGCACGACCGATGTCGCCGAGGCCGCCGCCGAGCTGGCGGACCTGGCCACCGCCACGCTCCGGGCCGCTCTGGAGATCAGCTACGAGGAGGCGCCGGGCGACGCCGCGGTGTGCCGGCTGGCGGTCATCGGCATGGGCAAGTGCGGCGGCCGGGAGCTCAACTACGTCTCGGACGTCGACGTCATCTTCGTCGCCGAGGCCAAGGAGGGCGTCGACGAGGCCAAGGCCCTCCAGGCCGCGACCCGGCTCGCCGCCCGCATGATGCGGCTCTGCTCCGACAACACCGTCGAGGGCACGATCTGGCCGGTGGACGCCAACCTGCGCCCCGAGGGCCGCAACGGCCCGCTGGTCCGCACCCTCTCCAGCCACCTCGCCTACTACCAGCGCTGGGCCAAGACCTGGGAGTTCCAGGCACTGCTCAAGGCCCGCCCGATGGCCGGTGACCTGCAGCTGGGGCAGGAGTACGTGGACGCGCTGGCGCCCATGGTCTGGGAGGTCGCCGAGCGGGAGAACTTCGTCGCCGACGTCCGCCAGATGCGCCGCCGGGTCGTCGAGAACATCCCCGCGGCGCAGGTCGAGCGGGAACTCAAGCTCGGCCCCGGGGGGCTGCGCGACGTCGAATTCGCCGTGCAGCTCCTCCAGCTGGTGCACGGCCGCAGCGACGCCACCCTGCGCAGCGCCACCACCCTCGACGCGCTGGCGGCCCTGGCGGCCGGCGGCTATGTCGGACGCCAGGACGCCGCGGCCCTCGACGCCGCCTACCGCTTCCTGCGCACGCTGGAGCACCGCATCCAGCTCTTCCGGATGCGCCGTACCCATCTGATGCCCGAGGACGAGGGCGAACTGCGGCGGCTGGCCCGCTCGCTGGGCCTGCGCACCGAACCGGTTGACACCCTCCGCAAGGAGTGGAAGTGGCACGCCCGCGAAGTGCGCCGGCTGCACGAGAAGCTCTTCTACCGGCCGCTGCTCGACGCCGTCGCCCATCTGGAGCCCGGCGAGGCCAAGCTGTCCGCCAAGGCCGCCGGTCACCGCCTCGAAGCGCTCGGCTACGCCGACCCGGTCGCCGCGCTGCGCCACCTGGAGGCGCTGGCGTCCGGCGTGACCCGCAAGGCCGCCATCCAGCGGACCCTGCTGCCGGTGCTGCTCGCCTGGTTCGCCGACTCCGCCGACCCGGACGCCGGCCTGCTCAACTTCCGCAAGGTCTCCGACGCCCTCGGCAAGACCCCCTGGTACCTGCGGCTGCTGCGCGACGAGGGCGCCGCCGCCGAGAACCTCGCCCGGGTGCTGTCGGCCGGCCGGCTCGCCCCCGACCTGCTGCTGCGCGCCCCCGAGGCGGTCGCTCTGCTCGGCGCGCCCGACGGGCTCCAGCCCCGCGGCCGGGCCGCGCTGGAGCAGGAGGTGCTGGCCGCGGTCGGCCGCGCGGACGGCGCGGAGGCGGCGGTCGCGGCGGCCCGCGGGGTGCGCCGCCGGGAGCTGTTCCGTACGGCCGCAGCGGACGTCATCGGCGCGTACGGCACGGAGTACAGCCCGGCCGAGGACGACCACGGCCACTCCGTCGACGCCGTCGGCACCGCCGTCTCCGACCTCAACGCCGCCACCCTCGCCGGTGCGCTGCGCGCCGCGGTCCGCGAACAGTGGGGCGACACCCTGCCCACCCGCTTCGCGGTGATCGGCATGGGCCGGTTCGGCGGCCGGGAGCTGAACTACGGCTCGGACGCCGACGTCCTCTTCGTCCACGAACCGCGCGAGGGCGCCGACGAGCAGGAGGCCGCCAAGGCCGCCCACGCCGTCGCCAACGAGATGCGCCGGCTGCTCGAACTCCCCTCCTCCGACCCGCCGTTGCTCATCGACGCGGACCTGCGCCCGGAGGGCAGGACGGGCCCGCTGGTACGGACCCTCGCCTCGTACGCGGCCTACTACCGGCGCTGGTCGCTGGTATGGGAGTCACAGGCCCTGCTGCGCGCCGAACCCGCCGCCGGCGACCTGGAGCTGGGGCAGCGCTTCATCGACCTGATCGACCCGCTCCGCTACCCCGCCGAGGGCCTGGGCGACGACGCGGTCCGCGAGATCCGCAAGCTCAAGGCCCGGATGGAAGCCGAACGGCTGCCCCGCGGCGCGGACCCCACCACCCACGCCAAGCTGGGACGCGGCGGCCTGAGCGATGTCGAGTGGACCGTACAGCTGCTCCAGATGCAGCACGGCTGGGAGATCCCCGGCCTGCGCACCACCCGCACCCGCGAGGCCCTGGCCGCCGCCCACGCCGCCGGCCTCATCGCCACCGAGGACGCCCAGACCCTGGACGAGGCCTGGGTACTGGCCGCCCGCGTACGCAACGCCGTCATGGTCGTACGCGGCCGGCCCGGCGACACCTTCCCCGTCGACGGCCGCGAACTGGCCGCCGTCGGCCGCTACCTCGGCTACGAGGAGGGCCAGACCGGCGACATGCTCGACGACTACCGCCGGGTCACCCGCCGGGCGCGGGGTGTGGTGGAGGAGATCTTCTACGGAGCGTAGTCGTTGGCACTCGGCTTGCTTCCCACGTTTTCGGCTTGCCCGCCGCAGGCGCAACGGTGAGTCAGCCGAAAACGCAGGGGGCCACAGCGCCGCGCAGCGGACCCCGCCCGCCGCAGGCGACACGGCGAGGGCACCGCGAAGCGGGCCACAAACGGCGAGCAACCACCACGGCGGGAAAGCCGAAAACGTGGGAAGGCCCAAGAATCCGCTAGGCCCCCGCCGGCGCAACCCGTGCCAGGCGGTGCGGCAGTCGCCCGTACCAGGCGCAGGCCAGGGTGAAGCCGAAGGAGAGGCAGAGGACTCCGCCCAGGGCGTCCAGCCAGAAGTGGTTGGCGGTGGAGACGATGACGAGCAGGGTCGTGGCGGGGTAGAGCAGGCCGAGGAGCCGGCACCAGAGGGGCCTGGCCAGCAGGGCGATGGTGAGGCCGCACCACAGGGACCAGCCGATGTGCATCGACGGCATGGCGGCGTACTGGTTGGACATCGAGGCGAGACTGCCGGACGCCATCGAGCCCCAGGTGCCGTGGTTGACCAGGGTGTCGACGAAGCCGCCGTCCGGCATCAGGCGGGGCGGTGCCAACGGGTAGAGGTAGTAGCCGACCAGGGCGAATCCGGTGGTGGCGAAGAGCGCCAGCCGGGCGGCGGCGTAGCGGCCGGGATGCCAGCGGTAGAGCCAGACCAGCACGGCGATCGTGACGATGAAGTGCAGTGTCGCGTAGTAGTAGTTCATCGTCACGATCAGCCACGTCACGGAGTTCACCGCGTGGTTGACGGTGCGTTCGACGGCGATGCCCAGCGTGTGCTCCGCCTGCCAGATCCAGTCGGCGTTCTTTATCGCCTGGATCTTCTGCTCGGGCACCGCGTTGCGGATCACCGAATAGGTCCAGTAGCTGACCGCGATCAGCAGGATCTCGAACCGGAGCCGGGGTGAGCGGGGGGAACGCAGACGGGCCCATCGGCCTTCGCTCACCGGGCGGTCGGCGTGTTCCCCCTTGGATGGCGGGGCGGTCGGCGAGCCGTCCAAAATCCTGGTATTCGCATCACCCATAGGCAGACAGTCTGCCAGAAACGGACTTCTTGCCGATCATCCTTCGGGCGGGTATTCGAGCCGGTGTATCGGACTTGGGAGGTATGCAGGGAACCCGTACCAGCGGGGTACGGGTGCCCGGCCATCTCTTTCGGGGCCATTGCTTGACAGGCTCATGAACCGCCCCTTAGACATTTGCTTCACCGGTATTCGTGCCCATCAACGGGGGTTGAAGCGTTGGCCGACACCTTACGGATCAGTCCGGACGAGCTGCGCGCCTCCGCGCGGGCCGCCGACCATCTGGCGGATGACAACGACAGCGAGATCAGCGGCGCCCTCAAACAGACGCGCACCGCGGCCGATGCCCTCTCCGCCTGGAGTCTGGGCGGCCGGCTCACCGCAACCGCCGCGGACTGGGAGAGCGGCCTGAAGGGGTTGCAGTCCCGCATCCGCGCGTCGGCGCGGGACCTGCGCTCCACCGCGGATTCGACCGACAGCACCGAGTCACACGTCGCGCAGTCCATGCGCGCGGTCCTGGGGTGACGGGCCGTGAGCAGTGAGTTCAAGCGCCTGCTCAAGCTGGACGTCTCCGATCTCGAAACCGCCGAGTCCCGCTGGAAGAAGCTCTCGGACCAGCTCGAACGTTCCCGGGACGCCCACCGCCACCGCGTCACCGGTCCACTGCACGAGGAGTGGCAGGGCGAGGCGGCGAAGTCCGCACTCGACACGATGGAGAAGCACGAGAGCCAGCTGGGGATCGCCACCCAGCAGGCGATGCTCATCCAGACCACCCTCGGCACCGCCGCGCAGGAGCTGGCGGCCGCCCGTTCCGACCTGCGCCGGGCGGTACGGGCCGCGGAGGACGACGGCTTCGAGGTGACGGACGACGGCGTCATCAACCCGCCCGCGGGCGGCCCCTCCCAGTACGGCGGCTCGCTCGACGGGCACCGCGACGCCATGAACCGCGCCCTGAAGCGGGCACAGGACGCCAACGACCAGGCCGTCGCCGACCTCGGCCGCCTCGAATCGCAGGTGCTCACCTCCCCTGGCGGCTGGCAGGACACCGCAATTGACGCCAACGAGGTCTCCCGGCACGCGGGCGTGCGGGTCAGCGACATCCCGCTCAATGATCTGGAGGGGGAGAACTCCCGGTGGTGGGCAGGGCTGTCCGATGAGAAGAAGGAGCTGTACCTCGCCGCCTATCCGGGGATCATCGGCGGGATGCGAGGTCTGCCCTCGGACGCACGCGACGAGGCCAACCGCACCGTGCTCGACAAGGAGCTGGAAGAGCTCCACAGCAAGAACCCCAGGGAATCGCTGGAGACCGAGGGCAACGCCTATCTGAAGCGCCGCAGGAACCTGCTGGCACTCAAGGACGCCCTCGACGAGGCGGACGGCGGCCCCGAGCGCAAGCAGCCGTACCTGCTGATGCTCGACCCCGAGGACGACGGCAAGGCGGCGGTCGCCCTCGGCAACCCGGACCGGGCCGACCACACCGCCGTCCTCGTCCCGGGCACCGACACCACGCTGGGCAGCGCCCCGGGCCAGCTCAGCCGTATCGACCGGCTGCACGACGCCGCCACCCGGGAGGCCGCGCCCAACGAACGTGTCTCCACGGTCTGGTGGCTCGGCTACGACGCCCCCGAGTGGGAAGGCGGCAAGAAGTGGGACAACGGCGGGGTGAGCACCGAGGACCGCGCCAATGAGGGGGCCCCGGACCTGCGCCGGTTCGTCGGCGGTCTGCGCGAGTCGCACCATGGCTCACCCACCCATATGACGGTGATCGGCCACAGCTACGGATCGACGACGGTGGGCGTCGCGGCGAGCGGGGACGGCGGCCTCGGGGCCGATGACATCGTCGGCGTCGGCAGCCCGGGGATGCACGTCAACGAGGCCGAGGACCTGAACATCGATCCGGAGCACGTCTGGATCGGCAACTCCAGGAACGATGAGATCGTCGACGGCTTCTCCGACTTCAACCTCGGCGACAACCCGGCCGAGGAGCCCTTCGGCGGCAACAACTTCTACGTCGACCCCAAGGGCGGGCACAGCGACTACTGGAACGAGGACAGCAAGGCCCTGGAAAATCAGGGCAGGATCATCGCCGGGGAACGGCCGCGCACGGTCCCCAAGGACGACAACGACTGGCCGCTCCTTCCCGATTAGCGGGGAAGCGGCTCGCGTACACGGGCGAAGAGGGAGGACCGTGGTCACCGCACGTACGGCACACCGTGCCCTCTGCCTTGCCGTACTGCTGCTCGCCACGGCGTGCGCCGGCGACGGCGAGGACGACAAGAACGCCCCGCTGCCGCGCAAGAGCGAGGCGCAGGCCCTGAGCGAGGCGCGGCACTACACGAAGGCCCTGGCCGGCTCGTCGGGCGTCGTGCTCTCGCCGCGCACGGCCGTGAAGGATCTCCACACCTGCGTCGGGAAGGACGACGAGACCGCCGAGGACGGCCGCTTCACCTTGACGTACCACGTCAGGGGCGAACTGCCCCGGCAGCAGCACATCGCCGCCGCCCGCAGGCTCCGCGAGGCGATGGAAGGGCAGCGGATCTCCGTCGACCACCTGGACGAGAGACCCGGCGACGACCGGCCGGTGATCCTGGACGGCAGCGTCGCCGGGAAGCGGAAGGAGCGGATCTCCCTCACCGTCGAAAGCGTTGAAGGACCCGACAGCCTGCAGTACGTGGTCACCACGCCGTGCTATCTCCCGCCGGGAGTGCGGCAGCAGCGGTTCTGATGCCGCCCTACGGCGTGGCCCGCACCGGCGCAGGAATCCTCGCCGTCGTCCGGGGAACCGAGGCGGTGGAACCGCGGACCACCAGTTCGGGGTGGAAGACGAACTCGCTGTGCGGGGCGGGGGTTCCGCCGATTTCCTCCAGGAGGGCGCGGACGGCTGCCTGGCCCATGGCCGTCACCGGCTGACGGATGGTGGTCAGCGGGGGGTCGGTGAAGGCGATCAGGGGGGAGTCGTCGAAGCCGACGACGGAGAGGTCGCGCGGGACGTCGAGGCCGCACTGCCGGGCCGCGCGGATCGCGCCGAGGGCCATCATGTCGCTGGCGCAGACGATGGCGGTGGCGCCCCGCTCGATCAGCGCGCCCGCCGCGGCCTGGCCGCCCTCCAGGGTGTAGAGGGAGTGCTGGATGAACGGCTCCGCCTCCGCCGGACCGGTCTGCAGCCGCTCCTGCATGCTGCGGACGAAGCCCTCGATCTTGCGCTGTACGGGGACGAAGCGCTTGGGGCCGAGCGCCAGTCCGATCCGCCGGTGGCCGAGCGCGCCGAGGTGGGTGATCGCCAGGTCCACCGCGGCCCGGTCGTCGGGGGAGACGAACGGTGCCTGCACCTTGTCGGAGAAGCCGTTGATGAGGACGAACGGGACGCCCTGGCCGCGCAGCTGCTCATAGCGCTGCATGTCGGCGGAGGTGTCGGCGTGCAGCCCGGAGACGAAGATGATGCCGGCCACCCCGCGGTCCACCAGCATCTCGGTCAGCTCGTCCTCCGTGGAGCCGCCGGGCGTCTGGGTCGCGAGGACGGGCGTGTAGCCCTGGCGGGTCAGTGCCTGCCCGATGACCTGGGCGAAAGCCGGGAAGATCGGGTTCTCCAGCTCCGGGGTGATCAGTCCGACCAGGCCGGCGCTGCGCTGCCGCAGCCGCACCGGGCGTTCGTAGCCCAGCACATCGAGGGCGGCGAGCACGGACTGGCGGGTGGTCGCGGAGACGCCGGGCTTTCCATTGAGCACCCGGCTGACGGTGGCCTCGCTGACACCCGCCTGCGCTGCGATATCGGAAAGCCGGGCGGTCATGAGGGGGACTGTACCGGTCGGCTCTCAGATTGCCCACCAGGAGCAGCTGTCGCCGGGGAGCACCGCGTCCGCGCCGCTGCCGGTCACCGGGCCGCTGGCCAGCAGCAGCGCTCCGGGCGGCGGGAGCTGTACGTCGTGCCCCAGGGTGTTGACGGCGCACAGCAGGCCTGGGCGGGTGAAGGCGAGCACCCCGTCGGGCGCGGGGGCCCAGCTCATCCCGCCATCGCCCAGGCCCGGCAGCCGGCGCCGCAGGGCGAGGGCGGTGCGGTAGAGCTCCAGGGTGGAGGCGGGGTCGCCGGTCTGGGCCTCGACGGTGAGCCCGGCCCAGTCGTCCGGCTGCGGGAGCCAGCTGCCGCCGTCGCCGAAGCCGTACGGCGGCAGCTCACCGGACCAGGGGAGCGGCACCCGGCAGCCGTCGCGGAAGCCGTCCTGGCCGCTGGTGGCGGCCGCGCCCGCGGTCCGGCCGCCGCGGAAGAACGCCGGGTCCTGGCGGGCCTCGTCGGGGAGGTCGGTGACCTCGGGCAGGCCCAGTTCCTCGCCCTGGTAGAGGTACGCGGAGCCGGGCAGGGCCAGCATCAGCAGGGTGGCGGCGCGGGCGCGGTCCAGGCCGCCGCCGAGCCGGGTGGTGTGCCGTACGACGTCGTGGTTGGAGAGGACCCAGGTCGTCGGGGCGCCGACCGAGGTGGTGGCGGCGAGCGAGGCGTCGATGACCTCGCGCAGCGCGTCGGCCTCCCAAGGGGCGTTCAGGAACTGGAAGTTGAAGGCCTGGTGGAGTTCGTCGGGGCGGACGTAGAGGGCGAGGCGCTCGGCGGTGGGGGCCCAGGCCTCGGCGACGCCGACCACCTGCCTGCCGTGGGCGTCGCCGTAGCCGTCCAGCAGCCGGCGCCAGGAGCGGTGGATGGCGTGCACCCCGTCCTGGTCGAAGAACGGCAGCACCTGGTTGCCGATCAGCTTGGCCTGCTGGCCGTGGCCGATGTCCGGCAGGCCGGGAGCCTTGATCATGCCGTGCGCGACATCGACCCGGAAGCCGTCCACCCCGAGGTCGAGCCAGAAGCGCAGGATGGCCTCGAACTCGGCGTGCACGTCCGGGTTGTCCCAGTTGAGGTCGGGCTGCTCGGGGGCGAAGAGGTGCAGATACCAGTCGCCGCGCTCGGTGCGGGTCCAGGCCGGGCCGCCGAAGACCGACTCCCAGTCGTTGGGCGGGAGTTCGCCGTGCTCTCCCTTGCCGGGGCGGAAGAGGTAGCGCTGCCGGGCGAGCTCGGAGTCCAGGAACCACGGGTGCCGGTCGGAGGTGTGGTTGGGCACGATGTCGACGATCACCCGCAGGTCCAGCTCATGGGCGGTGCGGATCAGGTCGTCGGCGTCCTGGAGGCTGCCGAACAGCGGGTCGACGGCGCGGTAGTCGGCGACGTCGTAGCCGCCGTCGGCC
Source organism: Streptomyces sp. NPDC058773 (assembly GCF_042746015.1). Taxonomy (NCBI): domain Bacteria; kingdom Bacillati; phylum Actinomycetota; class Actinomycetes; order Kitasatosporales; family Streptomycetaceae; genus Streptomyces; species Streptomyces sp. NPDC058773. The sequence continues at coordinate 21,966 of NZ_JBHYPE010000061.1, forward strand.
TGCGGTGAGGCGTAGAACGGGGTGAGCCAGACGGCGTCCACCCCCAGGTCCCTGAGGTGCGGCAGCCGGGCGCGGGCGCCGCGCAGATCGCCGATGCCGTCGCCGTCGCTGTCGGCGAACGAGCGCACGTACACCTGGTAGATGACGGCGTCGCGCCACCACCCCGGACCTCGGCCCGTTCCGGGGGCCTGGGGGGCGGGGCTGGGGGAAGTGAGCTCCTGGGTCATCTGCCGTCCCTTTGAGGTCAAGAGGCGTCGGTGCCTTCACGCAGACAACGCGCGGGCGGGCGCGGGGTGACGGTGCCGAGGGCGTCCCGAGGGTCCCGTTCCAGCCATCTCGTTGCAATTCGTTCCCATGGTCTTGCAGAAATTTGCCGCAAGGTCTTTCGGTTTGTTTTCCGCGCTGTTACGTTCCTGACCGCCATCTGAGGCATTTCCCTAAGGAGTTCACATGCGGCGTGGCATACGGGGCGCAACGGCCACCGCGCTGGTAGCGGGCCTGGCACTGGCAGCGACAGCGTGCGGCGGAGGCGACAGCGGCAATGGCGGCGACAGCGGGGGTGAACTGTCCGGAACCGTTACCTTCTGGGACACCTCCAACGACGCCGAGAAGGCGACGTACCGCAAACTTGCCGAGGGCTTTCAGAAGGAGCACCCCAAGGTCCACGTCAAGTACGTGAACGTCCCCTTCGGTGATGCCAACGCCAAGTTCAAGAACGCGGCCGGCGGCAACTCCGGGGCCCCCGACGTGATGCGAACCGAGGTCGCCTGGGTCGCCGACTTCGCCAACCTCGGCTATCTCGCGCCGCTCGACGGCACCGCCGCCCTCGACAAGGCCGACGACTACCTCCCGCAGGCCGTCGGCTCCACGAAGTTCAAGGGCAAGACCTACGCCGCACCCCAGGTCATCGACACCCTCGGCCTCTTCTACAACAAGAAGCTCCTCAAGGACGCCGGCGTCGAGGTGCCCAAGACCTTCGACGAGCTGGCCAGGAGCGCCAAGAAGATCAAGTCCAAGACCGGCGCCACCGCCCTCTATCTGCGCGGCGACGACCCCTACTGGTTCCTTCCCTACCTCTACGGCGAGGGCGGCGACATGGTCAACGCCCGCGACAAGGTGGTGGAGATCGACGACGGCGCCGGCGTCAAGGCGTTCAAGACGATCAAGAGCCTGGTCGACTCCAAGGCCGCCGTCACCGACGCCACCGACGGCCAGGAGAACCAGCTCAAGGCCCTCAAGGACGGCGACGTCGCGATGGCCGTCGACGGCCCCTGGGACATCGAAGGCGCCCGCGCCGGCAAGGCCTTCAAGGACCGGAAGAACCTCGGCGTCGCCCCCGTCCCCGGCGGCAGCAGCGCCCAGGGCTCCCCGCAGGGCGGCTGGAACCTCTCCGTCTACGCCGGCAGCAAGAACCTCCAGGCCTCCTACGCCTTCGTGAAGTACATGAGCTCCGCCAAGGTCCAGCAGGAGACCACCGAGAAGCTCAGCCTGCTGCCCACCCGCAAGTCCGTGTACGAGGTGCCGGCCGTCAAGAACAACGAGATGGTCCGGTTCTTCAAGCCCGCCGTCGACGGCGCCGTCCAGCGGCCCTGGATCGCCGAGGGCAACTCGCTCTTCGAGCCGGTCAAGGTCCAGATGAACAAGGTGCTCACCGGCGCCGCCACGCCCGAGCAGGCCGCCAAGGCGACCGGCGACGCCTACCGGAAGCTGCTCAAGGACTACAAGTGACCGTTGCTGTACGGGTGCGCCGGGCGCTGGGCACCCACTGGTACGCGTGGACGATGGTCGCCCCGGTGGTACTCGTCATCGGGGTGATCATCGGCTACCCGCTGGTGCGCGGCGTCTTCCTCTCGCTCACGGACGCCAACGAGGCCAACGTCGAGCGGAACATCGGCGTCAACCACCTCCCCGCCACCTACGAGTTCACCGGCCTGGACAACTACCGGGCGGTGCTGAGCGACGGCGTCTTCTGGGACCGCCTCGGCTGGACCGTCCTGTGGACCGTCGCCTGTGTCTCGCTGACGTTCCTGACCGGCCTCGCCCTGGCGAACATGCTCAACCGCACCCTGCGCGGCCGCACCTTCTACCGCCTCGCGCTGATCCTGCCGTGGGCCATTCCCGCCTTCATCTCGGTCTTCACCTGGCGGATGCTCTACAACGAGAAGAGCGGCATCCTCAACAAGCTGCTGGCCGGCGGCGGTATCGACGCGGTCCCGTGGCTCAACGACCCCACCTGGGCCAAGCTCTCGGTCATCGCCGTCAACGTCTGGCTGGGCGTGCCCTTCATGCTCGTCGCCCTGCTCGGCGGTCTCCAGTCCATACCCGGCGAGCTCTACGAAGCCGCCGAGATGGACGGCGCGAGCGCCTGGCAGCGCTTCCGCCACATCACCGTCCCCGGACTGCGGTCCGTCAGCAGCACCGTCATCCTGCTCTCCACCATCTGGACCTTCAACATGTTCCCGGTGATCTTCCTGCTGACCCGGGGCGGCCCCGGCGACGCCACCGAGATCCTGGTGACCTACGCCTACCGGCTCTCCTTCATCGACAGCCCCCGCAACTTCTCCGAGTCCGCGGCCTGGGGCGTCCTGATCCTGGTCCTGCTCTCGGCCGTCGCGGTGGTCTACCGCCGGGCGCTGCGCAAGCAGGGAGAGGTGTGGTGACCATGACCCGCACACCGTCGGCGCGCCCGGCCCGCAAGCGCAACCAGCGGTCCCGGCTCGCCTCCACCGCGCTGCACACCGGCCTGGCGATCGCGGCCGTAGTGGCGGTCTTCCCGCCCCTCTGGCTGCTGGTGACGTCCTTCAAACCGAAGAACGACGCCTTCTCCACCAGCCTCGTCACCCACTTCACCTTCGCCAACTACACCCACGTACTGGCCGACACGGAGTTCCTGACCTGGTTCCAGAACTCCGTGATCATCGTCGGGCTGACCACCGTCCTCGGGGTCTTCACCGCCGCCACCACCGGCTACGCCGTCAGCCGCTTCCGCTTCCCCGGGATGCGCCCGCTGATGTGGCTGCTGCTGATCACCCAGATGTTCCCGGTCGCGGTCCTGATCGTGCCGCTGTACAACCTGCTGGCGGGCCTCGGCCTGCTCAACCAGCCCGCGGGCCTGGTCGTCACGTACCTCACCATCGCCGTCCCGTTCTGCGCCTGGATGATGAAGGGCTTCTTCGACACCATCCCGGTGGAGATCGACGAGGCGGGCCGGGTCGACGGCCTCAACCCGTTCGGCACCTTCTGGCGGCTCGTCCTGCCGCTGGCCCGCCCCGGCCTCGCCGTCACCGGCTTCTACACCTTCGTCACCGCATGGGCCGAGGTCGCCTACGCCTCCGCGTTCATGACCGGCGAGGAGAACCTCACCCTCGCCGGCGGGCTGCAGACCTTCGTCAACCAGTACACCAACGACTGGGGTTCGATGACCGCCGCCGCCGTGATCATCGCGGTCCCGGCCGCGCTCGTCTTCGCCTTCGCCCAGCGCCACCTCGTCGCCGGACTGACCGCCGGCACCACCAAGGGATGACATGACTCCACAGCACAACGTCACTCCCGCCACCGACTGGTGGCGCGACGCGGTGATCTACCAGGTCTACCCGCGCAGCTTCGCCGACGCCGACGGCGACGGCATGGGGGACCTGGCCGGCATCCGCAGCCGGCTGCCGTACCTGCGCGACCTGGGCGTGGACGCCGTCTGGCTCAGCCCGTTCTACGCCTCCCCGCAGGCCGACGCCGGCTACGACGTCGCCGACTACCGCACCATCGACCCGATGTTCGGCACCCTGTCCGACGCCGAGGCGGTCATCGCCGACGCCCACGCCCTGGGCCTGCGCATCATCGTCGACCTCGTCCCCAACCACTGCTCCGACCAGCACGCGTGGTTCCGCCGCGCCCTGGCCGAGGGCCCCGGCTCGACGCTCCGCGAACGCTTCCACTTCCGCAAGGGCCGCGGCGAGAACGGCGAGCAGCCGCCCAACGACTGGGAGTCCCTCTTCGGCGGCCCTGCCTGGACCCGCCTCCCCGACGGCGAGTGGTACCTCCACCTCTTCGCCCCCGAACAGCCCGACTTCAACTGGGACCACCCCGCCGTACGGGACGAGTTCCGCTCCATCCTGCGCTTCTGGCTGGACCTGGGCGTGGACGGCTTCCGGGTGGACGTGGCCCACGGCCTGGTCAAGGCCCCCGGCCTGCCCGACATGGGCCACGCCGGGCAGCTGAAACTCCTCGGCAACCAGACCCTCCCCTTCTTCGACCAGGACGGCGTCCACGCCATCTACCGCTCCTGGCGCACCGTCCTCGACGAGTACTCCGCCGGCAGCCGTCCCGGCGCCCTCCCCGGCGACCGGATCGCGGTGGCCGAGGCATGGACGCCCAGCGCCGACCGCACCGCGCTCTACCTCCGCCCCGACGAGCTCCACCAGGCCTTCAACTTCCACTACCTGGACACCGGTTGGGACGCTGCCGCGCTCCGCGAGGCGATCGACTCCTCCCTCGACGCCATGCGCCCGGTGGCCGCCCCGACGACCTGGGTGCTCTCCAACCACGACGTCGTACGCCATCGCACCCGGCTCGGCGGCGGCCTGGACCGCGCCCGCGCCGCCACCCTGCTGATGCTGGCCCTGCCCGGCTCCGCGTACCTCTACCAGGGCGAGGAACTGGGCCTGCCCGAGGTCGCCGACCTGCCCGACGAGGTCCGCCAGGACCCTTCCTTCTTCCGCGACAGCGGCCAGGAAGGCCTGCGCGACGGCTGCCGGGTCCCGCTCCCGTGGAGCGGCGACACCGCCCCGTACGGCTTCGGCGCCGGCGGCAGCTGGCTCCCGCAGCCGGACGACTGGGCCCCGCTCACCGTCGAGGCCCAGACCGGCGACCCCGCATCCACCCTGGAGCTCTACCGCACCGCCCTCGCCCTGCGGCGCGGCCACCCGGGCCTCGGCGCGGGGGAGTCGGTCGAGTGGCTGGACGCCCCCGACGGCATCCTCGCCTTCCGCCGCCCCGGCGGCCTGATCTGCACGGCCAACACGACCGGCGCGCCGGCCCGCCTGACCGCCCCGGGCCGGCTGCTCCTCGCCTCCCGCGAACTGCACGTGGAAGAGGGGGACTTCGAGCTGCCGGCCGACATCACCGTCTGGTGGGAGGCGTGACGGCCCAGCCCGATCTCCCCGCCACCCCCCGGCTCTCCGACATCGCCGCCCAGGCGGAGGTCAGCGAGGCGACGGTCAGCCGGGTCATGAACGGCAAGGCGGGCGTGGCGGCGAGCACCCGGCAGCGGGTGCTCGCCGCGCTCGACGTGCTCGGCTGCGAGCGCCCCGTACGCCTGCGCCGCCGCAGCGCCGGGCTGGTCGGCCTGGTCATCCCGGAGCTGACCAACCCGATCTTCCCCGCCTTCGCCCAGGTCATCGAGCAGTCGCTGGCCGGCCACGGCTACACCCCGGTGCTGTGCACCCAGATGCCGGGCGGCGCCACCGAGGATGAACTCGTCGAGCAGCTGGAGGAACGCGGCGTCACCGGCATCGTCTTCCTCTCCGGCCTGCACGCCGACACCCGCGCCGATCCGTCCCGCTACACCCGGCTGACCTCGCGCCGCGTCCCGTTCGTCCTGATCAACGGCTACAACGACCGCATCGATGCGCCGTTCGTCTCACCCGACGACGGCGCGGCGGCCCGGATGGCCGTACGCCACCTGGCCGATCTGGGCCACGAGCGGATCGGCCTGGCCGTCGGCCCGGCCCGCTACGTGCCCTCCCGCCGCAAGGCCGACGGCTTCGTGGCGGCGCTGGCGGAGTCGTGGGGGGGGGTGGGGGGGGGCGGCCGCACGGCGCGCCCGCCAACCCCAGGGTGGCGTGGGGGGGGGCCCCCGGGAGCGGCGCGGCTCGGCGAGCG
>NZ_JBHYPE010000061.1:27852-38834 GCF_042746015.1 Streptomyces sp. NPDC058773
CGGAGCGCTTCGGCCTGTCGAGGGGGCAGGCCGAACGACGCGTCCAGCACACCCTGTTCAGCGTCGAGGGCGGCCACGCGGCAGCCGCGGCACTGCTCGACGAGGGCTGCACCGGCGTCGTCTGCGGCAGCGACCTGATGGCGTTGGGCGTGGTGCGGGCGGCACGCCAGCGCGGCCTCGACGTCCCGGTTGATGTCTCGGTCGTCGGTTTCGACGACTCCCAGCTCATCGCCTTCACCGATCCGCCGCTGACCACGGTGCGCCAGCCGGTACAGGCGATGGCGACGGCGGCGGTGGGGGCGCTGATCGAGGAGATCCACGAACGCGCCCAGGGCCGCCAGGCCCCACCACAGCGCACGGAGTTCGTCTTCCGGCCGGAGCTGGTGGTGCGGGGGTCGACGGGGGTGGTGCGGGCGTGATCCGGGGGCCGGGAACGGCCCGAGCCGGGGAGTGGACCGGGACCGGCAGACATACGGAGGCCCAGGGTCCGCAATTCCGCTTTCCTCCGGCCTGGTACCGATAACGGACGGACACCGGCCGATAGGTGAAACATAACCTCGACACCTAGCGTCCCTTTCCGTACGAGTTGTCATTCCGGAAGGAAGAGAACGACGTGAAGATGCGCAGGAACGCGGGACGCACGCTGGCCATGGGCGCCATGGCCGCTTCCCTTCTGATCCTGGGAACGGGTGCCGCGAACGCCGCGACCGGCACGCTGGAGTTCTCCGGGAACGGTGAGCGGACGCTGACCAACCCCACGGACGGGGCTTGCTACAAGCTCGCCAAGAAGACGGGGCCGTGGGAGTCGCTGGGCTACAAGACGATCACCAATCACACCAACAAGAAGGTGACCTGGTACACCGCGGACGACTGCAAGGGAGACGGCTCGGCCGTCGAACCCGGAAAGACCTCGGAGGCGAGCTCCACCTGGTGGCCGCTGGTCTCCATCCGGTACGTCAAGATCGGCTGACGTGCAGGCCGGGGCCGCGTGCGGCGTGGCCCCGGGCCAACCCCGTGACAGCCCCCAGTGGCGCCAGCCACGGTCCTCCGGGCCGGCCGGCGCGGAACCGTCTCAGGGCTGTGCGATGCCGAGGTTGGCGATCGCGATCCGGGCGACCTCGCGGCCGCGGTCGGTGACGTCGCCCTTGCCCGGATAGTCCACCCACAGCCGGTACATGTCACCGGCGTGGGTCCGGTAGTAGAACGCCTTGGCCTCGCGCGGGACGTCCCCGTCGATGTCCACGCCGGAGCCGCTGGTGCCGTAGGTGACGGTGTTCAGGGCGGCATCGCGTTCCTGGTACATGACATTGGAGTCCGTGCTGCTGCGGGCCTTGGTGTCCGAGGACATCGAGATCCCCGACCCCGAGAAGGAGCCCTCCTTGATCGCGTCCGAGTCCTTGAACGCCTGGGCGTCGGCGGTCCCCGAGATATCGCTCTTCTGCCGCACGTGGTCCCACCGGGTCAGCTCGACCGTCACCGCTCCGCTGGGATCCTTGTACGTGATCACGGAGGGGTCCCCGTCGTCCGGGATCCGCAGGTAGCCGACGGGCACCGCGACGTCCGCGTGCAGCGGTGCCGCCTCCTGGCGCACCCTCCACCCCTCGGGCAGCGGCCCGGCGAACGGATCCGCGACGACCAGACAGGCCGCCCCGGCCAGCGCCACGACTCCCGCGGCGACCCCGATGAGGGTCTTGCGGCCGAGGCGGACACCCTTACCGGCCTCAGGCCCACTGACCCGTACGACCGGGGGCGGCGGCTGCACCGCCCGTTCGAGCAGTTCGCGCACCTGCGCCGCGCTCGGCCGGTGCGCCGGATCCTTCTGCAGCAGACCCTGGATGGCCTCGGTCAGCGGGCCGTCGCCGGCCGCGGTCGGGGCGACCGGGGCGGAGTTCAGCACGGCCTGCAGCGTGGCGGGGGTGTTGGTGCGGCGGAACGGCGAGACGCCTTCCGTCGCCGCGTACAGGACGACGCCGAGTGACCACAGGTCGGAGGCGCTGCCGGGCTGCTGCCCCAACACGCGCTCGGGAGCGATGAATTCGGGTGAGCCGACGAACCCGCCGGTCTCGGTCAGCTTGGTCTCGCCCTCGATCTGGGCGATGCCGAAGTCGGTGAGGATGACGCGGTCGTGACGTCCGAGCATGACGTTGTCCGGCTTCACGTCGCGGTGCAGGATCCCGGCGGCGTGCGCGGCCTCCAGCGCGCCCAGCACCTCCAGCCCGATCCGCGCGGCGTCGCGCGCGCTGAGCGTGCCCTCCTGGAGCGCGTCGCCGAGGGAGCGCCCCTGGACGAACTCCATGACGATCCACGGCTGCCCCTCCTCGACCGCGACGTCATGGACGTTCACCACCGCGGGATGATCGAGACGGGCCGCGGCCCGCGCCTCCCGCCGCATCCGTTCGAAGACACCGGCCCGCTCCCGCTCCGGCAGGTGGTCAGGAATACGGGACTCCTTGACGGCGACCTCGCGGTCCATGACCTCGTCCCGGGCACGCCATACGGTGCCCATGCCGCCGTGCCCGAGCCTGCTCAGCAGCCGGTAGCGGCCCGCCACGAGCCGGCCCGCACCCGGATCGGACGGCGGCGCCGAAGCCTGTGTGGCCGGAGCCTGCACGTGCTCCGTGACCGGCGCGTGCGCAGACTGCGGCGGTCGCAGCCGATAGCTCGTGGGATCGTGCGGACCCTGTGCGGTTCCCCCGTTGTCGTTCATGGGCTCATCTTTATCCCCAGCGACGACCCGCGTGCCACTGGGGTGGGGACTTGTGACGGCCGCGACCGGTCACTGAGGAATCGTCGGCCTGTGCCCGGCCGGTCCGGAACGGGGATGCCCCGGGGCCCGCAATTCCGTTGCCTCCACCCTGGTACCGATATCCGGCGAACAGCCACCGGTAGGTGAAAAATAACCCCATTGCCTAGCGTCTCTTCCCGGACGAGCTGTCATTCCGGAAGGAAGAGAACGACGTGAAGATGCGCAAGAACGCGGGACACACGCTGGCCATGGGCGCCATGGCCGCTTCCCTTCTGCTCCTGGGCACGGGCACCGCGAACGCCGCCACCGGCACCCTGGAATTCTCCGGCAACGGCGAGCGGACCCTGGCCAACCCCAAGGACGGCGCCTGCTACAAGCTCGCCAAGAGTTCCCCGACGGGCTCGCGGGGCTACAAGGCCATCACCAATCACACCGACAAGAAGGTGACCTGGTACACCACGGACAACTGCCAGGGAGACGGCTCGGCCGTCGCACCAGGGGAAACCTCGGCGGCCAGCGGCACCTGGTGGCCGTTCGTTTCCGTCAGGTACGTCAAGATCGGGTGACAGTGGGGGCCGGGGGCACCGTTCCGGCGCGGCCCCCGGCCATCAGCATCGCGTTCGTCCGATGGTCACCGTCTGGATCAGAGTGAGCCGGTATGGCTTAACCGCGGTAAGCACCTGGCCAGTCTCCGTCCGAAGAGTGACCACTGCTTGACGGCCCATCAAGCGAACTGCTGGGCTGGCGCTTTCGAGGCGTTCAGTCGGAGGGTTCCCAGGTGTCCAGGTCGGATCTTCGTGCGTTATTCCGGTCGAACGATCGTGAGCTGAAAGCCGTTGACTACTTCGCCGACCGACGGGACGAGTGGGCCACGGTGGTCGAGAGCCTCGTTCGTCATACGGAAGGGGCGCGCGGGACCGGGTTCGATGTCGAGGACCTGGAGGCGCCACGGCGTAACGTGCTCGTCTTCTACGGGGTCGGCGGCATCGGCAAGTCCACGCTGTCGCGCGGTGTCGCCGAACACCTCGTGGACGGCGAGGCACGCGGCGCCGACTGGCCGCCGCTGGACCCCCGGCTGGGGCGGGTGGCGCCGGTACGCGTCGACCTGTCCCGTGACTCCGGCAGCGACTTCGAAACCCTGATGCTCGCCCTGCGGCTCGCGGTGGCCGAGCTGGGGGAGCCGATGCCGGCATTCGACCTTGCGTTCCAGCGCTACTGGGAGCGCAACCACCCCGGGGAGCCGCTGGAGGAGTATCTGCGGCGCCGTACCTGGTTCAGCCGGTTCCCGGGGGCGCGCTCCCTGTCCGGGCAGATGCAGTCCGCGCTGTCAGACGTCGCGCAGGCGGTGTCCTTGCCCGGGACCGCGGGCGTGCTCGCAGGGAAGGGGCTCCGGTCACTCGTCCGTGCGCTGCGGGACCGGCGTCACCAGGTCCGCGCGCTCGCCGAGTGCCGTCGTCTGGCGGACCTGCTCGAAGCCGAACCGGACCTGGAGGCGCTCAGCTACTACGCGCATCTGCTCGCCTGGGACCTCAGCAGGGTTCCGGCCAAGCGCCGGGCGACACTCGTCGTCCTCCTGGACACGTTCGAGGACGTCGGGGACCGCGTGCACCGCGACCTCGAGCGGCTGATCCAGCGCGTGGTGTGGCTGATGCCGAATGCGCTCTTCGTCATCACCGGCCGCAACCGTCTGCAGTGGGACGATGCCAGACTCGAAGGTCAGCTGGACTGGGCGGGACCGGACTCCTGGCCGCTGCTCGTCGGCGGCGCCACGCAGGAACCGCGCCAGCACACCGTCGGCTACCTCTCCGCGGAGGACTGCGAGAGGTATCTGTGCGAGCGGCTGACCGTCGGCAGCCGGCCGCTGATGGACGACAGCGCGCGACACCTGATCACCGCCAACTCGCACGGACTGCCGCTGTACCTGGATCTCGCGGTGATGCGGTTTCTGGACATGTACCGCAAGAACGGGCGCGCACCGATGGCGAATGAGTTCAATCTGGACTTCCCGGCGCTCGTCGCCCGGACCTTCCGGGACCTCACGCCGAGCGTGCGCCAGGTCCTGAGAGCGGTGAGCCTGCTCGATTCTTTCTCCGTCGAGCTGGCCGCGGCCGCCGCTGGCCTCGACCATGACGCCCCCGCACTGGAATTGGTCGAGCGTCCCTTCGTGGACCTGGATCCCGGCGCCCCATGGCCCTACCGGCTGCACAATCTCGTACGCGATGCCGTGCGGGACGCGGACTCGACCAGCGAGGACCGCTGGAGCCCGGCGGACTGGCGGCGGGCCGCTCAACGCACCGTCGACGCCCTGGAACACGAGGTGGACGGGGACCGAAGGCGTCTGGTCGCCGCCTTGCGGCAGGGGTTGACGATCGCCCGCGACTACGGCCTGGAGCTCGGTTGGCTGGAGGACGCGGCGTTCCGCTACGTCGCCGACTTCGTGTGGGAGCCCATCGAACTGCCTCCGCCTGCAGCGGGCCAGAGCCGTGGCGCCCGGATCGGCAGCGCGGCGGACGCCCTGGCCGTCGCGCTGTCCGCGATCGCCCGGCGGCAGCGGCGTCACCGGGGTGAAACCGCTGAGCAACTGCGCGCGGTGCTGGCATCCGGGATGCTGCCCGATGCGCTGTTGGAGCTGCCGCGGTACTTCCTTGCGGAGTGCGACCGTGATCTCGGGAACTTCGCGAGTTCGCTGGCCGGGATGCGGCAGGTCGTCGACGCCGGGGGACGGCTGGCCCCCACGGCCGCCCGTGGCCTGGTGCACCTTGCGCGCCGGGTGGGGAGGTTCCCCGAAGTGCATGCCGCGGCTGAGGCCTTGGGCGTGGAGGGCCGCCGCGACCGGGCGCTCGGCGATCTTTGGTGGACCCAGGGGGACATGGCGCTCGCGTGTTCCTCGTACGCGGTCAACCGCGACGAGGCGCTGCGGCTCGGCCAGCAGGGCGAGGCCGCGTTGTCGCAGGCCTGTCTGGCCTTCGCCGCCGCGTTCCGGGACCGCCCACGAGCCGGGGAGGAGATCGAACGGGCGCAGGACGCCCTGGGGGCGGTATCGATCCGGTGGGCGGAGCTGCAGACGAAGATCGCATTGCTCGTACGGGATGCCGGTGTCAGCAGCGACCTGCCCAGCCGCGCAGAGGAAATCGTCGCGGAGGCCCGTGAGGCGGGACTGACATCGTCCATCGCGTATGTGCGCTTCGCGGTCTGCCTCCACGCCGCGGTCCTCGGCAGGCCGGCGCTCCTGACCGAGGCACGCGAACGGCTGCACGGGTGCGTACGGGGAGAGGAATTCGCCTACTTGGCCGAGCTGTCGTACCTGATGGCGGGGGAGGATCCGCCCGAGGGTCTGCCGCGTGCCGCGTGGATGGACGAGCGAATTCGGGTGCAGTCACGCTGGATTGCAATTGTCGATGATCGGCGCCGGGAAACCGCCGCACACAGAGGAGCCTGAGCAGGGTGGCCACATATACCAAGCTGGACGAGATCGACCTGCCCGCCGTGTCCGAGCACTACGGGCTGCGGGAGCCGCAGCTGCAACCCCTCAAGGGCGGCGCAGCGAATTCCAGTTTTCACCTGTCGAGTGCTTCCGGCGACTTCACCCTGACCATCCTCGACAACCACGACACCGCCAGCGCCCAGCGTCTGGCGACACACACGCAGGCCGTCCATCGCTTGGGAGTGCCGACCACCGAGGTGGTACCCGCCCTTGATGGGGCGCTGATCACCAGCCTCGACGGCCGTCCGGTCATCCTGAAGAAGTGGATCCCGGGGGAGGTACTGGAGCCGCTTCCCGTTCCTCTGCTGCCCGAGGCCGGGCGCATCCTGGCGCAACTGCATTCCCTGGCACTGGAGTCGGAAGGGCTCGATGACCTTCCCGTCGGCACGCGCCGACTCTCGCCCGAGCAGCTGGATGCGATTCCGGATTTCGCTGACCGGGAGTTCGGGGAATGGCTCACCGCTTGCCTGACGCGGGTTCGCAGCGCCGAAGCGGAAAGCGAGCGATCTCGGAAGATCGCGCACGGGGACCTTTTCGCCGACAACGTGATCGTGCGTGGAAACGGGGTGCTGTCCGTACTGGACTGGGAAACGATCTCGCTCGACGATCCCCTTCTGGACCTCGGAATGGCGGCGGTCGGGCTGGCGCAGGAGGATGACGTCCTGGTGCCCGAACGGCTGTGTTCCCTGGTGGCGGGATATCAGGAAGTCGCGCCCCTGTCGGAGGAGGACGCAGCCGCCTTGCCTCTGGAGATCGAGCACGCGGCGTGCATCATCGCCTTCCACCGCTACTACCGGCACCATGTCCGCTTTCCCGACCCGAGCAAGAGCACCTACCACTTGAAAATGATCAAGTTTGTGGAATCCGTGGCGGCTGCGACTCGTCCCGGCCATTTGTGAGGGAGTGAGGTGAATCCCTCACAGGCGAGTTGCTGGCCGGCAAGGTGAATTCCTCGCTGAACAGCTCCCCCTCCTGCCGCCGATGTGGCGTCAGAACACGTTCCGAACTCAGTGCACGGTCCCGCCTCTGGATACCGACCCGGCCGACCGGGCGCGTAGACCCCGTCCGTTAGGAGCCTCCGGTCGGCCGGACCGGCTACTGCGGGAACGTAACACCCTTGCAAGGTCTTGCGTAAGGTCTTGCATGGCGGGGATGGTGTAGATAGAACCATGAGCCATGTCTTCCACTCTCCGCCGGTTCCACCGGTGTTCGGCCGGTGCTCTGGTCATGGTTCTCGGTGCGGCGGCGCTGCTGGTCTCGTCGCCGCAGCAGATGGCGCAGGCGGCGTCGTCCCCGCCGGACAAGGCGCTGGCCCAGTGGATCGACCGGGACACCGTTGTCTGGAAGGGGGCGGAACGCAGCTCCGCCCGGCTGGAGTTCGGGGGTCGCGGTGCGCACATACGGCTGGCGCCGGGCAGTCTCAGTTCGGCCGAGCGGGCCGCCTATCCGCATCTGACGGGGTACCCGGCCTTCACCGTCGACCCCCGCGACCGCCACCTGGCCGGTACCGCGCTGCGCGGAAAGCTCATGGCCGCTCAGCGCGCGGCGGACGGGCGGCGCACCACCACCGGCGTCCAGATACCCGGCGTCCTGGACGACCTCTACGGGGCTCGTGCCCAACGCTCCGCGCTGGGGCCGGTCTTCCACCACGGCCGGCCCACCCTCTCCGTATGGGCGCCCACCGCCCGCACCGTCGCCCTGGAGCTCGACGGCCGTACGGTCCCGATGCGGCGCGATGACCGCAGCGGCGTCTGGCGCGTCCAAGGACAGCGTGACTGGGCCGGGAAGCCGTACCGCTACCTGGTCACGGTCTACGCGCCCACCGTCGGCAAGACCGTCACCAACAAGGTCACCGACCCCTACTCCACCGCCCTGACCGCCGATTCGGCCCGCAGCCTCGTCACCGACCTCGACGATCCGCGGCTCGCCCCGGACGGCTGGTCACGGCTGGCGAAGCCCGCCGCGGTGCCGCTGCGCCGGGCTCGTATCCAGGAGCTGCACCTCCGCGACTTCTCCGTCGAGGACCGCACCTCCCGCCACCCCGGCCAGTACCTCGCCTTCACCGACCGGCGCTCGGACGGGATGCGGCACCTGCGCTCCCTCGCCCGGTCCGGCACCTCCTACGTCCATCTGCTGCCCGCCTTCGACTTCGCCACCGCACCCGAGCGGCGCGCCGACCAGACCCGTCCCGGCTGCGACCTCGTCTCGTACGCCCCCGACTCCGACCGTCAGCAGGACTGCGTCGGGAAGACCGCCGCCCGCGACGCGTACAACTGGGGCTACGACCCGCTGCACTACACCGTCCCGGAAGGGTCCTACGCCTCCGACCCGGACGGCACGGCCCGGACCGTGGAGTTCCGCCGCATGGTCCAGGGCCTCAACGGCGCCGGGCTGCGTACCGTCATGGACGTGGTCTACAACCACACCCCCGCGAGCGGCCAGGACCCGCGCTCCGTACTGGACCGCATCGTCCCCGGCTACTACCAACGGCTGCTCGACGACGGCGGGGTGGCGACCTCCACCTGCTGTTCCGGCACCGCGCCCGAGCACCTCATGATGGGCAAGCTCGTCGTCGACTCGGTCGTCACCTGGGCCAGGAAGTACAAGGTCGACGGCTTCCGCTTCGACCTCATGGGCCACCACCCCAAGGCCAACATCCTGGCCGTCCGGAAGGCCCTCGACGCGCTGACCCCGCAGAAGGACGGCGTCGACGGCAAGAAGATCATCCTCTACGGCGAGGGCTGGAACTTCGGCGAGGCCGCGAACGACGCCCGCTTCGTCCAGGCCACCCAGCGGAACATGGCCGGCACCGGCATCGCCACCTTCAACGACCGGGCCCGGGACGCGGTGCGCGGCGGCGGCCCCTTCGACGCCGACCCCCGCGTCCAGGGCTTCGCCTCCGGCCTCGCCACCGACCCCAACTCATCGCCCGGCAACGGCACTCCGGCCGAGCAGCGCGCCCGGCTCCTCCACTACCAGGATCTCCTCAAGGTCGGCCTCACCGGCAACCTCGCCGACTACACGTTCACCGACACCACCGGCCACCGCGTCAAGGGCTCCCAGGTCGACTACAACGGCGCGCCGGCCGGCTACGCCGCCGCCCCCGGTGACGCGCTCGCCTACGCCGACGCCCACGACAACGAGACCCTCTACGACGCGCTCGCCTACAAACTCCCGCCGCACACCGGAGCCGCCGACCGCGGCCGGATGCAGGTCCTGGCACTCGCCACCGCGGCCCTCTCCCAAGGGCCCGCACTCTCCCAGGCCGGCTCCGACCTGCTGCGTTCCAAGTCCCTGGACCGCAATTCCTTCGACAGCGGCGACTGGTTCAACGCCCTGCACTGGAACTGCGCCGACGGCAACGGCTTCGGCCGCGGGCTGCCGCCGGCCGCCGACAACAAGGACAAGTGGCCCTACGCCCGGCCCCTGCTGGCCGACCCCGCGCTCCGTCCCGGCTGCGCCACGGTCCGCGGCACCTCCGCCGCCTACCGCGACCTGCTCCGCATCCACGCCACGGAGCCGGCCTTCGGCCTGCCGACCGCCGACCGGGTCCAGTCGGCTCTGTCCTTCCCGCTGTCCGGGAAGGACGAGACCCCCGGCGTGCTCACCATGCGCCTCGACGACCTCGTCGTCGTCTTCAACGCCACCCCGGACCGGCAGCGGCAGACCGTCCCCGGCCTCGCGGGCGAGCGTTATGCCCTGCATCCCGTGCAGGCCGGCGGTGCGGACCGCGTCACCGCGAGGGCGTCGTACGCCTCCGGGTCCGGCACGTTCACGGTTCCGGGCCGCACGGTGGCGGTGTTCCGGCGGAGCCGGTGACCTCCCACGTTGTCGGCCTCCCCGCCGTGGTCGTGGCTCGCCGTTTCGCCTGCGGCGGGCGGGGGGTCCGCTGCGCGGGGCCGTGGCTCGGGGGACGCTTGCGGATTCCCCGCCGTAGCGCCTGGCGGCGGGCGGGCCCCCGGATTCCGGTCAGGCGTCGCCGAGCCGCTTTTCGAGGAGGGTGACGCCGTACCGGCTCCCGTTCTTGCCCTCCTTGAAGGGCTGCTCCCCGACGACGGTGTAGCCGGCACCCTCGTAATAGGTGCGCAGCCGAGGGTTGGAGGACACGCAGTCCAGCCGGGCCCAGGCCCGCCCGGCCCCGGCTATCCGCCGCTCGGCATGCGCCAGCAACGCCCGCCCGGTGCCGGCCGGTGCGCGCTCCCGGTCCACCATCAGCCGGTGCACATAGCCCGCCTCCGGTGGCTGCGGTCCCCAGGCCGGTTCGTCCTCCCACCACAGCTCGAACGCTCCGACGGCCCGGCCGTCAGCCTCCGCCATCCAGACCTCGCCGTCCTTGTGCCGCCGCCGGAAGTGCGCCTCGTCCTTGTCGCCGGGCCGCCATTGGTCGATACCGGACGCCAGCATCCAGCGGGCCGCCTGGTCGTATAGCTCGACCAGGGCGGTCAGGTCGTCGCTGTCGTTGGCGAGCCGAAGCGTCATCGCGTTCATAGGTCGATTTTGGCCCACGGTTTCGGCTGCGCTTTGCTGGCTTCCCGCGTTTTCGGCTTTCCCGCCGTGGTGGTTGCTCGGCGTTTGTGGCCCGCTTTGCGGTGCCCTCGCCGTTGCGCCTGCGGCGGGCCGGTCCGCTGCGCTGTGCCTCGGCCCGCGTTTTTGTCTTGCCCGCCGTGGTGGTTGCTCGCCGTTGCGCCTGCGGCGGGCGGGGTCCGCTGCGCGGGGCTGTTGGGTGCGGTGACGGGCCTGCGCGGGTGGGGG
>NZ_JBHYPE010000062.1:0-35259 GCF_042746015.1 Streptomyces sp. NPDC058773
GGGGTTAATTGGACTTCTGATCCCCGGGGGAGGGCCACGTTTAACTCCCGGGTACACGCCACTTGGTCCGCGGGGGCGCCCCCCTCCTGTGGGGGGGTGCCGCCCCGGCGGCTTTGTTTGGGGGGTGGGCGGTTGTGCCGGGCAGGAGTCCGGTGGTCTGTCGGGTGGTCCCGTCCGGTGGTTCGCCCGGTCCGGTGCCGGGTCGGTCCGAGCCGGTCGTCCGGCTCGTACCGGCTGCTCAGCCGGAGTGTCCTGGACAGCCGATGGCTGCCGGGGCCGGGACCGCGACCGCCGCCGTCAGCAGCAGTGCGATCCGCCGGGGCCGTCGCCTCATGAGCCGCTGCCGTCCTTGGCGTCGTCCTTCGTCTTCTCGCACCAGGTCGCGACGGCCTTGAGGTCATGGAGCTGCCGGGTGAGGTTCGGCTTCAGCTCCTTGCGGTGGGTGAGCCGGTCCTGGAGGAACGTGGCGACCTCCTTGTGGCCCTTGGACTGGGCCTTCGTCACGCGCGCCGCCATCCGTGCGATCGAACCGCGGGTGTGCGCATCGCCGTTGAGCCGGTCGAGCGCCTTGTTGATGCGCTTCTCGATGCGGGGCACCCGCTCGCAGAGGCTCTTGCCCTTGCTCTGGTGGCCGGTCTTCGGAGTCGTTGCCGTGGGCGCGGAGGCCGGGCCGTCGGCGTTTGTCGCGTTCGCCGGCCCGGCCGTGGCCAGCAGGGAACCGGCGAGCGTGAGTCCGGCGAGTACTCCTGCCACGGCGGTCTTGGGACGCTGCATGGTGGTGCTCCCTTCCAGGGGCGAATGGCTGTCCGGAAACGCAGGGTTTCCGGAAGCGGATGGACGCGGCCGCGTCCGGCCTCCCGGGGGAGCGGACCGGCCGGTGGCAGGGAACGTAGGGACGTTCTTTGTGGGGATCTTGTGACTCGGGGCGGTGTGCGGGCTTCCCCCTAAGGGGCGAGGTCAGCGGCCCGGGAGGCGTTCGCCGGACACAAGGAATCCACAAGGAAGGTTTCTACGCTCCGGGTCAGTTGAGCGTCCGCGCCCGCTTCGGCGACAGCGCACGCAGCGACAGCGCAGGCACCGAGCCGTCGAACCCCGGGAGGCACAGTGGACCACGGTGATTTCCGCATACCGGACGAGCCGTCCCGTACGGGCTCAGCCACCCTCACCGTCCCGGGGGCCCGTGCCCTGCGGCTGCCCCTGAGCGGATGGCTGCTGCGCCTCGCGCGGGGTTCCGAGGGCCGCCCGGCGCTGGAGGTGCACAGCGGGGCCGGACTGATCGATGTGTCCGTCGTGAGCACGCTCTGCGTCTCGCCCCTCAGGGGCGCGCGGCGCAGCGGCGGGACGGAGGCGCGCTGGTCGCTGGCGTGGGGGCAACTGCCGCCCGGCGCCGATGTCGTCGAGGCGACCTTCCGGGCGTGGCGGCGCAGCGTGAGCGTCCAGGCGGTCACGCTCGCCGATGCGTACTGGGTCGCCGAGGTCGACGGCCATTTCCGCTCGGTGACCTGCTCCGCGGGGGAGAGCCGGGTGACGAGACGGGTGGGCAGGGAAGCGGGGTGGCGGGAGAGCTGAGGGGGTGAGCTGCCTGGGGCGGGCCGGGGGCCTTGGCTCGGGCCTCGGAGTCGTGGTCAGGGGCCTGACCAGGGCCCCGGCTCGGACTCAGGGTCCTGGCTCAGGGACCTGACTACGACTCCGAGGCGGACCCCGGTATGTCCCCCGGCGCAGACCCCGAGGTGGACCCCGGCGCAAGCCCTGATGCGGAACCCGATATGGGCCCCGACGTGGTCCCCGGGGTGGAGCGCTCGCCCGGGATCTCGCTCAACCAGGCTCGACGAAGCGGCAGTTGCAGGGTGCGGGTGTCGGCCTCCACGTCATTGGGCCGGGGCAGCCGCACCTCGAACCGGGTGCCGGTCCCCGTGGGCCGGTCCATGATCTCGACGGTGCCGCGGTGCAGGGCGATCTGCTGGGCGACCATGGTCAGCCCCAGTCCGGAGCCGGGGCTGTCCGTACGCCGGTGGAACCGCTGGAAGACCTGCCGGCGCCCTTCCGGCGCGATGCCCGGACCCTCGTCGTCCACGGTGAGCACGGCGACCGGTTCCGCCGGGGAGCCGTCCGGCCGCAGCGTCACCTCGACCCGCGCCGGTACGCCCGGCCGGCTCCCGTGGACCACCGCATTGCGGAGCAGGTTCTCGACCGCCATCCGCAGCCCCGGCTCCCAGGCGCTCAACCGCAGCCCGGGGGCGAGGTACACGGTCAACCGGACGCCGGGGTGGTGCCGTTGCACCTCGTCCACGGCCACGGCGACCAGCTCGGAGAGGTCCACCGGGCCGAAGGCGTCGGCCTCCACCAGATCGCCCTGGGCGAGCGCCCGGAGCGCGGTCAGCGTGCCCATCAGCCGCTGCTGTCCGGCGTGCAGGTCGTCCAGGACCTCGGCACGGTCGGCCGGGTCGAGGTCCGGGTGGTCGGCGAGGATGTCCAGATTGGTCTGCATGCCCATCAGCGGGGTGCGCAGTTCGTGCGAGGCGGTCGCGGAGAAGGCCCGCGCGGTGGCCAGCGCCTCCTGGGACCGCGCCGCCTGTTCGTCGTACCGGGTGAGGACGGTCTGCAGGGTGCGGGCCAGGTCGTCCACCTCGGTGATCCGGGACGGGGTGTGGTCCAGACGGGCCGTGGTGGTGCGGGGGTCCAGCCCGCCGGCCCGGCGCTGGAGCCGGCGCAGCGGCCGGGTGGCGCGTCCGGCGATGGCCAGGGAGAGCAGCCCGGTCAGCGGTGCGGTGATCAGCGCCACGAGGATGATGCGCTGCTGCACGGTGTCGATCTTGTCGCTCCCGGCCGATCCGCGGGAGAACACCCACAGCGTGCCGTGCGGGGCCCGGGTGCCCGAGCCGTGCACCTCCACCGACAGCGCGCGCCAGGCCTTCCCGTGGGACCGCACGTTGACGGGGCCGGGCGCGGCGTCCGGCAGGGCGACGGTGCCGGCGGGCTGGGGTCCGGCCTGCGCCACCACCCGGTACGGCGGCCGCCCGCCCGTGATGGCCTGCCCGCCCGCGGTCGTGTTGCCCTCGCCGGTGTTCTGCCCGTACGAGGTTCCGTTCTGCCCGCCGGGGGGTGTGTTCTGCCCGGCCGTGTCCTGACCGTCGGCGCTGCCGTTCCGGCCAGCCGTGACGCCGGTCTGCCCGCCGTTCCCGCCGCCGTTGCCGGGTGCCCCCGGTTTGTCCGCGGACGTGAGGAGCCGTACCCCGACGTCGAGGCCCGCGTCGAGCAGCCGTCGCTCCTGGTTCGCCGCCTTCTGCGGGTGCCCGCTGTTCTTGGTCCGCAGCAGGCCCCTGGCCAGCGGCAGCAGCACCGCCGCCCGCTCCCGCAGATGGGCGTCCTGCCCGGCGTGCACGTCATGAGTGACCAGGCGCAGCAGGAGCAGCCCGGAGCCCAGGACCAGCAGGGGCATGGCGATACCCATCGCGACGGCGATCCGGGTCGCGAGCCTCATCGTGCGGAACCCGCCCGGCCGTTGGTCCGGCCGGCCGCGTGCCCTGCCGTCCGTCCGTCCGCCTGTCCGTCCATACCTCCGGCCGCACCGCCGCCCGTCCGTCCGGCGGCACGTCCGCCCGCTCCCTCGCCGCCCGTCCGTTCGCCCACCCCTTCGTCCGCCCGCAGGACGAAGCCGACGCCGCGGACCGTATGGACCAGGCGCGGTCGCCCCCCGGCCTCCAGCTTGCGGCGGAGGTAGCTCACGAAGGTGTCGACGGCATCGGTGCGGACGGCGAAGTCGTAGCCCCACACCCGGTCCAGCAGCTGGTCACGGGTGAGCACCACTCCCGCGTTACGGGCGAGCACCTCCAGCAGCTCGAACTCCCGCCGGGTGAGCCGGACCGGCACCCCCTGGTACGTCACCTCGCGGGCCGCCGTGTCGAGGACGAGGTCGCCGACCTGCACCTCGTCCCTGCCCCCGGGCGGGCGGCGGCGCAGCAGGGCCTGCAGCCGAAGCACCAGTTCCTTGAGCGCGAACGGCTTGACCAGGTAGTCGTCGGCCCCGGCCTGCAGGCCCGCGACCCGGTCCGCCAGCTCGTCCAGCGCGGACAGCATCAGCACCGGCACCTCGTCCCCGTTGGCGCGCAGGGTGCGGCAGATGTCGGTGCCGCTGAGGCCCGGCAGCGAGACGTCCAGGACGACCACGTCCGGGGGCTGCTCGGCCAGTTCGGCGAGGGCCGTCGGACCGTCCTCGGCGAGCGCCACCGCGAACCCGTTCAGCCGGAGGCCGCGCCCGAGGGAACGCAGGATCATCGCGTCGTCATCGACCACCAGGACTCGGTCCTGGCGCTTCGCCGCGCACATTCCAGGCTCCGCCTTCGTCTCAGCGGGCGGCTCATCCGCTCGCCCCGCAGTTGTTGCAGCACCATCGGCCGTCCGGCCCCTGGACCACAGAGCTACCGCATTGGTTGCAGTTCACTGTCGACGCCGTCCCGGTTCACTGGCCCACCCACCGACGGCACGCCCTGCGAGGTAGCCGCGGCGCGACCGTAATCCGCAATCTTGTGGGTTCTCTGTGGCCGCCTCGCGTCGGTCGTTGCGCATCGAGGCATTTCCACTACGAAGGGTCTCTGACGGTGGTGGAGCGGCGGCGGGACGGTGGCACGGTGGATCTCGGGCTCGATATGACGCCGGTGCCGGGAACGGCGCGTACGAGCACACCGGGTGCCCTGCTGTTCGCCGCCGCCGCGGTGCTCTACAACAGCTGGCTGCTGGAGTTCCTGCTGCCGACCGGCCTGGACCCGCGCCACTCGTACGTCAGTGAGCTGTACGCCGCCGACCAGCCCTACCGCCCCCTCTTCGGCGCCATCGAGAGCGGCTGTGCCGTACTGGTCGTGCCGGCCGCCGTGTTGGCGTACGGCCGTGCGGCGGGCCGGTGGGTGCGCATGGGACGGCCGGCGCTGGTCGGCTTCGGGCTGTCGTCGCTGGCCGATGTCCTGCTGCCGATGCGGTGCGCGCCCTCGCGGGAACCGGGCTGTGAGCCGGTGCATCTCTGGCACACCGTCACCAGCGCCCTGGCCCACTTCTTCCTCTTCGCCTCGATGGCGCTGCTCAGCCACGCCGCCGCGGCGGAAGGCGCCGAACTGCCACTGATCCGCCGCTGGGGCCCACGCGTCCTGGCCGTGGCGCTGCTCACCGCCCTCTGCACGGTGGGCCCGCTGCTGGGCCACCCCGGCTGGCACGGCATCCCACAGCGCCTCCATCTCCTGCTGGTGGGGGCGTGGTTCGCCCTGCTCGCCGCCGAGTCGGCGAGGAACAGGACCGGCATCGGCAACCACACCGGCACCGGAACGGGCATCGGCACCCGCATCGGCACCGGCACGAGCACGGCCGGATGCCCTGGCGTGCGCACCACGGACCCCGACGACACCGCAGGCCCCTTTCATCGCACCTGAGGTGGCGCCTTGGCGCCTGGTGGTGCTCCCGGGACGGCCGGTGCTCCGAGTGCGGTGGGGCTTCCCGCGGTTGCCGCTTCGGGCTCGGCGGTCGCGGGGGCCGCAGGGGCCGAGGCGGCCGCAGGGGCTCCAGGGGCCGTGAGGCCGGGTCTGCTGTCGGTGGCGGTGTTCAGCTCCGTACGCAGCTGCTTGCTGAGGCCGAAGAAGTAGGTGGCGAGGAAGCCGGTGAGGTAGCCGACGGCCAGGCCCAGGGCGTAGACGGTGAGGGTGGTGGCCGGGGCGTGATTGCCCTTGACCAGGGGGAACAGGGCCCAGCCGGAAGGGCCGATGGCGGTGGAGCCGACCGTGTCGCCGAGTTGGTGGAAGAGGCCGATGAAGGCGCCGCCGAAGGCTCCGCCCAGGCAGGCGGTGATGAAGGGGCGGCCCAGCGGGAGCGAGACGCCGTAGATCAGCGGCTCGCCGACGCCCAGGAAGCCCGCGGGCAGCGCCGACTTGATGGTTCTGCGGATGGAGCGGTTGCGGGGGAGGCGGAGGTAGACGGCGATCGCGGCGCCGACCTGGCCCGCGCCGGCCATGGCGAGGATCGGCAGCAGGACGGTGTAGCCCTGCTGCTCGATGAGAGTGGTGTGCAGGGGGATGAGCGCCTGGTGGAGGCCCAGCATGACGACGGGAAGGAAGAGGCCGCCCAGCACGAAGCCGGCGAAGGCGCCGCCGTGGGCCAGCAGCCAGTTGGCGCCCGTGCCGATGGCAGTGGCGGCCTGGCCCGCGGCGTACATCAGGCCGAAGAGCGTGACCAGGCCCGTGACCAGGACCGTCAAGGTGGGTGTGACCAGGACGTCCAGTGCCTCGGGGACGGCCCTGCGGCACTGCTTCTCCACCTGGACGGCGAGCAGCGCCGCGGCCAGCGCACCGAGTACGCCGCCCTGGCCTGGGGAGAGATGGCTGCCGAAGACGCTGATGTGGGTGACGCCGGGGAAGACGATGACCGCGGCGACCGCGCCGCCGAGGACGGGGGTGCCGCCGAACTCCTTGGCGGTGTTGTGGCCGACGAAGACGGCGATGAGGGACATGAAGCCGGAGGCGATGGCGGCGAGCGCGGGGGCGACCGAAGGCAGCAGGCCGAGGTTGGTCAGCAGGCCGTTGATACCGGCGATGATGCCGCAGCCGATCAGGGCCGGGATCAGCGGGACGAAGACATTGGCGATCCGGCGGAGGAACAGCTTCACCGGGGTGGAATTCCGGGACTTCTGCCGGGCCTTGAGTGCGGCGCCCTGGGTGGCCAGATCCTCGGCGGTGGTGGCGGGAGCCGGTGGGATCGGGGGGTGTTGCGCGCCGGAGGGTGGAGTGACGGGCGCTTCGGCGGGCTCCGGGGCAGTGGTGGGCGCGGTGTCGCGGGACTGCTCCACCAGGCGCTCGAATTCAGGGGTGACGCGGGCGACCGTCCCGGGGCCCAGCACGATCTGGTACGTGTCGTCCTCGACCACGCCCAGGACCGCCGGCAGCGCCTTGAGGGCCGCGTCCTGAACCAGCGAACGGTCCCGGATGCCGAGGCGGAGCCGGGTCATGCAGTGGGCGATCGAGGTGAGGTTTCCGGCGCCGCCGACGAGAGGGAGAAGCGCGGCAGCGGTGGCGCGGTGCTGTTCTTCGGTCATGTGCGGTGCCTTGCTGTGCGGTCAACGAGGTGCGGAGTCGGGCCGTACGGGCGTGGCGGGCAACGGTCAGGGGCTCAGTGGTCCTCGGCGGCCTGGAGGGCGGCGCGGAGATGGCCGTCGGCGGCGTCGAGGAGGCGGGCGGCGGTGGGGGCGTCTACGCCGGCCAGCAGGGTGAGGATGGCGTTCTTCACCTCGCCGTCCGTGCTGCGGAGCGCCGTCTCGACCTCCTGGTCGGAGGCGCCGGTGGCGAGCGCGACGATACGGCGCGAGCGGGCCCGCAGCTTTTCGTTGGAGGCGCGGACGTCGACCATCAGATTCCCGTAGGTCTTGCCCAGCCGGATCATGGTGATGGTCGAGAGCATATTGAGCACCAGCTTCTGGGCGGTGCCCGCCTTGAGCCGGGTGGAGCCGGTCAGCAGCTCGGGGCCGACCACGATCTCGATACCGTGCTCGGCGGCCGCCGCCAGCGCCGAACCGGCGTTGCAGGACAGGCCGATGGTCAGCGCACCCACGGCGCGGGCGTGCTCGACGGCCCCGATCGCATAGGGCGTACGGCCGGAGGCCGAGATGCCGACGACGGTGTCCAGGCCGGTCAGGCCGATCGTGGTCAGGTCCTCGATCGCGAACTTCGTGCTGTCCTCGGCGCCTTCGACGGCGCTGACCATCGCGGACGGGCCGCCCGCGATCAGCCCGAGCACCTCGGACGGGTCGGTGTTGAAGGTCGGCGGGCACTCACTGGCGTCCAGCACCCCGAGACGGCCGGCCGTGCCGGCCCCGGCGTAGATCAGCCGGCCGCCGCGGGCCATCCGCGCGGCGGTGGCGTCGATGGCGGCGGCGATCTCCGGGAGCCGCCGGGCGACGGCGCCGGGGACCGTGGCGTCCTCGTCGTTCATCGCGCGGGCGATGTCCAGGGTGGGGCGGCGGTCGATCTCGGCGAGCTCGGGCCGGAAGGCCTCGGTGGTGAGGGTGTCCAACTGGGCACGCAGCTGGGCGTCATCGGAGGCGGAGGTCATGGCGTGGCGGCTCTTTTCGGGTCGGGCTCGTGGGGGCCGTGACGGTGCTGACCCGCTGCCGGGTGCCGTCGTGCCCACCCGTGCCGCCCCGGCGGCACGCAGGCCCGCAACGGCGGGGCGGTGCGAGGTCAGTGCTGGATGTTGCGCGGCGAGTGGCGGTGCGCGAGGGCCTCGTAGGAGGCGGACAGCGCGGGGGCCGCGGTCTCGTACGTACGCTGCGCGACACCTATGAACAGGCAGTCCACGACCAGCAGCTGGCTCGTCCGGGACGACATCGCGGCCGGGCGCAGCTCGCTCTCGCGGGCCGTGGACGTGGTCAGGATGTGGTCCGCGTACGAGGCGATCTCGCCGTCCGGGCGGCCGGTGATGGCGATCGTCGTCGCACCGTGGTCGAAGGCCACCCGCAGGGGCTCTATGACGTCGGTGGTCCGCCCGGAGTGCGTGATGGCGATGGCGACATCGCCGGTGCGCATCTGCACGGCATTCGTCACGGCCAGATGCGGGTCCGCGTGCGCATGCGCGATCAGGCCGATGCGCAGCAGCTTCTGGACCAGGTCCTGGGCGACGAGGTTGGAGGCGCCGATGCCGTACACATCGATACGGCGGGCGCCGGAGAGCGCGGCGACGGCGGCCTCCAGCTGGGTGACGTCCAGCGCGGCGGCGGTGTCGGCGAGGCACTGCTGCTCCTCCTGCGCCAGCTTCCCGACGACATCGACCAGGGAGTCGTCGACCGCTATGTCCGCGGTCACCGCGGGGGCGCCGCCGGCCGCCTGCTGCGCGGCGAGCGCGGCGAGCGCGAGGCGCAGATCGCGGTAGCCCGGGTAGCCGAGCAGGCGGGACGTCCGTACGACGGTGGCCTCGCTGGTGCCCGTGCGCTCCGCGAGGCCGGTGACGGTGAGGGCGGCGCAGCCGGCCGGGTCGCTCGCCACGGTCTCCGCGACCCGCTGCATGGAACGGGTCATCGTCGGTGCGAGGGTGCGGACCTTGGCGGCCAGCGCCGCGGGGGCGGGTGGGGCCGGGGCCGGTCGGGTCTCGACGGCCACGTCCTTGAAAGTTTCCTTCACGCTGCTACTCACGCTTGAAAAGTAATTTCATCGACCGCCCCGCGTCAATACCCTCCGTGAGTGCTGTGGACAGAGCGCATGATCCGCGGCGGGCTGTGGACAACTGCGCTGGGCGGCGGGCGGCCGGGAGACAATGGGGGGCATGGAGATGGAACAGGCATTGCACGCCGCGCGGGCGCTGGTGCTCGCCGACCTGATGGCGGACAAGGTGGCCGACGCCGACATCGTCTCGCTCGTCGAGGACGCCGTCGTCCACCGCCGGTGGTGGGTGGAGCAATGGCCTGAAGGCGCGGCATTCGTCGCAGGACTGATAGCGCAGGACGTCCAGGACGCCCTCCTGGACCGTTACGGCCGCTGGCCGTTGTGCCCCGTGTGCACGGAGTCGGGGGATCCCCATGCGCTCGATGTCGAACCGGAGTTGGGGACCGATCCGCACTGGGTCTGCCCCAAGACGGCCGTCGCGGTGGCCCGGGTCGGGCGGCTCGGCGCGCCGGCGGAAGGCTGAGGTGGGTGGTTGATGGTGCGGCGGGCTGATCCGGCGATACGGCCGGAGCGCTGACGTGGCGATCTATATCGATCCGCCCATGTGGCCGGGGCACGGCCGTATGTGGTCGCATCTGGTCAGTGACCAGTCCTTCGACGAACTGCACTCCTTCGCGGCGCGGATCGGCGCGCCCCGGCGGGCGTTCGAGCGCGACCACTACGACCTGCCGGCGGAGCGGTACGGCGATGCGGTGCGCGCCGGAGCGGTGGAGGTCGGCTCCAAGGAGCTGTTGCGCCGGCTGACCGCCGCCGGTCTGCGCCGCCCCAAGAACCGGCCGGCGCCCCGTACGGCCCACCGCGGCGCGTCATAGCGGCGGCGCCGCGGCGGGTCCCCGCACGATGGCATTGACCGTGCGCCGCACCGAAAGGGGACAGCCATGTCAGCCGGCGAACAGGGCGGACAACCGGCCACCGACCTCGACCCCAACTACAGCAGTGCGGACGCCACGGCGACCGCCTGGTCCGCCGCCGTCGGCGGGATGACCGAGGCGGAGATCTTCTGGCTCACCACCGTCCGGCCCGACGGCCGCCCCCATGTCACCCCGCTGCTCGCCGTCTGGTCGGACGGCGCGCTGCACTTCTGCACCGGGCCCGGCGAGCGCAAGGCCAAGAACCTCGCGGCCAACGCGCACTGTGTGCTGGCGACGGCGACCGCCGGCGGCAACGACCTGCACGCCGGGCTCGATGTGGTCGTCGAGGGCGACGCGGTGGCGGTGCACGACGAGCCCACGCTGCGCCGGCTGACCGATCTGTACGCCGAGAAGTACGGCAGCGACTGGCACTTCGACGTCCGCGACGGTGCGTTCCACGGGGAGAGCAACCGGGCCGTGGTCTTCCGGGTCGAGCCCGTCAAGGCCTTCGGCTTCGGGCGGGGCGAGACCTACAGCCAGACGCGGTGGACGTTCGACGGCGGGGTGTGAGGGGCGGGGCGTGGAGGACGGGCGGGGGCGGCCGGGCCGTGGCGCCCGTCCCCTGGGTGTCAGGGGTGGCCCGGCGCCCCTGTTGCGTCCGCGGTTTCCCTCGCGTCGGTGGTCTTCGTGGCGTCTGTGGTTGCGGTTGTCGTCACGGTCTCCGTTGCCTTCGTGGTCTCCGGCGGGAGTCCGGTCTCCGTCGGCTGTGCGGTCGGTGTGGCGTGCGCCGCCGGGGTGGCCGTGGTGGAGGAGGCGACCAGCCGGGAGCGGGCCGTCCTGTGGTGCAGCCGGAAGGCGAGGGCGGTGGTGAGCACGGCCCCCGCCGCCAGCGCGGCGCCGGTCCAGGCCACGGACGGGTAGCCCCAGCCCGTGCCGATGGCCAGCCCGCCGAGCCAGGGGCCGAGGGTGTTGCCGATGTTGAACGCCGCGGTGGTGGTCGCACCGGCCAGCGTGGGCGCGGCGTTCGCCACGTTGAACATCCGGGCGTTGAGGGCCGGGGCCGTGGTGAACGCGGTCACCCCGAGCATCAGGGAGAGCGCGATGGCGGCGACCGGGCTGTGCGCGGTCAGCGCGAGGACGGCCAGCACGGCGGTGGAGGCGGCGATGCCGCCGAAGAGCGTTCCGAAGAGGTGTGCGTCGGCGATCCGGCCGCCGATGAACGTACCGGTCAGCGCGCCGACGCCGAAGAGTGCGAGCACCGTCGGCACCCAGCTCTCGGCGAGGCCGGCGGTGTCGGTCAGCAGGGGCGAGAGGTACGAGAAGAGCGCGAAGACCGCGGCGCCGTTCAGGGCGGTGGCGGTCAGGGCCAGCCAGACCTGCTTGTCCTTGTAGATGGTCAGCTCACGGCGCAGCTGCGGGCGGTCCTCGCCGGTGGGCACGGCCGTACGGGGCACCAGCGCGACCACCCCGAGCAGGCCGATCGCGGCCAGGGCGGCCACGGCCCAGAAGGCGGCGCGCCAGCCGGCGTGCTGGCCGAGCAGGGCGCCGGCCGGGACGCCCGCGATGTTGGCGATGCTCAGGCCGCCGACCATGACGGCCATGGCGCGGGCCCGCGCGGTCACCGGCACCAGCGAGACGGCTACCGCCGCGCCGACCGCCCAGAAGCCGGCGCAGGCCAGGGCGCTCACGATGCGCGAGACGAACAGCACGCCGTAGGTGGGGGCCAGCGCGCCCGCCACCTGGCCGAGGCCGAAGGCGGCGAGCAGCGCGATCAGGGTCGTCCGCCGGGGGAGGCGGAGGGTGGCGGCGGCGAGCACCGGGGCGCCGATCACCATGCCGATCGCGAAGGCGGAGACCAGCAGGCCGGCCTGCGGGATGGAGACGTTCAGGTCGCGGGCGAGGGGCTGGAGGATGCCGGAGAGCATGAACTCGGACGTGCCGAGAGCGAAGACGGACAGGCCGAGGACGTATACGGCGATGGGGAGGCGGGGGCGGTCGGGCTGTGCGGGCATGTCAGCTACTAACAGCGGTAGGACGGCTTACATTCCCGGTGCCGGTGCCGGTGCCGGTGCCGGTGCCGGTGGCGGCGGCGGCCGTGCGCCTACGTGGTGCGGGGTGCCGTGGGCTCGGCGCCGTTTGCCCACTCGGCGTGGGTGGCTGGTCGGAGGGGGCGTCCGGTACCCCTCGCCAGCCTTCGGCCGGCAGGCACCCCCTACGCCCCCCGCAGCAGATCAAGCTCCGTGGCCAGGTTGCGGCGGGCCGTGTGTTCCCAGAGGTCGTAGCCGCGGGGGGTGCGGAAGAGGCGGGGGAGGGAGAGGAGGTGGGTCAGGACCGCGGAGCGGCCGGTGGTGAAGTCGGGGTCGGGGACGAAGGCGTACTCGGCGCGGACCGCGGCGGCGTAGGCGGCGTACTGGTCGGGGGAGCCGGCGAGCACCGCGAGGTCCGCGTCGCAGAGGACCTCGCCGTCGGGGTCGTCGGGCGCCGGGTCGTGGGTGACGGTGAGCCGTACGAGGCGGGCGACCTCGGCGGTGCGGGCCGCGCCGACGCCCAGTTCGGGGAGGGCGCGTTCGGCGAGGGCCGCGCTGCGCTCCTCGTTCTCGGAGCGTTCCGGGCGGTAGACGGCGTCGTGGAACCACGCCGCCAACTGGACGGTGGGCAAGTCGTCCGCGTGCTCGGCCAGTTCGTCGATGCGGAGCAGGACCGCGGCCAGGTGGTCGACCGTGTGGTAGCGGCGTTGGGGTTCGCGCCAGCGGGACAGGAGGTTGTCCGCGTACGGGGTGGGGTCGGGGGCCGTGGGCTTCTTGGTGCCGCGGGCCGCGGCGACGGTGTCGGCCCAGCGCTGCCGCAGCTCCGGCACCGGGCCGGTGGTGTCTGCCGTACGGGACACGGAGGTCATACGAGCCATTGTGCCTCGGGCTCCGGGCATTCAGGGGTGGCGGGTGAGGTCCGGTCAGGTCTGCGGACCGTTGGGGTGAGGAGGCGTGCGAAGCGGGAGCGCGGGGCGGTGGTCGGTCCGCAGCGGGAGGCGGGGAGGCGTCCGGTGGCGGCGGGCCCGCCGTGGTGGGGCGCGCGGTCGTGACGGAGCGCACCGTGGTGGGGGGCGCGCCGAGCTGGGAAGCGTGCGGCGTATGGGCGGATTCCGGGTGTGGCGGGGGGTGGGCTGGTGTCCGGAGGGGCGGGCGCGCTTAGGCTGGGATATTGGACTAGACCTGTTGGGGTCCGTCTCGTTGTGCCGGTATCGGAGGATGGGATCTTATGAGCAAGCGCGCGCTGCTGGAGGTGATCGCGCTCGGCCCGCAGGACGCCGTGGCCGCCGAGGCCGGTGGGGCCGATCGGCTGGAGTTGGTGACCGACATGGCGGCTGACGGGCTCACGCCGCCCCGGGCCACGTTCGCGGCGGTCCGGGCGGCCGTCAGGCTTCCGCTGCGGGTGATGCTGCGGGCCGCCGACGGGTTCGCGGCCGGTGCGGTGGCGGCGCTGTGTGAGGAGGCCGCGGCGTTGCGGGCGGCGGGCGCCGAGGAGTTCGTCCTCGGGTTTCTGACGCCGGACGGGCGGCCGGATCTTGCCGCGGTGGCGGCGCTGGCCGAGGTGATCGACGGCTGCCGGTGGACGTTTCACCGGGCGATCGACCGGGCCGCCGACCGGGACGCGCTGCGCAAGGAGCTGGCCGCGGTGGACGGGGCCGCGGGGCTCGACACGTATTTGACGGCCGGGTCGGCGCAGGGGGTCGACGAGGGGCTGCCGACGCTGCTGGCCGAGCAGGCGCGTACAGCGGCGGGTGAGCCCGGGTACGGGCCGCGGATGCTGGTCGGTGGCGGACTGCGGCTCGGTCATCTGCCGAGGCTGCGGGCGGCGGGTCTCGACGCGTTCCACATCGGGGGCGCCGCCCGGCCCGGCGGATGGTCGGCGCCGGTGGAGGTGGCGGCGGTACGGGAGTGGCGGGAGGCGCTGGATGCGCCCGTCGCCCAGCGGATTTGATGGACCGGGTGGGGCTTGCGGGGGCCTGAGGGGCTGAGGGGGCCGGGGTGGTGGCCCCCGGTGGAAGGGGGCAGTCGTGCTCCCGGGGACGCCGCCCGGCCCGCTTCCTCAACTTCCGTTGGCGTGGCACTGTTTGACGAGTGTCACGACGGGGGGACCAGGGGGAGGGTGGCACGCCATGGCGGGTATGGGAGTCAAGCCGCTCGGTGGTGACGATCCGCGGCAGCTCGGTGATTACCGGATGCTGGGGCGGCTCGGCTCGGGCGGCATGGGGCGGATCTATCTGGCGCGGTCCTCGGCCGACGGGTCGCTGGTGGCGGTCAAGACGCTGCTCGCCGAGGGCGTCGTCAGCGATACCGACCGGCGGCGGTTCGCCCGCGAGGTGACGCTGGCGCGGCGGATCGACAGCGCCTATACGGCGCGGGTGCGCGACGCCGACCCGGACGCCGAACTCCCCTGGATGGCCATCGAGTACATACCGGCGCCCGCGC
Organism: Streptomyces sp. NPDC058773; assembly: GCF_042746015.1. Lineage (NCBI taxonomy): Bacteria > Bacillati > Actinomycetota > Actinomycetes > Kitasatosporales > Streptomycetaceae > Streptomyces > Streptomyces sp. NPDC058773. The sequence continues at coordinate 14,509 of NZ_JBHYPE010000062.1, forward strand.
TCTCCGAGCTCGTCCGCAGCGCGGGACGGCTGCCCGGCTCCGCGGTGCGCTGGATCGCGGCGGGCACCGCGCAGGCCCTGGTGATCCTGCATGACGCGGGCATCGTCCACCGGGACGTCAAACCCCAGAACATCCTGCTGCCGTTGGCCGGGCCCCGGCTCATCGACTTCGGGATCTCGCACGCCAACGACATCACCCGGACGTCGCTGACGCTGGGCACCATCGCGTTCACCTCCCCCGAACAGGCCCGCGCCGAACCGTCCACCACGGCGTCCGATGTGTACTCGCTGGGCGCGACGCTCTTCCATCTCGCCGTCGGACGCCCGCCGTACCCCGAAACCGCCGACACGATCCGGCTGCTGACACTCGTACAGCGCGGCGCACTCGATCTGACGGGCCTGCCCCGGGAGCTGACCCCGCTGATCCGGCCGTGCCTGGCGGCCGCTCCGGAGGAACGGCCCGAACCGGCAGATCTGCTGCGGCAGTTCCTGGAGGAACTCGACCGCTGGCCGACCTCGCGGCGCGGTGAGCGCTGGCTGCCGCCGCGGTGGACGGCGCTGATCGAGAAGTACGAGGCGCAGGGGCGGGCCCTGCGCAAGGGCGGTGGCGGGCCGGCCACCACCGCCGACGCGCGGACGGAGCAGGTTCCGCCGCCGGGGCCCACCCGCCGCTATACGGAGGAACGGGCCACGGGCCAGAAGCAGGAGGGACCGGCCGCACGCCGCGAGCGGGAGGAGCGGGAGGCCCGGGCGGCGCGGCAGAGGCAGGAAGAGCAGGAGCGGGCGGCGCGCAGGGCGCGGGAGCGCAAGGAGGCGGAGGAACGGAAGCGGGCGCAAGCCAGGGCGCGGGCGACCGCGCAGGCCGCGGAGGAGCAGCGGCGGCAGCGCGCCGAGCGCGAACGAGCCGAGCGGGAGCGGCGGGAGCGCGCCGAGCGGGAGCGGGCTGAGCGGGAGCGGCGGGCCCGTGCCTCGGCCAAGACCGCCTCGGCCGGCTCGTCGAAGGCGTCGTCCGCCCCGAAGTCCTCCGCCCCGAAGTCCTCGAAGCCCACCGCCTCGAAGACCGCCGCCCCGCAGACCACCGGCTCGTCGTCCGGTGGCGGCTGCGGCTGGGCGGTGCTGTTGTGCATCGCGCTGGTGGTCTTCGTCTGGAAGCCGTGGGAGGCCGGGAACGCGTCCGGGTCGTCGAGCGGTACGTCCAGCGGGTCGTCCAGTGGGACGTCGAGCGGCACGTACTCCAGCGGTGGGACGGGTTCCGGGGCGTCCAGTGGTACGGACTCAAGTGGTGGGACAGGTTCCGGGACGTCGAGTGGTGGGGGCGACTCCGGGGCGTCCTCCAGCGGTGGTTCGGGCAGCGGATCGTCGGGCGGTACGTCCACCGGGGACGGGAGCGGGGCCCGGCCGACGGCCGCCGCGTCCCGTACGCCCAGTGCGGTCGACGCGGCCTTCGCGGCCGTACAGGCCGGCGACTGCCTCGACGCCTACCAGGACGGCTACGGCAGTTGGAGCCGCACGGCCCCGGTGCGGGTCGGCTGCGGTGCCGCCAGTGCGTATCTGCGGGTGCTGCGGGTGGCCGGGGCCGGGAGCTGTCCGAGCGGGGGCGGGCGGGGCGGCTGGTGGCACAGCGGTGCGGGCTCCTCGTCCACCAACCTGTGTGTGGAGCGGCAGTTCCGTAAGGGGCAGTGCTTCCTGGCCAAGGCCCAGGGGGGCCGCCCCGGGCCGGCGAACCTGCTCACCGTGTGGAACTGCAGCGCCGACCGGGTGCCCCGGGAGTTCAGCTACATCATGCAGGTCACGGCCGTCCTGCGGGCCTCGGCGGGCACCGGCGCCTGCCCGGGGGAGCCGGGCCGCTACCGCTACTCCTGGAACGTCTACGACGGCACGACGATGATCTGCGCCAAGGTCGCCTGACGCCGTCGCGGCAAAAACGCCGTGGCCCGGAAGCGCCCCGCGGCGCCGCGCACCCCCACGGGCCGTCAGCCGTCGGCCAGTTGTTCCGGCAGGGCCGCCGCGTGGACCACCGTCAGACCGGACACCGGCCGGGTCAGACAGACGTACAGGCGGCGCAGTCCGGTGCGTTCGTCCGGTTCGCCGTCGACGATCGCGGCGGGTTCGTCCAGGACCACGTAGTCGTACTCCAAGCCCTTGGCGAGGGTGGCGGGGACCAGGGTCAGCCGGGCCTCGGCCGAGGTCTCCTCGCCAGGGGCCAGACAGCGCACACCTGCCGCCTCCAGGGCCGAGCGCAGGTCCGGGATGCGGGCCTCCGCGGCGATCAGGCCGATCGAGCCCTCCTTCGCCAGCGCGTCGTCGCAGGCCGTGAGGGTGGCGGCGGTCAGGTCCGCCGGGCCGACGGTACGGATCGCGAAGTCGCCCGCCGATTCACGGATCGAGGTGGCCTCCGTCAGATCGGGCGCGATGGCGGGCAGCAGCCGGGACGCATAGCCGATGACCTCGCGCGGCACCCGGAAGCCCTGGGTGAGCTCCTCGACGGCCGCACCGGGCTTGCCCAGATGGGCCAGCGCCTCCTCCCAGGTGTCCGTCGCCCAGGGGGTGGTGCCCTGGGCGATGTCGCCGAGGATGGTCGCGGAGCCCGTGGTGCAGCGGCGGCCGACCGCGCGGTACTGCATGGGGGAGAGGTCCTGGGCCTCGTCGAGGACCACATGGCCGAGCGACGGGGTGCGCGCGATCAGGTCCGTCGCCTCGTCGATCAACACCGCGTCCGCGGCGGACCACTGGGCGCTCTTCACACTGCGGGCCGCCCGCCTGCCCGACCCGGGCCGCGTCCACAGGATCGCCTTCTGTTCCTCGGGCGTCAGAATCCCCTCGGCCTGTTCGGCGAGGAACTCCGCGTCGCTCAGCAGCCGGAGCACCAGCTTCGCCGGGTCGACCGGCGGCCAGACCGCCTTGACCGTGGCCTTCACGGCGGCGTTACGGGCCACCGCGTCCTGCACCCGGTCGTCCGGCGCCTCGCCCGCCTGCTCCATCCGGACCAGCACGGCATGGGCGATCCGCTGTGGCAGGGCCTCCCGGGCCGCCCCGTAGCGGATGTCCCGGTCCTGCAACTCCCGGACGATCTCCTCCACTTCATAGGCGGGTACGCGCCAGCGGCGGGAACCACGGACGACCACACAGGGCTCCTCGGGCAGCGTGATGTGCGAACGGACCGCCCGCCGCAGCACCTCCGCCATCCGTGCGTCGCCCTTGACCGTCGCGGCGGCGGCCTCGTCCGTGGCGCGCACCTCCACATGCCCGACCAGGTCGTCGACCGTGGCCTGCTTGACCTCCAGCTCGCCGAGGGCCGGCAGCACCTGCTCGATGTAGTGCAGGAAGGAGCGGTTCGGGCCGATGACGAGGGTGCCGGAGCGGGCCAGCCGCTCGCGGTGCGCATAGAGCAGATAGGCGACCCGGTGCAGACCGACCGCCGTCTTTCCGGTGCCCGGCGCGCCCTGGACACAGACGGTGCCGCCGATCCCGGCGCGCACGATCTCGTCCTGCTCCGGCTGGATGGTGGCGACGATGTCCCGCATGGGGCCGACGCGCGGCCGCTCGATCTCCGACTGGAGCAGGGCGCTGGTGCGGGCCGCCTCGGCCGGGTCGGTGAGGTGCTCGTCCTCGTACGCGGTCAACTCGCCGCCGGTGTAGCCGAAGCGGCGGCGCAGCTTGAGGTCCATCGGGTCCTTTTTGGAGGCCCGGTAGAACGGCTGGGAGACGGGCGCGCGCCAGTCGATGACCATGGGGTCACCGTCGGCGTCGTGCACATGGCGGCGGCCGATGTAGAAGTTCTCTCCCGCGGCGCCCTCGGCGAGTTCGAGGCCCGGTGCGTGGAGATAGTCGAGGCGGCCGAAGAACAGCGGGGTGTGCGAGAGGTCGGCGAGCGCCTTGATCCGGGCGTCGATCTCGCCCTGGAGGACCTCGGCGTTGACCCAGTTCGCGGTGACGTCGGTGATGTTGAGCGCCTCGGCGTCCGCCCGCATCGCGCGCAGGGCGGAGCGGGAGGCGGCGAGATGGGCTTTTTCCCGTTGCAGCGGGTCGTCGGACGCCGGTTGGGGGCGGGGGCTGTCGGTGCGCGGTTCCGTCGTCGGGTGGTGGGCGTGCGAGGGCACGGCGTTGCCTCCGGGGCGGGTACGTCCGGCGGGCGCGCGCCGGTGAGCGCGGGCGCGGCGGGCCGGTTCGGTGCACAGCGCGGATGCGGCGTGCGCGGGTCAGCGGCGTGAAACGAAGGGCCGGCCGGTTTCCGACCGGTCGGCGGCACTCCTCGACGGGAGGCAGGCAGACGCGCGATTGTAGTCAGCGGCCCAGGACGGCGCCAACGCATTTACGGCGGGCCGCGGCGGGCTCCGGGCGGCGGCCGCCATAGGTCTCCCGTAGGGGGCGGAATGGGTCTGGAGGCGGACATCCGGCCCACAGGGATGGACCTATGGGCCGATGTGCTGCAATCGCGTGAATTCCATCATGGAGTCATGAGCAGCGCAGCGATTCCCCCAGGTTCCGTCCACCCCGTCTCCCTCAACCCGGTCAAGGGCGCCACGGCGCTCGGCGACGACCCCGGGCCCGGCACGGCGGCCACCCACGAGCACCGCCATGTCGTGGGCAACGCCCTCCGTGCGATCAAGGTCTTCGCCTCGGCCGCCTTCAGCGTCGCCGTCATGGGCGAGTACGCGGACGACTGACTCCGCGGCACCGCGACAGATGGCCGGCGCGTGCCGGCGTGAGCCGTGCCTCGGTCGTCCCTGCGCGCACGCGGCGCACAATGCGGACAGCACGTGATGACCGGAAACCGCTACGGGCGACCGGCCTCGATCCACTAGCGTCACCGCGTCAGGTGCACTCAGGGCAACGGGGAGGGGACAGCGGGTGTCTGCCGCCGAGGGTGCGACGACACGGAGACGGGCCTGGACGCGGAGCGTCGCGCACCCCGGCCGACTGGCGCTCGCCGCCGCGCTGCTCATGGCGTCCTTCGCCGGACTCTGGGTGCTGTACCAGGTCCAGCCGCTGCCGATGTCCGACATAGTGGTCTACCGCGCCGAGGGGGAGGCCGCCGCCAGCGGCGGTGATCTCTACGGCTTCACGGTCACCAAGTGGGCGCTTCCGGCCACCTACCCGCCCTTCGCCGCGCTGCTCTTCATACCGACCACCTGGCTCTCGCTCGGCACGCTCAAGGTCGTCTGCGTGCTCGTCAACGCGGCCTTGCTGGCGCTGCTGATCCACCTCTCCTGCAAGGCCGCCGGCCTGCGCCGGGCCGCGCACACCGCGGCCTTCCTGCCGGCCGCCACCGCGCTCGGCCTCTGGCTGGAGCCGGTCTTCCAGACCTTCGTCTTCGGGCAGGTCAACCTCGCGCTGACCTGCCTGGTGCTGTGGGACCTCTCGCGCCCGGACGGGGCCCGCTTCAAGGGGTTCGCCACCGGCCTCGCGGCCGGCATCAAGCTCACGCCCGCGCTCTTCGCCGTCTACCTTCTCGTCACCGGCCGGGTGAAGGCGGCCTGCACGGCGCTCGCCGGGTTCCTGGCCTCGGTGCTGCTGGGCTGGCTGGTGCTGCCCGATGCCAGCGTCGAGTTCTGGACCCGGCGGATCTACGAGACCGGCCGGGTCGGCAAGGTCTGGATCGTCGACAACCAGTCCCTGCAGGGCCTGATCACCCGGGCACTCCATCTGCCCGAGCCCGGTCCGCTCTGGGCGGTGCCCGCGCTGCTGACCGCGGCGGCCGGGCTGTGGGCCGCCCGCCGGGTCTTTCTCCGCCGCGGCCTGGACTCCTGGGGCGTGCTGTGCACGGCCGTCACGGCGCTGCTGGTCTCGCCGATCAGCTGGTCCCACCACTGGGTCTGGTGCGTGCCGCTGCTGATCGCGCTCGCCGCCCGCACCCGGCGCAATCCCTGGCGCAGGGCGCTGCCGGCCGCCGTCACCCTGGCCTTCACCGCCCGCTCGCTGTGGATCGTCCCGCACACCGGCGACCTCGATCTGCGGATCCCCTGGTGGCAGCAGCCGTTCGCGTCCCCGTATCCGCTGCTCGGGCTGGCGATGCTGGCGGCGGTGATCTGGTGGACCCGGCGGCCGCCGGCGGCGCCGGGCGGCGGCCTGCCCGCGCCGCGCGCCGCCCGGGAGCCGGCCGGTGCGGCCCCGGCGGCCTGAGCCCTGCGGCGCAGGCCGGCCCGGCCCCCCGGCCGGGGCAGGTCAGACGTCCTCGTCCGCCGCCAGCAGCTCGTCCGCGTCCACGATCCGGTACGCGTACCCCTGCTCGGCCAGGAAGCGCTGGCGGTGCGCCGCGAAGTCCTGGTCGATGGTGTCGCGGGCGACGACCGAATAGAAGCGCGCCTCGTGCCCGTCCGCCTTGGGGCGCAGCACCCGTCCGAGCCGCTGGGCCTCCTCCTGGCGGGAGCCGAAGGTGCCGGACACCTGGATCGCGACCGTCGCCTCCGGGAGGTCGATGGAGAAGTTCGCGACCTTGGAGACCACCAGCACCGAGATCTCGCCCTCACGGAACGCGTCGAAGAGCTTCTCGCGCTGCGCGTTGGTGGTCTCGCCCTTGATCACCGGGGCGTCCAGATGCTCGCCCAGCTCGTCCAGCTGGTCGATGTACTGCCCGATGACCAGCGTCTGCTCGCCCTGATGGCGGCGCACCAGCGCCTCGGTCACGTACTGCTTGCTGGCCGTGGTCGCACAGAAGCGGTACTTCTCCTCGGTCTCGGCCGTCGCATACGCCAGCCGCTCCGACTCGGTCAGATTGACCCGTACCTCGACACAGTCCGCCGGGGCGATGTAGCCCTGCGCCTCGATCTCCTTCCACGGGGCGTCGAACCGCTTGGGCCCGATGAGCGAGAAGACATCCGACTCCCGGCCGTCCTCCCGTACGAGCGTCGCGGTCAGCCCCAGCCGCCGCCGGGCCTGGAGGTCGGCGGTGAACTTGAAGACCGGGGCGGGCAGCAGATGCACCTCGTCGTAGACGACCAGGCCCCAGTCCCGGGAGTCGAACAGCTCCAGGTGCGGGTAGACGCCCTTCCGCTTGGTCGTCAGCACCTGGTACGTGGCGATGGTGACCGGCCGGATCTCCTTCTTCGTCCCGCTGTACTCGCCGATCTCGTCCTCGGTCAGCGAGGTCCGCTTCACCAGCTCGTGCTTCCACTGCCGGGCCGAGACCGTGTTCGTCACCAGGATCAGGGTGGTGGCCTTGGCCTGCGCCATCGCGCCCGCCCCGACCAGGGTCTTGCCCGCACCGCACGGCAGCACGACGACACCCGAGCCGCCGTGCCAGAAGCCCTCCACGGCCTGCTGCTGGTAGGGCCGCAGTGCCCAGCCGTCCTCGCGCAGCTCGATCGGGTGCGCCTCACCGTCGACGTAACCGGCCAGGTCCTCGGCCGGCCAGCCCAGCTTCAGCAGGGTCTGCTTGATCTGCCCGCGCTCCGACGGGTGCACCACCACCGAGTCCGGATCGAGCCGCGCCCCGACCAGCGGCTGCACCTTCTTCGACCGCAGGATCTCCTCCAGCACCGGGCGGTCGGTGGTGGTCAGCACGAGACCGTGCGCGGGGTGCTTGACCAGCGTCAGCCGCCCGTAGCGGGACATCGTCTCGGCGATGTCGACGAGCAGGGCGTGCGGCACCGGATACCGCGAGAACTGCACCAGCGCGTCCACGACCTGCTCGGCGTCGTGCCCGGCGGCCCGCGCGTTCCACAGCCCCAGCGGCGTCACCCGGTACGTATGGATGTGCTCCGGCGCCCGCTCCAGCTCGGCGAAGGGCGCGATGGCCCGCCGGCAGGCGTCCGCCAGCTCATGGTCCACCTCCAGCAGCAGCGTCTTGTCGCTCTGGACGATGAGGGGTCCGTTCACACGCCTCGCCTTTCGCTTCCCGGCCTGCGGTCGCCGGTACCGGCCACAGGCCCGGCCGTTGATCACGACCGTGGTCCCGGCCGCACATACGGCCAAACGTCCAGTGTGCCCCATCGCCGCAGCGACCGTCAGCGGTGTACGGCGGGACCCTGCGAGGCGAGGAGGGTGCGCCAGGTGGCGAGGTCGGCGACGCCGGTCACGGGGAGGGAACGGGTGCGCTGGAAGGTCTCCAGGGAGCGGGCGGTGGACGGGGTGAAGATGCCGGTGATGTCGGTGGCGGTGCCGCTGTGGTCGAGCAGGTACTGGAGGGCCACGACCGCCTGCTTCGGGGCGTTCTGCGCATCGACCCGGATGACCAGGTGCGGCCAGGTCTGCCGGCCCACCTTGCCGTCGACGAGCAGACCGTGGGCGGCCTGGAACCGCTTCACGGCGGCCGCTGTCCTGGTCCCGAAGTCGCCGTCGGCCTCGACGGCATAGTGGTGCGCCTGCAGCAGGTACTGGACGGTGCGGGCCTTCCACAGCAGATCGCCGCGGCGGGCCAGCGGCCAGGCGGAGGCCGTGGGGTCCGTCGGGGCGGCCGCGGCGGCGACCGGCGGCCCGTCCTGGCCGGTGCGGTGGACGAACGCGCTCCAGCCGAGGCCGATACCGCCGCCGAGCGTGAGGACGGCGAGGAAGGCGAGGGCGGTGCGGGCGGCCCGGGTGACGGGGGTGTGGTGGGGCGGGGGCGCGGGCGCCGGCCGGGCCACGGGAATCTCGTCGGCCGCGGGCGGCTCCGGGACCGGAGCGGTGGACGGGACGGCGAAGGGGGCGGGGACAGTGACGGGGACGAGGGGCTGCGGTCCGGTGGCCGGCGGCTCGGGAGCCGGTGTTTCGGGAGCCGGGGGGCCCACGGCCGGGCGGGCCGACGTGCGGGCCGCTCCGGTGGCGGCCGCCTCGGCCAGGGCGCGGGCCCGGGGGAGGTCGGCGGCCGGTGCGCGCAGCGCGGTGTGGAGGAGCTCGACGGTCCGCAGCGGCGCGGTGGAGGGGTGACGGGGGTTCAGATAGCGGGAGAGGGTGGTCTGGTCGATACCCAGACGGCCGGCCAGTGACTGCTGGGTGGGCTTCGGACGGCCGTCCCGCGCCGACAACTCCCACCACGATCTGAGCAGTTCCGCCAGCGCGCGGACCGTGTCCCGGTCCGGTCCGGTTGGTCCCGTCATGCTTCCCCCGGGGCGTTCGAGTGTCCTCAGCCGTCGCGCTCGTCCGCGTACGGCTGCATAACCGCAGGTCAACGCGGTGCATCGGGCCGCTGCATGGATGCATCAGCCGGAGCCCGGCAGATCGTAGTGAAGTCCCCGGTCATTGCTGCATCGTTGAGGGGCGCCGCCGATCGGGCCGCGCACCCTCCGCTTCCACCCACCCCTGCCCAAGGGGTGCTCCGGCCTGGGCGAATGCGGGAGCGGCGGGGACCGACGAACCCGTGCAGCAACGAAACGAGGGAAGCAACCATGCGTCTGACATCACCCGTTCGGGGACGTACCGCCCTTGCCTGTACCGCGGCCGGCACCGCGCTCGCCGCCGTGCTGGGCCTCGCGGCCACCTCCTCCGCCACCGCCGCCCCGGCCCCCGCCAACAGGGCCGTCCTGGCGAAGCAGATCCTGGCCACGAAGGGGATCACCCCGGCCACCGCCCACGTCGGCGGCCGGCACGCCGGGTCCACCGCCCGGCAGAATCTCGTCGACACCTCCCACGGGAAGGGCGCGCTGACCAGCCCCTGGGGCGACCGGCCGAACCGCCGGGTCGCCCTGGACGCCCGGATGCTCAACGGGATGCTGAAGCTGCGGAACCGATACGGCTACCGGATCGCGGTCTCCGAACTCGTCGGCGGCGACCACAGCAGCCGCTCCCGGCACTACGCCGGGACAGCCTTCGACCTCACCCACATCAACGGCCGCCACATCGGCCGCGGCGCCCCGCACCGGAACCTGATGGCCGCCTGCCGGAAGCTCGGCGCCACCGAGGTCCTCGGGCCGGGCGACGCCGGACACGCCACCCATGTCCACTGCGGCTGGCCGCGCTGATCCCGCCGCGGCATACCTGATCCCACCGGGGCGTTCCTGATCCCGGTCGCGGAGTGCTCGATCCCGCCGGTGCCCCGGCCGTCACGGAACGGCGGCCGGGGCACCGGCACGCCGCGCCCGCCCGCTCCTCAGACCGAGTCGTCCGCCAGCTCCGCCACACCGGTGATGCGGTGCAGCGGATACGTACGGACCTCGTCCGCGGTGTGGTCGTAGGCCGTCACGAAGCCGCCCTCGACCCGTACGGGGGCGATGACGCGCTGGCTGGCGGCGCCGTCGGCGTTGACATAGCCGATCCAGAGCGCGGAGTTGGTCAGCACCGCGGCCTGCATCGTGGCGAGGGTCTCGGCGGAGGTGGTGCGGGGGAAGGCGCCGGGGGCCGGGGCGGGCGCCCGGACCGGCTTGCGTTCCGCGGTGGCCGCGAGGTCGCCGGCGCGGATGGCGCGGACCGCCGCCGCGAGCAGGGTGGGGTCGGGGCACGGCGGGCCGTCGGGGACCGGGACGGGGGCGGTGCGCGGCGGGGTCCGGTAGGAGTCGGCGCGGGCGACCAGCACGTCCCCGGTGGCCGACTCGGCGGCCGGGGCGTAGCCCATCGCCCGCAGCCCGTCGAGGAGTTGGTCGGGGGCGGTCTGAGCGGCGAGCACGGTCGGGGCGAGCCGGCGCAGCCGGAGGGGGGCGGTGCGGCGGTCCGCGAGGATCTCGGAGAGCAGCGCGTCGTCGTCGCAGCGGACATAGGCCCCGGCCGCGCCGACCCGCAGCTGCCCGTGCTTACGGGCCACGTCGTCGATGAGGTAGGCGAGCGGCTGCGGAACCGGGGTGCGCGAGTGGGTGGCGAGGAACTCCTGCAGCTCGGCGGCGGAACGGCCGCCGTCCAGGGCGCGGCGTACGGAGCCGGGGGTGAAGCGGTAGACCGTCGCGCCGCCCTTGGACTCGATGTCGGCGAGCGCCCCGAGCGCCTCGGCGAGCGGGCGGCGCAGCGGGCCGGGCGCGACGGCGGTCAGGTCCGCCTGGAGGAGGACGTGGTCGACGGGCTCGGGCAGGAGCGGGGCGAGCAGGGCGGCGGCGCGGGCCGCGGCGGCGGCGGTCTCGGCGGGAGCGGGGGCGGTGCCGTCCGGTGCGCCGTCGAGCAGGCTGCGGCCGTGGGTGGCGAGCGCGCCGCGGCCGGTCACCCCGAGCAACTCGGCCTCGTCCAGGGCCCATTGGGCGAGCCGCGAGCGGAGGTCGTCGGCGGGCGCGGCACCGTCGGCGGCCGGCGCCTGGCCCGTGGCCGGTGCGCCGCCGCGCAGCGGACGCTCCCACCGCAGCCGGCCGAGCACCGCCGTCGCCGGGACGGCGGTGCCCGGCGGCAGCCCGGCGAGCAGGGTGAGCGCGCGGCGGCGGACCTCGGGGGCGGGGGAGCGGTCGAGGTGCGGGCCGAGGGCGGCGAGTGTGCGGCCCTTCGGGTCGGCGGTGCCGACCACGCCGGGGGCGCGGGTCGCGGCGAGCCAGCCGGCCGCCAGCGCCGCCCAGCGCTCGTGGTCGGGCTGCTGGAGCCACTCCTCGGCGGCCGGGGTGGCCGCGAACCGCTCGTCGGCCTCGCCGTCGGAGGCGATCAGCCCGGCCGCGTAGGAGAGTTCGAGCCAGAAGGCGGCGAGCTGCTCGGTGGTGTCCAGGGCGGTGGCGGTCCGCTTGAGGTCGCGGACGCTCATCCCGCCGGCGCGGAGTACGGCGGGGCCGCCCAGGTCCCACTCCTTGAGCAGCTCCTCGACGGTCGCGAGCGCGGTGAACGCCTGGCTCGCGGCGGCGTTGTCCACAAGCTGTGGATCGCGTTCCGTGGCGGGGGCGAGCGCGGGCGGGACCGGCTCGGGGGTGTGATGGGCGCGGCCGCCCCGCAGATGCAGCGCCGCCTCCCGCGGCAGGACGACGTTCCGGGCACCCGCCGGGACCAGCAGCCCCCGGTCCAGCAGCCATTGCAGATGCGGGGCCGGATGTTCGGTGACCCCGCCGTAGGGCGGGCCCCACAGCAGCTTGTCGAGGACGGCGACGGACTCGGCGGGCGCGGTGTCGAGCAGCGCCGCCATCCGGTCCCGGTCGGCGAACAGCGCGCCGAGCGCGGCGACCGCGGTCACCGGGTCGTGGGTGGTGGGCAGCCCGGCCGCGGCGATGATCTCCTGCAGCCGGCCCGGCGACATCCCGGCCATGGCCTCGGCGACGGTCGGGCCCAGACCGGTCGGCGAGGGGTGCGCGGCGCTCGGCGTGAGCAGCTCACGGGCCGTCCGCACCAGCCGCAGCCGGTCGTCCGGGCCCCACACCAGCGCCTGTGCCCGCAGCTCGGTCACCGCCCGGGGCAGCTCGGCGGCGACCGCCGGGTCCCCGGCGTCCCCGGCCATCAGCGCGGCCAGCGTGTCGTACGGGCACGGGTCGGGCGCCACCGCCAGCGCCTCCGCGGTCTGCAGCACGAACCGGTCGAGCCGCTCCACGGCGCGGACCACCGACGCCCGCGTCCCGGCCCGGGTCGCGAGCTGGGTGACATCGCCCGGCACCGGATTCAGCAGGTCGGGCCGTGCCCGCAGCAGCCCGACGAGCCCACCGTCGGGGCGGGTCCTGAGCTCCTCGGCGAGGGTGCGGGGTGTACCGGTCATTCGTCCTACGTTAGCGGGGCCGGGGAGGGCGGGGGAGCCTGCGGCCGCACGGTGGACCCCGGGCCCGGCCCGGACCGGAAGAGACCCGCTGCGCCCGCCCCCGGCCGCCTCCGGCCCGCCCGGCGGCCGAGGCGGTACCGTCGGGGCAGCAACCAGCGGACGCCGCAGGGGATTTCGTGGGGATCGAGAGTGATCAGCTCGTCTTTGACTATCTGAGCCGGGTCGGCGACCTGGCCCAGCAGCGGGGACTGCCCGCCGCCACCAGAATGCGGCTGGTGACCGGGCTCCGCGCCGAGATCGACGGCGACCGGGCCGATTCGGTGCCCGGTGTGAAGCGGCTGCTGGCCCGGCTGGGGACGCCGGAGGCGGTGGTCGCGGCCGCGGGGAGCGCGGACGACCGGGTGCCGGGCGCGTCGTGGAGCGGCCCGGAGCCGGCCGCCGGGCCCGCCCCTGGCCACGGACCCGCCGTACCGCTGGGAGCGCGTCCCGCCGAGCCGCCCCGGCACCGGACCGGCGCCCGCGACAAGCTCACCGGCCTGGCCGCGCGCAGCGGCCTGCTGGGCAAAGCCGCCGGCCGCGGCAAGGACCCCGGGGGCGGTACGGTCCCCGCCCCGCGCGACGCGGCACCGGACCCCGCGCCGGCGGTCGGCCTGCCGCCGCATCTGGCCGGCGCCGACGAGCTGGGGGACGCCGGGGACGCGCCGGACTGGTGGCGGGTGGAGCCGGCGCCGTTCGGGCCGGGGGAGACCGTGCCCGGGTTCGTCGGCGGGATCGAGATCCCGGAGATGTGGGACCGGCCCGAGGGCGAGGCGCCGCTGTCCCTGACGAAGGACGGCGCGGACGGGGCCGACGGGGACGCCGGAGAGGGCGCGGACGGGAGCGCGGCGGCGGAGCGTCCGCTGCGCCGGATGCTGCGGCGTGCGCTGGGCCGCCCGCCCGCCGCCCCCGTGCCCCCGGACGTGGCCGAGGCCGCGGACGAGATCGTGGCCGCGCCCGCGCGGGCGCCGCTCAGCCCGGTCCTGACGCTGGCCGTACTGCTGCTGGTGGCCGGTGCGGCACTGGGGTCGTGGCTCGCGCTGGCGGGCGGCTGGGGGCTCGCCTATGTCTCCCGGCGGCTGAGCCGCGCGGAGGCCAAGTTCGCGGCGCTCGGGGTGCCGGGCACCGTCGTCGGCGGGCTGGTGGTGTGGCTGTGGGGCCGGTTCGACGGGCGGTGGGGCGAGCCCCTCGCCCAGGGCCGGCTGGGGCAGGAGATCCTGGACGGCCTGCCGGGAGTGGTCCGGGTGGCGGCCGTCGCCTCGGCACTGTTCCTGGTGTGGCGGATGCGGCGGACGCCGGGGTGAGCGGCGCGCGGCGGACCGGGCCGGGGCGATGGCGGACCGGTCAACGGCCATGGCGGACCGGGCCGGGCGACCCGGAAACCACCGCAGGCACAATGGCGGGCATGGCTGCGCACCCCCTGACGGTCGGCTTCGACCTCGATATGACGCTGATCGACTCCCGCCCCGGCATCAGGGCCGCCTACCGTGAGCTGTCCGCCCGCACCGGCACCTTCGTCGACGCCGACCTCGCCGTCAGCCGACTGGGACCGCCGCTGGAGGAGGAGATCAGCCGGTGGTTCCCCGCGGAGCGGGTGGCGGAGACCGCCGACCTCTACCGTGCGCTGTATCCGGACCACGCGGTCGCGGCGACGACCGCTCTGCCCGGCGCCCGGGAGGCCCTCGACGCGGTCCACGCCGCGGGCGGCAAGGCCATCGTGGTGACCGCCAAACACGAGCCCAACGCCAAACTGCACCTCGCGCACCTCGGGCTCGACGCGGACGCCCTCGTCGGCTCCCTGTGGGCGGAGGGCAAGGCCGAGGCGCTGCGCCGGTACCGCGCACAGGTCTACGTCGGCGACCACATCGGCGACATCGTCGGGGCGCACACCGCCGGCGCACTCTCCGTCGCGGTCGCCACCGGCCCGTGCGCCGCCACGGAACTGCGCGCGGCCGGCGCCGAGGTGGTGCTCGGCGACCTGACGGAGTTCCCGTCCTGGCTGGCGCGCTATGTGGCCGAGGACGCGGACGGGGGCGCGGCCGCGGCGACCTGACGGCGCTGCGCGACAACGGAACGGATCACTCCGGCCGCCGCGACGACAAAACCGGCGCCCATGAGCATGCACACGCCGTAGAAAACGGACGGCAGCGGATCGGTCCCGAGGAACAGCGGGGCCACGGTGGCGAGAGTGGCCACCGCGCCAACTAGGAACATGATCGCGCCGATTCGGACCAGCAGATCCCCGGCACGGGGAGTTTCGTCAGACACCTGACCAGGGTAAGTCCGGGCCAGAAGCAGAGAGCATCCACCCGGCGGCGTCTTGTCACCGGCCCCGGGACCATTAGCCTTGGGGTGGCGGGTCCTGCGGCCCGCTGCATTGCTATCCAGACCTTTCCGCCCGGCTTCACCCCGGACGGGGAGACCCGCAGTTCCGCAGTAGACCCGGCTCCAGATTTCAACGTTTCTTTCCAACGAGTACGAGGACGAGGACAGACGTGCCTACCGGCAAGGTCAAGTGGTTCAACAGTGAGAAGGGCTTCGGCTTTCTCTCCCGCGATGACGGCGGTGACGTCTTTGTGCACTCGTCGGTGCTGCCCGACGGCGTGGCCGCCCTCAAGCCCGGCCAGCGCGTCGAATTCGGCGTGGTCGCCGGCCAGCGCGGCGATCAGGCGCTGACCGTGACCCTGCTCGACCCCGCACCCTCGGTGGCCGCGGCCCAGCGCCGCAAGCCCGATGAACTCGCCTCGATCGTCCAGGACCTCACCACCCTCCTGGAGAACGTCACCCAGCAGCTGGAGCGCGGCCGCTACCCCGACAAGGTGCACGGCGCCAAGATCGCCGGAATGCTGCGCGCCGTCGCCGACCAGCTGGACGTCTGACGGCCGACGGGAGACCTGACCACCCGGATCGGCTCACACGAAGTTCAGCGCAGCGCGGCCGAGGGGCGGAACGAGCCCCTCGGCCGCGGCGCGGGTGAGCAGCCCGCGTACCGCGGCATAGCCGTCCTCGCCGAGGTCGGCGGTGAACTCGTTGACGTACAGCCCGATGTGCTGGTCGGCGACCTTCGGGTCCATCTCCTGGGCGTGCTCCAGGACGTACGGCCGGGAGGCCTCCGGATCGTCCCAGGCCATCAGGACCGAGCCGCGGATCGCCGCCGCGAGCGCGCGCAGCGTCGGCCCGCCCAGCGACCGCTTGGCGATGATCGCGCCGAGCGGGATCGGCAGACCGGTGGTGAGCTCCCAGTGCTCGCCCATGTCGGCCAGGCAGGACAGGCCGTAGTTGCCGTACGTGAAGCGCGCCTCGTGAATGACCAGGCCCGCGTCGACCTTGCCGTCGCGCACGGCCGGCATGATCTCGTGGAACGGCAGCACCACGATCTCCCCGACCCCGCCCGGCACCTCGGCCGCCGCCCACAGCCGGAACAGCAGATACGCGGTGGACCGTTCACTGGGCACCGCGACCGTCTTGCCCGCCAGATCCGCGGCCGCGCCCTGCTCCCGGGTCAGCACCAGCGGCCCGCAGCCGCGCCCCAGCGCCCCGCCGCAGGGCAGTAGCGCATACTCCTCCAGGACCCACGGCAGCACCGCGTACGACACCTTCAGCACATCGAACTCACCGCGCTCGGCCATGCCGTTGGTGAGGTCGATGTCGGCGAAGGTGACCGCCAGCTCCGGCGCGGCCGGGACGCGCCCGTGCGCCAGCGCGTCGAACACGAAGGTGTCGTTCGGGCACGGCGAGTACGCGATGTTCAGCGGCCGGGTCACGGGGTCCTCCTCAAGGACGAGGCTCCGGAGCGGCCCCGGCGGTGGCCGTCAGGGCTCCGGGAAGCGTACGGAAGGCGCCGGTGAGTGCGGCGAGCGCGTCGCCGATGCGCCAGGCGGCGCGGTCGCGGGGCCCGACGGCATTGGAGATCGTACGGAGCTCCAGTACGGGCACGCCGTGCGCGGCGGCCGCCTCGGCGACCCCGAAGCCCTCCATCGCCTCGGCCAGCACCCCGGGATGACGCTCCGCCAGCTCGGCGGCGCGGGCCGCGCTGCCGGTGACCGTCGAGACGGTGACGACGGTGCCGGCCTGCGCACCGGCCGCCGCCGCGACGGCCTTCACCAGCGCCGGGTCGGGGCGGTGCGCGACCGTCCCGAAGCCGAGTTCGGTGACCGGGGTGAAGCCCTCGGGTGTCTCGGCGCCGAGGTCGGCCGCGACGATCGCGTCCGCGACCACCACCGAACCCAGCGGGGCGCCGGGGGCGAAGCCGCCGCCGATACCGGCCGAGACGGCCAGGTCGTACGGCCGGCCGGCCAGCGCGGCGGCGGTCAGCGCGGTGGCCGTGCCGGCGGCCGCGGCGGCCGGACCGACACCGGCGGCCAGCGCGTCGAGCGCCACCGGAAGGTCCGGTGCCCGCCGCAGTTCAAGGCCGCCGGGCAGTGCCGCTCCGTCGCCGGGACCCGCCGCGGCGCACACCGCGTCGCGCTCGGCGGCCACCGCCGTGACGACCAGGATGCGCATCATCCGGCCCGCGGGCCCTAGTTCTCCTGCTTCAGTGTGAAGTGCCACATGGTCTTCGGGCCCTCACCCGCGCCGAGCTCGGCGACCTGGAGGGTGACGTCCTTGGAGTACGTGGTCTGGCCGGTCTGCGGGTTCTGCTGCATGAAGAGCGTGTCCGCGTCGAAGCTGCGGTACGTCTGCTTGCTGGGCTCGCGCATGACGGGGCCGGCGCCGATGACGATCCAGCCGGACTTGGCGACCTCGGGGTCGACGCCGACGCGCACCTTCTCACCGGGGTGCACGGTGATCGTCTTGCCGCCCTTCTTGGTCAGGCAGGCCGTGACGTCCTTCTTGGAAAGGACCTTCCCGTCACCGTCGCAGCCGGGCGTGGCCTCGGCCGTCACCGTCGACGGACCGACGGTCACGGTCGCGAGCGCGGTCGGCTTCTCGCAGGCGGAGAGGGTGATGAGACCCAGGGACACGGCACCGATGGCGGCAGCGGCACGGCGGCCCTTGCCCCAGGAGATCAACGCAGCGGTCATACGGGCAGGCTATCTGGCGCCTCAGCTCACGCCACCCCCGGGTGCGGCGTGCCGCGTTGCCCGTCGCCGGTCAGGCCACCCGGGCGCTGCGGGTACCGCCCCGCCCGGCCGCACTCAGCAGCCCCCGCCCGGCCAGCACCACGCCCAGCGCCACCAGCCCCGCGGCCACCGCCATCCCCACCGTGCCGATCAGCGGCAGCGAGATCCCGATCGCGCCGCCCACCACCCACGACATCTGCAGCGCCGTCTCGGACCGGGCGAACGCGGAGGTCCGCACCTCCTCCGGCACATCGCGCTGGATCATCGCGTCCAACGACAGCTTCGCCAGCGCCTGGCACAGCCCCGCCGCGGCCGCCGCCGCGGTCACCACGACCACCGCCACCACGTCGTAGAACACCGCCGCGAGCAGCGTCGCGCAGAGCGCCAGGGCCAGCATCGCGGCGATGATCCGCTCCGGCCCGCGGGCCTTCAGCCAGGCGCCGACCGCCGTCCCCAGCGCATTGCCGGTCCCGGCCGCGACCACCACCAGGCCCAGCGAGGCCGCCGGCCCCAGCCCGCCCAGTGGATGCTCCCGCAGCAGGAAGGCCAGGAAGAACGTCAGGAAACCGGAGAGCGCCCGCAGACAGGCATTGGCCTGCAGACCGTGCAGCACCGACGGCCCGACGGTCCGCAGTCCGGCCTTTTGGCCGCCGCCCGCCTCCCGGGCCGCGTCCCGGGACGCCAGCCGGGCCCGGCCCTCACCCTTCGCCGAGTCGACCTTGTGCGGCAGCGAGAGCGACAGGACCGTACCGGCCACGAACACCACGAACGCCCCGTACAGCGGCCAGCTCGGCCCGATCAGATGCAGTCCGGCGCCCGCGGGGCCCGCCGCCCCGGTCGCCAGCAGCCCCGCGAGCGTCACCCGCGAATTGGCCCTGACCAGCGAGATCCGCGGTGGCAGCAGCCGCGGCACCACCGCGCTGCGGACCACCCCGTACGCCTTCGACGCCACCAGCACCCCGAGCGCGGCCGGATACAGCTGGAGCCCTCCGGTGGCGACCGCGCCGGACATCGTCAGCGCCAGCAGTGCCCGCGCCAGCATCGACGCCGCCATCGCCGCCCGCCGGCCGTGCGGCACCCGGTCCAGCAGCGGCCCGACCACGGGCGCGAGCAGCGCGAACGGCGCCAGCGTCACCGCCAGATACAGCGCGACCCGGCCCCGTGCCTCGCCTGTCGGCACCGAGAAGAACACCGTCGAGGCCAGCGCGACGGTGATCATCACGTCGCCCGCGGAGTTCACCGCATGCAGCTCGATCAGTTTGCCCAGGCCCGATTCCCCGGCGCCGTGCGCATGCGTGGCGCGCCGCACCCGGCGTGCCGCACCGGTGAACGGCCGGTGCAGCGCCCGGCCGACGGTCCGGCCGGCCCGGCGGACCCGGCCCGTCCCGTCCCCGCGGCGCGTCGATGCGCGCGAGACCCGTGACGACGTCCCTGATGTGCTCGACACTTTCGATGCCCGTGCGGCAGCCACCCGGTCATAGTGCCCCAACTCGCCCAGGGGAGGGCACTTTCTCCCCCCTGCCGCGCGAGGCGTCCCGGCCCGTGCGCGCGGCCGGGGACATTTGCCGCTCCCGCCGAGGGGTCGTCCACCGTTGAAGGGGTAGCGTGTGTAGCGCGCCACCGGCGGTCGTTCTTGGCCGCGTGCCTCGGCGCGATCCCGCAGAATGGGACGTAAGAGGTGCGCTCGACCGAAACGGCTGGGCGCGGACGTCGACGCGGTCCACCGGTCCGCTCCGCCCGCCCCTGCACCGCCGGTCGTCCGGACAGGACAAGGACGGCTCCGGCCGGCGCACTCGTGAGACGGCGTGGAAGAGAGAATCGATTCTTGTGAGTGCTGCGATGCGAAGCCGTACCCCTGACCGCCTGTGCGCCGAGGCGGTCGACCTCGCGCGGGCGGCCGTGGAGGAAGCCGCACTGCCCGGCATGGTCGGCGAGCACATCGACGCCGTCGCCGACGGAGACCGCGTCGTCACCCACCTCTTCGCCTCCAACGAGCCCGGCTACCGGGGCTGGCGCTGGGCCGCGACGGTCACCCGCGCCTCCCGCGCCAAGATCGTCACGCTCGCCGAGGTGGCGCTGCTGCCCGGCCCCGACGCCCTCCTCGCGCCGGAGTGGGTGCCGTGGAGCGAGCGGCTGCGCCCCGGCGACATGGGGCCCGGCGACCTGCTGCCCACCGAGGCCGACGACCTGCGGCTGGAGCCCGGCTTCAGCGACGAGGACAGCCCGCCGCCGAACTCCCCCGTCGCCGAGGGCATGGCCGCCGAGGTCGCCGACTCCGAGGAGGCGGACGTCCTCCCCGGCTCGCCCGCGGTCCAGCCCGCACCCCGGCGCGGCAGCATCGCGGCGGTCGCCGAGGAACTGGGCATGCGCCGCGCCCGGGTGCTCTCCCGCTACGGTCTGCACACCGCCGCCGACCGCTGGGAAGAGGCCTACGGAGCCCGCACCGCGATGGCCCAGGCGGCCCCCGCCACCTGCGTGACCTGCGGCTTCCTCAGCCCGCTGCCCGGCTCCCTGGGCCAGGCGTTCGGCGTCTGCGCCAACGAGTTCTCCCCGGCGGACGGCCGGGTGGTGTCCCTCGCGTACGGGTGCGGTGCGCACTCCGAGGCGGCCGTCATGCCGAAACCGCCGCGGCCTGCCGCGCCGGTTGTGGACGAGACGGTTGTCGAGCCGTTGGCGTTGCGGCCTGAGCGGGACGGTGGGTCCGTCGAGGAAACGGGCCCGGCCGAGGAGCTCGGCCACAGCTAAGCGCTGGGGGCTCATTCCCACGTTGTCGGGTGGCCCGCCGTACCTCTTCTGTTTTTCGCCTGTCGGCGGGGGTGGGGTGTGTTTGGGGGGCCGCTCTGCTGTGTGGTGGGTGCCGGGTCCGGTCCTCCGGGGCCTGTGTTGTGGACTGCTTCGCTTTACGTCCACAACACAGCCCCCTCCGGCCCGCCCCCTCCCGTTCGGATGGCGGCCCCCGTCCGGTGGGGGAGTTGTTAAAGACCAGTAGTTCGGCCGTGTCGTGGTGCGGCGGCGGGTGCTGGTTTTTTGTTTTTCATCACCCCCACTGGGGTGGGGTCCCCTCACCTACGGGAGGTGGTGGGGGCGGAGGGGTGGGGGGTGGGGGGGGAAAAGAGCCAAAGCGGACCCACCCCCCCCGCCCCCCCCCCCCCCCCCC